>NZ_JBWQQI010000005.1:0-415475 GCF_056619545.1 Paraburkholderia sp. SSBN10T
GGACCTGCGCCATCACCTGCGCCTCGATAGCCTTCAGATCCTTCTTGTCGAACTGGCGACGCATGATCCGCCCATCCAGTCCCGGCACACCGTTGACCATCTTGTCCAGTTCCATCGCGGAGTGCTTAGCCATCACCGTTTGCTTCTCGGTATCGCTGAGCCGCACGCTGAGCACGTCTCTGAGCTCATGTGCCAGGCTATCCTCATCACTCCTCCCTTGCAGCCAGGTCCGTGCCGCATACTTACCTAACAGACGACCGGAATCACTCATTTCCTGGATCAGCTTCTTGCGATCGTCATCTACCTCATTCGAGATCGCAATACGCAGTTCCTCACGAGCGTCCTCACGCGCGATATCGTTGCTATCCCGAACCGCTACATAACTAAACTTCTCCACGAGGGCCAGTATTCCTCTCGAGGAGGATCGATTTTCGTTTTTCCGTACCTCTGGCACCGCCACCTTGCCTGGATCATCTGCAAATACATTCGTGGCCGTCATATCTATCGGGCCCTTCGGCGGATGAACAATCTTGCCCGTGACTGCACTTACCAAATGATGCGAACCATCAGGCAGAATAGCCAGATAATATTGATTCAACACTTGAAGCTGGCCATCGGGCATAAAAACAGATAGATAATTTGTCCGCCCATCGCGAAAGTCATCTGGAGTCCAGATTGAAATAACGGTTTTCCCTTCAATCTGAAAAATGAATGCTCTTTCATTCGCCTCCGCACTCTTCAAGTGGACTTCCGTTCCATCAGCCAGCAATTGGCCGGACACCGAGTCATGCAATTGACCCTGAGAATCAAGCTGGATCAATTGCTCCTTGAACAGGGATGACACATCCTTGCCTTGGTTAGGCGCCGCCGACGCTACAGCTTGGTCATCAACATCCACCAGATCTTGATCATTCTGCGAATACAGATGGGCCGTCGGGTCCAGCAGCACTCCATTCGACGAATAGAAATTCCCATCCTTACCCAGATATACAACAAGGCCGTCCGCGGTCTTCAATGGCAACTCCGCCAGCACCTCCACACCATACAGGCTGATTTGGGCCGCGACCGGCAGCAGCAGTCCCGTATCCAGAATCGTCGACGCCAGCGAGATTGCCCCATTGGGCGACAACAGCGCCCCCGAGAGCGCCAACACCTTCTGCGCCGAGATATTGATCTGTGCATCCGACTGGCTGATCGCCATGATTGTGCTCGACTCCGCCTGCGTCACCTGCTGCGTCTCCGTGCCGCCAATCTCCACAAACACCGGATCAACCGTTTTCGCATCTCCGATCGTCACGTTGCCGCTCAGATAGATATCGTTACCACCGATGGCAACCTTGCCACCCAGCGCACTCACCTCGCCGCCCGCCTGCGTGCTGCCCGTCGACACTAGCGACGTCTCACTGCCCACGCCACGGCTGAGATTAGAAATCGTCCCGGTGTTACTCAGCAGAACTCCCATCAGCGCATTACGCCCTGATGCATTCAGCTGGATCGAGCCGTCCGCCTGCGATTCACCGACCACCAAACTGCCCGAGTTTTCCACCAGCGCATCCATTGCGGGCTTATCAATCACCACATTCCAGTTACCGATCTGGATCGTCGCGGCATCCGCCGCTACCAATGAAATACCCCGGCTGTCCGCGTTCGGGTCCATGCCCGCAGTAATCGTCCCCTCATTCGATACTGAATTGCCGAGCAATGCCACAAATGATTTCGCCGTAATTTCCGCACCCGGCGCCACCTGCACCAGCCCTGGCTGAGTCGAGCCCGCCGCAAAGCTCCACTTGCCCGCCATGAAATCGTTACTATTTATGCCAAGTGAAGACGCCACCAACCCACCCACGTCAACCTGCGCCCCCTGACCAAATATCACTCCGTTCGGGTTAACGATGAAGATACGGCCATTGGCCTTCAGCGCCCCCATGATCTGCGTCGCATCCGGGCTCATGACCTGGTTCAATGTGGCGGAGTTCGCAGCAGGCTGATTGAACGTCACCGACTCCTGCTTGCCAATATTGAAGTTATCCCAGTTGATCACCGCCTGAGCTGTTGACTGGTTAATCGTCGTCACCGGCGCCCCTGCGCCACCCTGAATGGTGGCGCTACCCTGAACCACGTTGCCAGTACCAACCGCCACGGCATTAGCCGACGCCACAACCAATGCGACACGAGAAAACAGCGCGAGCAGCAGCCGCGAAGGCGATACCGGCTTTCCGCGACGACAGAGGAACAGGGAGTGAAAGAAAGTGAGAAAATTTAGTTTCATATCAACGATAAGCGATCAACAACATCACAACTATGATTTACCCCACCCCCCACAAAATAGACATAAGAAATGTCTTGTTTCGCGCTTTATTACCTCAAAAACCAAGGGCGATTGCATGAACTATCAAGCACCTACTCAGGGACTTGCAAGCGGGGAGCTTTTTCGGGTTTACTTCTATCTTTTGCGTGGCGCAAATGACGGAAGACGAAGGAATCCTGAGCACTAAAGAAGCGCTTGGCGACTTGCGCGACCCACGCAGCCGCACGTCTGCTTACGATCCGACTGAAATGCTGGTGGTGGCGTTGTGCGCAATTCTCTGCGGCGCAGACAACTGGGTCAACATCCAGCTGTGGGGCGAAGAGAAGCTCAACTGGCCGCATCGCCATATTCCCCTTGAGCAGGGGCGCTCCTTCTCATGATACGTTCGGGCGAGTCTTCTCGTTGTTCAGTTCGAAGCAGTTCGAAATATGCTTTATCCGCCGGGTGAGCAGCGCGAGCCCGACACTGGCCGACCTGGTGGTGGCCATCGACAGCAGGACGGTGCACGGCTCGCATCACCACGGCGAGCGGGCCATCCACCTAATTTTGGCCTATGGCTGGGTGCGGTGCTCAAGCAACTGCCTACGGCAGAAAAATCCAATGAAATCAGGGTAGCCCCGGAACCGCTCGATGCCCCGCAACTCAAGGGGGCGATTGCCCCTATCGATGCGATGGGCTGCCAGCAGCGTATTGCGCAGAAAGTCGTGGACGGCGAAGGCGACTTTTATTTTTATTACTGCTCTTCTACACCGTCAAATTGACTAAGCCCCTAATATTGCTTTCCATATAACGCCAATGAGAGCATTCTCATAGGCAGCAACTAACTGAGTGTGGCCTAATGAGAGGCATGAAGTCGGTGGACCGCGGAAGTTACGGCGCTCGCCTTGGAGAGCGATCAGGGTTGTCCTAAGCAACCGTGATTAGGCACCGCCTTTCTTACAGGCAGGTCGTACGAGGACCCGGAAGAAAGGTGTGGTGAGGGTCGATTCTGAATGGCGATCCTTATTGCTATGTACACCTTCACGATAAGATTAGTCTGTGCACTCGGTTCGAATATGGTTTGAGGCTGGGCTCAAGCCATATTCGAACCGAGTAAAGCGCCTTACGCTGGAGTTGGTCGACAAAGGAATCGTTTTGACATCTCCTCTGGTGCCCAAGCCATCGTTGATGAAAGCTTCTTGACGAAGCGGATGGATTTGTGCCATGCGCATTAGGCTAGAGTCCGCTAGAAACTATTGCCAAGGTTTGCGAAATGAATAAGCATAGCAACGACGATGAAACCGAGTCTAGGCAAGATTTCGCCATTCTTCGTCAAGTTCCGGAAGCGAGTAAGCTGGCCAAAGCTGCGTTCAAGCATTCAGCGTTGGTGCAGCGGCACAAAGCTCTTTTCTGCATCAGGCACCTTAACCACGCAAAGGCCCGATGCGTTCGTCGTGCGCCACCTCTGCCGGCTCCTCGGCTGCGTAGTCTTGGTAATCGAACGCGATTCCTGCTTTCTGTCCCGTGGCCTGCTAAACTTGCCGCGCGGGTGCCCGGTCCTGTTCATTCTCTGGTTTCACATGAGCTGCGAACAGTTGCCCAGCGTGTCCACTGCCATGTGAACCTTGCAGCCGCGCTTGCGGTTATAACCTTCATATCCCGCACGCGGCCCCCTCTCGCCGGTCGACTGCAACGTGCAACCGTCGAGAATCCCGATGCTTGGCTAACCATATCACCAGTACACCACACGCATCGCCGTGCGCCCGTCGCTCACCGTCACTTCGAAGCAGTCCATACGAATCCAGCGTTGAGTCTGTTGATGGGTAAGCTCCCACTGTGGGAAATTGGTCGGAAACATACACCACGCAACGCCGACTCGCACTATCCAGCGCGGCGCGCGCTGAACAGCTCGCGCAATTCGGGTCGCATTTCGGTGCATCTTTTCTCATGAGCGTCAGGTCCACTCCCCCATCGAAGCATGAAATTTAAAAATCCACTGCAGAAATGATATGGAGTATGTAACTGGCCCCAGTAAAGCTTGGGACACACACATAAAACAAGCCTCTGGAATTTCCGCAAAAACCGCCTTTAAGTTCCTCTTATTTTCATGGTTAAATTTTTTCTTGTCGAGGAGATATTGTGATTAATACTTCGAATTTCCATTTTTCAATAGGTCGATTTATGCGGGCAGCTGTTATTTTTATTGGAACTCTGCTCGGTTCAATGCAGATGAGCTACGCGGAGTTCACGTGGAAGGAATTTATCGGCCCACAAACCTCGCAAGTTGAAGAGGGCTACATCACAGCGATGTGGACCGCATACTATCTGTTTCATAAAGATTACTCTTCGTCACCTTCGACCAGAGATGCGTTTTATGAGGCATTCGACACCAGAGGTAGGATATGGTCTCAATGTCAAAGAGAGGGTGGTACCGATACAAATCGCATTACGGACTGCATGGCGGCGCTAGCTGTCTATGCGCGGGGTTTGGCGGAATATTCACTTCTATGGTCACGTACCAAGAAGCAGTGGGAAGCAGAGAATGCTAACTTGGCGGGGCTACCCGAGAACGTAGCTATTTCCACGGATAATCACTTTGCAGTGACCGGGAACCAAGTTGCGCGTTACGTTAGCACAGAGATGGGAAAAATCTCGAACAGCCAAGGACCTCAGGGGTTGAGAGGGCTGACAGGATCTTCTGGTTCAGACGGTAAAGACGGTAAAGACGGTAAAGACGCGTTCACGCTGAGTAGTGACGGCACAACATTGCTGTTGGGTGCTGGCGAACACGAAAAACAGGTGCAGAGAATCGACTTATCGGGGGGCAACTCAAACGCCCGTGTGCTGGCACAGGTTGCAAACGGCACAAAAGGTCATGATGCCGTTAATTTTTCCCAACTCGAGGCGATACAAAAGCAACTAGCGACAGTGGAGCAAATCGCGAAAGATGCCGCTTCAAAAGCATCCCGGCCGCACGCGTCGGCACAGCATTTTGAATTGGACATAAACGATGTGCTTGCTGCCGGTAGGGTAACTCCGCATTCGTTCAACCTCGCAGCGGATGAAGCAGGAGAGACAATTTCCGGGGCGGAACTCTTCACCAGCAAGGAAGGAGGCGCAGGTCAGCCTTCAGTGAGTGATAACAGGGGAGTTGCCACAATCAGAGCCGACAGCAATAGGATTCTGCTAGATTACACGGCGCCGCTTGGTTATCGTGGCGCGGTCCTTTACTGGTATACCCTGAAGAATGAATTTGGGGTGTCAGAGCGTAAACCCATAACGATCAACGTTTCTCGCAGTCTGAAAGCGCAGGACTATGATGAGGTTGTCTGGGTCGGTGGAACGTTGAACCAACCACCGAACCTGCTGGCCGAAGCGTTGGGCGCACCGGACGCAGTCAAACTAATTACAGTGCCGACACCGGAATTTGCTGTAATTACGGTGAGCCCATCAGGAGAATTCAACTTCAAACCTGTGGCCGCGAAAGACGGGATATTTGTTGTGGAGTACGTCGTAATTCGTGGCAAACAGGTATCGAATGTTGCGACGATTAAAGTTCACGTAAAGCAGTCTTAGGCGGTCAGTACTGTTTCAGGTTGGTCGTCAATCGCTGAGAGCAATTAAGCTTGTCGGTAAGGGCGAGACATTGCAGTCGTGTCCTCCCCTTCTAGGCCATGTTAGGAACTTCAGCTCAGGCTTGGTAACCTGGGTAGATGGAAAAACGCAAACCTTACCCGAGCGACGTATCTGATGGAGAATCGAGTTTTGCGGCACCGGACCTGACGCTGATGAGCAAAGATGCCCCCATTACTATCTTCCCGCCCCGATAATCGGGGCTTTGGCTAGCCAAGCTTAGCATGATTCTCGCCCCCAGTCGCTTCCATGATCCGGGGTGTTGTCGCCGGGCCTAGTGGGTGGCTGGTGATCGCTAACAGGGGTTCGGCCAGAGCATCTTGAGGCCGTCCGTAACGTGGATGCCGAGACTTGCCGCCCGATGTTGCAGGCCAATCCGCTCAACCTGCATAAACTCCGATGCAAGAGAACCAACAACATAGCTCCGTCGATGTATTCGTCGGCGTCGATGTCGGCAAAGGCCATCGCCACGCCGTCGCTCTCGACCGGAACGAAAACGCCTGTACAACAAGGCGCTGTCTAACGATGAGGTCAAACTGCGCGCTCTCATTGCCGAACTCAAAACACACGGCCAACTTCTGTTCGTCGTCGATCAGCCCGCCACCACTGGTCGAGATTGGCGTGGAGACTAAAGTCGTGCAAATTCTCAAATGAGGTGATGTCGAAGTCACCTGCCGGATTTCTTCGGGCCAGTTCAATCTTGGAGAGCGGCCTCGGTGGCTTCAGTTGAACAATACGGCTGCCTGGACTTGTCGGGCATCAGGTATGTCAGACTCGAATGCGGATGAACGGCATTGTAGTAGCGTCGCCACTGCTCGATAACGCCCTTTGTTTGCGTGCGAGCCCGAAACGGCTCAGACATTCGCCCCTGTACTTGCCATTGAAGCTTTCGTCCGCGCCGTTCTGCCAAAGCTTGCCGGGACCGCTGGGCGCCATGTCCATGCCGTTCTGCGCAACCCACTTCAGGATGGTGGCGATACAAACTCCGTCCCTTAGTCAGAGCGCGAGACGCGTCGAATACGAAGGTACGCCCAGACGTGCCGTGCCACCCTCGCTGGGTGCGACTAGGGGCCGCGCGAAACGACACACGCTTGCGTGGAACCTGCAGGCCGGCAATGCGCCACAGCCACAATGCCCGGTCCGAGTTCATCGGGCGGCCCTGCTGCTTCAGAAATATCTGAAAGGATCACTTTCCCGGGTTTCGCACTGGCCCCATGAAATCTGCAGGCTTGAAGATATTTCTTATGTACGGAGAGCAGACTTGCGAGGATCATCGGTTAGTGGTTAGTAGGCCAAACCTGCACCGTGCCTTGACCTATGGGGCGGGAGACATAACCGATGGACGGCTACGTCATTCGCTATAAGGGTTACCTCATCGACTTCACGCCTTTCGATGCAGGCGAGGGTGCATTTGGCGCACGATGGGCGATCGCGAAGGATGACGCGGTGTGGTCGGGTTGCGTCCCACTGTCAACCGGCGTCCTCATGGACCGGGGCGCGCGTGACGAGATGGCGGAGCTTGGCAGACGCATGGCGATACAGCTGATTGACGTGGCATAAGTGCAGGTATCAGTGTTCGGCTTCTCGCGGTTGTCGTGAGACCTTTCCTATATTTTAGAGGTGCGCCGTTGCCGCCCAATGCTCTTGGGCGGCCTCGTCAACTTACCGACGGTGGGTGGGGCATGATGGAAGATGAATCGGTAGTAAGCACCCGGTGAAGTCATCTTGATTGCGTAAGACTCGAAGGCGAGGATCGTGTCCATCTAAATTTTTAATGGACAGATGCACACGATGAACGAGAGAGGTGGTCGCTCAAATTCGGACAGCCGGATAAGTGGAACTGCCGGGACCTGAACCGCTCCGGTTTTCTGGACAGAATGCAGCGTTAGTTTTCGGGTCTTTATGAGCCCTCAACCTACGGTCGAAGGCAATGCTGCCGGGCGAATTCATTCGGTGTCAAGTCATTGAAAGCCTAGTCTCATTGTAGCCCCGGCGCCAAACCTCGATCTCGCGTTGAGGCTGTTGTCCGTCGGCTTGCCCGGCCGACTGAAGTCGATCTGTACCTTGTAGTGGTACGCCCACATGTCCAGCAGACGGCCAGAGAACCCGCTGCCGTTATCTGCAGCGTGGCATGAAACCACCATCTTGCGTCGCCTAGGCAACCTCGAGCGTAGTTGCAACTGCTCTTCAGCGTAGAGCCGATAGACGCGCTTGCGGCAGACGTGCCAGCCTTCGCGTTTGAGCAGCACGTGGACGCGCCGATATCCGTATCGCACACAGACCCGGGCGATCTCGCGGATGCGCTGGCGGAGCCACTTTTTTGTGGCGATATCCTGCAGGATGGCCTTATCCAGGCTGAGCTCCGCGACCAACTTCTTGAGCCGTGCATTCTCCCCCTAGAGTTGCTTCAGTTCACGAACCTGATTCGACTCGGAGCCCGCGTATAGCTTTTTTCCAGCGGTAATACGTCTGCCCGGAAATGCCCAACTGCCAAACCAGGTCTGCCACCGGCATACCCAACCCGGCCTGCTTACGTGCCGCCACGATCCGCTCCACCGAGTACTGTCATGACCAACCTCCCGTTCCAATTGGGAAAATTGCTCCAAACACTAACATTCAATTCTGCCTAGGATTTCTACAGCAGATCACCAACTGCTAGTAGCCCCGACAACACACAAGACACAAGACACAAGACATTTCTCATTCCCCCCCGCAACGCCATAAGGCAAAATATGAGATGTTTTTAGAAAAATTTTTGGGTTCACCCTTTTATTTGAGGGCACGATGCAAAGCATCCCAAAATTTCCTGAGGGCATCGGCAAACTCCGCGATAACCACCGACATTTCTGCGCAATCTGTCGCCCCTCGTTCGTCAATGTCACGACCGTAGATAGGCCAACATGCCGACCGCAACTACCCAATCAGACTTCTCCTTTCCCGACCTTGGCCACGGAGAATTCATAAGCATTTTTATTTTTATCTCCTCGAACACGTCCGCCAATAGCAATACTACTAGGGAATCAATATCGGCTTGCTTTCCGTTCCAGAAAAATGACTGCCTCACCCAGTGAAGCCTCGATGCAAAAAAACGCGACCATCATGATTCTAGACGATCACTACATCGTCCAACATGGCATCTCGATGGTAATTCGGGAGATCCCTAGGTTATCGATCATCGGACATTATACGAGAAGCCGTGATTTACTCAACGCCCTGAAAATTCAGACTCCGGACGTTCTTCTTCTGGACTTCGAATTGCATCCGGATGACGTGGATGGACATACATTGACCAGAATATTAAAGAGACAGTATCCAGACATCAAGATTCTGACGTTTACCGCCCACGCAAAACCGAGCATCGTAGCACTAGCCTTAAATGCAGGATCGGATGGTTTTTGTTCGAAAGGAAGTAAAATTGATGATATTGCGATTGCGATACGAAAAATACTATCCGGCAAACAATACGTACCGGAGCACCTCTTGCAACTTCATAATTTCAATACATCAAACGCCTCAAAACCAGTTGATGACGGGGAACCACTTCACGAAATCCCAACTCTCCGTGGCATCACTCATCGGGAACGAGAAGTGATTGAGCTTTTTTTAATAGGAATGTCGATTTCCGAAATTTCGAAAAAGCTCGCAAGAAATCGAAAAACCATTAGCGGACACAAACAGTCAGCCTATCGAAAACTTGGCATATCCAGCGATGCCGAATTATTCAGTATAAAACATCTTCTAAAATAGAAAGAAAATGTTTTTGACTTTTACAAGATCCCTTATTTTAACGGCACTGATTATGACAAAAACAGTCAATGCCAGTGACGTCAACTTTACACCCGCTGAGCGGGCCTGGATTCACTCACATCCAGTTATTAGCTTCTCGATTGACCCTCATTGGCAGCCGATCGAATATTCCGAAAATGGCAAAGCGTCTGGCCTGACAATAAGCTACCTCGAGCACATCGCTAATATCACCGGCCTGAAACTTGAATTTGTCTACACCGAATCATGGAAGCAGTCAGTACAAAATCTTATTAACGGAAAAATAGATTTACTCCCGGGCGTGCCTGATTTTGAATTACCTAACACAGCAGTTGGACACATGGCAATCTCCGCACCCTATTTTGTTGCCACCACTGTAGTGGTCACAAATGCAAAGAACCGGATTTTCTTCGATTTTTCAGATTTCTCTGACGGCGACATAATTGCAATTAGAGGCGGCGGCGCGTATGAAGCATGGATACGCCGACACTACCCCAATCTTAAACTCGCCCTCTACAACAGTACCAGCAACGCACTAAATGCTGTTGCGTCTGGCCAGGCCACCGTTGCGATTGGTCCTGAGCCTATCTTGCACCCAATGATTCGCCAGCAATACAATTCGTCGCTGTTCATTGGAGGCATCATCCAAAAATTACCGGTGGCCTTGCGCATAGGAACAAACGTCAGAGAACCGGAGCTTAGCTCGATTATTCAGAAATCCATATCAACGATAAGCGCCGAGGAATCGGACAAGATTCAAGAAACATGGACCGAATCGGTTGACTACGGAAAACCTTCGACATCGGCGTTAATCAAGTACTATGGATCACGCATAGTCGCGATAATCTTGATTATCGTATTTCTGGTTTCAATCTTATACCAGACATGGCGCGCACGGCGCATCGCAATGGTAAACGCAGAGCAAAGAGCAAAATTTCTGTCGACAATGAGTCACGAGATTCGAACGCCACTCAACTATATCCTGTCCTCGATAGAGCTCGCAAATATTCAGACCGACCCCCAAAAAATGAAGGAATTTATTGGAGTCGCAAAAAATGGAGCAGATTTTCTTTTTACATTGCTGAACAATATTCTCGATTATTCGAAAATTGAAGAAAGAAAAATCCTGATCGAGCGGCAGCCCATCGACATCAAGAAATTATTGGATTCTTTATCGCCAGCATTTCAGATCGAAGCCAACAAAAAAGGACTTGAATTTTTCATCTCGATCAGTCATGACGTCAACGGCCAAATGCTGCTTGACGAGATCAGGATCAAGCAAATTCTGAGCAATATTGTTTCCAATTCCGTTAAGTTTACTGAAATCGGCTCAGTAGCGCTTACGGTATTTGTCGAGCACACGTCAAATGACGACCATCTTCACTTTCAGGTAAGCGACACGGGAGTCGGTATTTCCAAGGGGGAAATGAAGCATCTTTTCAAATCCTTCTCACAATTATCCGGAGCAAATCGCGGCAACAGCGGAAGCGGGCTGGGCCTAACGATATGCAGAGAACTCTCTCGCGCAATGCATGGACAACTCACACTGGAAAGCACACCTGGAGAAGGAACGACAGTCCAGTTCTGGATTCCGATCAAAAGGATAACCAGCGATCAGCAAGCCGGCGATAATTTCACCGATCAATCTTTGGCTAAAAACGATTTGCACTTGCTGGTTGTTGAAGATGTCCCCGCTAATCAGTTTGTTCTCAGAAGCCAACTTGATCAACTTGGAATAGCGTCGACGATTGTCGGCACAGGACATGATGCACTTGAAGCAATCAAACTGTGCCATTTCGATGCAATCCTGCTGGACTGCAACCTCCCTGATCAGTCCGGACACGACGTAGCCAAAGCTATACGGTCTGCAGACATGTACAAGGACACACCAATCGTTGGAATCTCCGCGGATGTTGGCCCTGAACACCTGAGTCGGTGCATGAACTCCGGGATCGATACCGTCCTCTCGAAGCCAATCCGTCTGACCAAACTTGTCGAAACACTTCGCCTCTGGCTGGAAATCCCAGACACACGCGACGAGCAAAATGCCACCGCATCGGTAAAGTTCCCGCCACTCCAGAATGCAAGAGACTCACCTAGATCGATGCTATTGAATGAAATTAAAAAAGAATTATCCAGCTTGATTTTTCATGCTCACCAACAGGATCGCCGCATGACAGAATTTCATCTTCATCGCCTGAAAGGATTAGCACTTGGCATCGGCGCTAAAGATATAGTTCAATTCATCGACGCCATCGAAACACGTTGGCCTGAATATGAGTGGGAAATCATGGAAAATGAATTAATCAAACTTTCCCAAAAAATAACATCCACCGTTCAGCCTTAAACAAATTTAGAGGAGAAAAATCCTGCTTCCCTTCAAGGAATTTTCGGCTCGACGCACTGCTGCAAAAGCGCCGGGGCAAGGTGGCTCCAAACTTGTCACACCAGCAATGGATTGCCTGGTACGTCACCACCACACCACGCTTGAGCAGCAACTCCCCGATATCGCGCAGGCTCAGGTTGAAGCGGAAATACCAGCAAGCGGTACACTGATGATGGCGACTGGAAAACGGAAACCGTGACAGGACGATCGGCTCTTCTTCATCCACACATTCTAACCGGCGCTAAGACAAACTTGGCATTGCCCACGCAAAAGATCCAGTCGCGTAGGCCACGACGCTCGAAGTGGCCTCCTCTTGACCCAGAGCGCGTTCTTATTGGAAAGATTACCTTCCCAGTCCGTGCCGTCGCGCGCCGTCCACACAGGACATTTCTCGTGCCCCCTGATGAATAAACGTGCATTCCTTGGCGTGGTGTATGGCTCCTAGATGGGCGTCAGCGGTAGCTGAAATTGCTGGAGAATGCCCAGTTGCCACCGCATCGCTGGACACCCGCTACTGCCTGATAGCGCTCCACGGTGCCTTTACCGGGTGCTTACGCCCGAACATCAAGATACCGCTGCGTAACGTTTATTTTGGATTGCTCAGCAATTGGCGCCGCCGCACGCAATGTGAATACGATCAAGAAACCGAAAGCACAAGACCATTCTTATGGAAATTCCCGAAGAATAAGTTGATTCTATCCCTATCGCTCCTGAAAGATCCCAGAGCGCTTATGCAGAAAGGCATGGCCTGCTGGACGAATACGGCCTGATCCTGCCGCACACTTGACACACTGGCCGAGGACGCGACGAACGGGCTGCCCGGCGTGCTCAGGCAATAGCCAATCGACATGCTGGAGATCAATCGCAAGATCGATGTAATAGAAAGCACAGATCCCACCAGTGGCACCGGAACAACGAGGTCAGTCAGCAGACCAATGCTGAGATTCCCAGCATTGGTCTGCTGACGGCAACTGCGCTGATAGCATATTTGGCACGCTTTTATTAGCAGGCGTCATCTCGCAGCCTATCTTGGCCTCGTGCTCCGGCAGCATCCTTGGGCGGCAATGTGTAATCACAAATTTCATTCAGAATGGAAAGAACACATTGCTTTTCAATGGCACGCAAAACCAAGGGATGGAGTTCAGTGGCCGTAGCGATCATGGTGATGGCCACCGAATGTGCGGCACAAACACCGCCACCTCCAACTGAACTCCGGCTGCCGCCGGCAACGGTGCCTAATGCCGGAAACATTCTGCAACAGCGACGCTCGGAATCGAGTGAGCTGAGCCCGCCGGGCAACGCCCCGGGAGGGTTGCCCGGAGTACAGCCGGGAGAAGTGCGCAAGCGCTACCACGTCAAATCCGTGCGCTTTACCGGTAACGACAAGCTCGGTCAAGAGGAACTTGAGGCGGCTGTGCAGTCCTATATCGGTCAGGATGTGTCGGAACAGGACTTGGAACAGATGGCCGACCAGATCAGTGACCTGTACCGGGCACACGGGTACGGCTTCACTTTCACCTCGGTGGCTTCAGACAGCCTGCGGGACGGCAACATCCGGTTCATCATCGTGGAGGGCAAGGCAGGCCACATCGGCCTGTCAAACCACAGCCGCGTAAGCGACGCGCTGCTCGACGGGATGATGGTGCGCTTTCGCACCCACCCAGACGATACGGACAGCCTGGAGCGCGCAAGCCTACTGATTAATGACACTCCGGGGGTGGCTGCGGCCCGTCCGCGCCTGTCGCGCGGCGAGATTAACGGCACCGTCAATGTTGACATGGAGGTGCAGTCCGCGCCGCTACTGAGCGGTTACACATCGCTTGACAACTACGGCAGCCGGGCCTCGGGTCGCACGCGCCTAGGGGCGCTGCTGGACATCAGCAGTCCGTTCGGCTGGGGCGACGCGCTACGGCTAAACGTCTCGGGCCTGCCGTTCAACCTGCAGAGTGGTGACTCGACACTGGGCGGGGTAACGTACGACTTTCCGGTAGGCACTGCCGGGCTGCGAGGCGGGATGGGCTACAACCGCCTGCAGTACGACTTGGGAGGCGTCTACGAGGGCCAGTTCGACGGGACGGCGGACGTGTGGTCCGCGTACCTGAATTATCCGATCGTGCGCCAGCAGGAGCGGAACCTGTCGGCCCGGGTAACGTACAGCCACAGCCTGTACCGGGACAACCAGGTGGGGTTTGAGAATCAGCGCAACTCGGACGCGTTTGCGTTCATGCTGTACGGCAACCTGCAGGATGGTCTGCTGGGGCGAACTGCGGCAAGCCGTGCGTCGCTCACGCTCACGTACGGAATCCTTCGCTTTGACAGCCCGCTGTTCGCACAGCAGGACGCGGCGGGCAGCCAGACCGCTGGAGGCTACACGAAAGCGGAATTGGGCCTATCGCGGATGCAACAGCTGACCCGAAGCACGTACCTGCAGATCGACATCTCGTCGCAATACGCATTCAAAAACCTAGATAGCTCGGCGCGGATGGTGATGGGAGGCCCCTCGGCGGTACGCGCGTTTAGCTCGGACTTCGTGTCGGTGGATGCTGGGATCGTGATGCGGGCAACGGCGGGATGGCGGCTGCCCGTGCCGGTGGTACCAATGAACACATATGTGTTCTATGACGCGGGCACGGGGGTGCTGCGTCACGATCAGCTCCAGGGACAACCGAACAATGTCAACCTGCAGGGCATGGGTATCGGACTGGACGCGACGTGGCGCTCGGCCACGGTGTCGGTAAGCCTGGCGAAACGGGTGGGAGGCAGTGCGCTTGGGCTAGACAGCCAGCCGCAGACTTGGACGTGGGTGTCACTGAGCTACAGCTTTTGAGAGTACAACCCAGGTAGAAGCCACGGCGAAAGACAATTTCCCTGCCCTTGTAAATCATCATCCACATATCGCTAGGCCCGCAGCAGCGCTGGGGTAACCGGAGTTCGGTTCGGCAACCGACAGATGGGCGCGCGATCACAGATTGTGGGGATATCGCACGAATCATCGGACAGCACGCCCAGCGCCAGATAGACAGCCTTGTTGCGAACCTCGGCGTCTTCGCGAATCTTGACCCGCAACGCATCGAAGAACACGACCGGATACATCGGCTCTAGCGGCCGGGCCTGCTGGGCAGAGACCTCGGCCATCACTTCGTCAGTCACGGAACTGATGAAGTCGGGCGAGACTTCCGTGCCGCACTGCTCAAGCAGTTCGGTCGGAATCGCCAGCAAGATTGCCGGCGGCGTTTTCGGTTTGCGTGGCATACGTTCTCCTTGAGAGCATCATATGCCTCGAACACGAAATTACTGACAAACCCCACTAACCACCATCTTACATTCACCGGAGTAAACATGGCCGATCCAAAACAGATCAAAGCATATATCCAGGATCCGTCGGGTCAGCTGGCCCCCCTTACCGTGGACTCGCTCGTTCTGGAATTCCCATCAGGCGACTCACTGGAAGTCTCTTGGGAAACGCAGCATCCCGATGACCCTCGTCCAATATGTCTGCAAGTATGGGGTGGGCGTCGCGTTTCAGAGCCTCTGTCGGATGAAGAAATCAATACACTAACCCGTTCGACATCGGTTACGCTTTTACCCTCAGCCGCGAATCTCGTACTCCTTCATCCATGCTCGTACCTCATCCGCAAGCGTGGCTAAAAATCAGTGCCGCTTGGGAAAAACGCCTCCCACATCAACTCTCGAGAGAGGCGTCATCGACTGATCGCTTCCGCACACGCGAGCGAGTATTGGAATAATAGTCAGCGGGGGAAGGATTTGTGCATTGGTAAGCACATGAGCCTATGCAGAGTTGATGCCTGCTTCGCCCAGCTCACCGAACCGGGTGCGCGCAGCGCGTTCGCAACCGCCGACGGGACGATGCTCTTCGCGCGGCCAACGACGTCTGTGCTCGCTCGCGACGTCGCGCGGCTGGCAATTGATCTGGTCAGGCGCGCGTCCCGACGGCGCCGAAGAACTACTGCGCGTGTTCGTGCACATTCCGGAAGACACGAAAAAGAACTGAGCCCGCACCACCATCGATGCGCGCAGATTCTCAAGTGAGGCCTTCTGGTGCCGGGCAGCGGCGAGCAATTGCGCAGGATGAATAGCGTCGAAATCACATAATAAAGATACCGAATCTTATCGCAATGGAGCGCCTCATCTTCGACCAACCCAACAAATCTGAATTTTCAGTCGTCCGCCCGGGGCACGGATGACGCCCCAAACTGAGTTGCCGTGGCTTGTGCACTCGGCTCGCCGATGATCTGGCGCGGGAGGAGATAGCTGCCAACGTCGATCCTGAGAAATCCAGCGCGCGAATCGTGTATGTACTGGTCGAAGAAGCGGATCAAATTGGGCGAAAGCGTCGGCGGATCTAGCCACGCATCCCAATAGGCCAGTTGCTGCTCGGAAAGAGGCCTGTTCATTTCCCGATCGCCACCAGCCGTCGCGACCACGCGCTCGTACTCGCTGCGGTCAGTCTTCCACAAACGAGTCAGCCAGACGCGCCAGTTCATCGTGTCGGCGTCGTTCTCCAGTCGGTCGTGAAACTGTCGAATCAGTTCAAGCTGAGTCTGGACCGCCGCGTCGGTCGGGCATACGTCTTTGTAAATATCACGCGCGGTCTGGCCGAAGCGTATCTTCAGCCAGCCGTAATAGAAGCGCACATGCGCTAGTATCCGCTGTTCCAGCGAGCCTCTTGCGTCCACCGTGCGCATGTATTCGTCGAACAGTATCTTCACGTCCTCGGTATACTCGAACAGGTCATTGACCTTTTTATCTGTAAGCTTTGGGGCCGTGAACGGCACGCCACAGATTGTCCCCTCCTGGCGCATGAGATTCAGTGCAATGCGTGCGAGCAGATCGGAGCGAGCCTGCTCGTTGGGACCGTAACCTCCGCCGACATCGGAGTGCACCCCGGGCAGCACGATTTCTTTGCAGCATGCGCTGCCGCTGTGCATAGGGGTGAGCGGAAAGCAGGCACGCAGTTCATGACCTGCGACGAAATGAACGCACCGCTTGACGTAATAGGGTACCTGCAGGTGCAGGCCGGAAAGATTGCGAGCCGGCAAGCCGACTGACTCGACCGCATCGAACAACCCGAGGAAGCGGAAATGCAGCGGGGCCAGCTTACCGTCAACCGCTGCTGGACACGGCCAGTGTGGCACGCCATCCTTGATCGTGCATTTGTCGAGCAGGCGATTTACGAACGCACGCGCGAGCGTCGCGCCACGCGAGAAGCCAAACACAGCGACATCGATGTGCCCCACTTTGTGATTGCCTTGCAACATCTGACGGAAATCTGCCTCCGCCTTAATAAGACGCGCATCACTGCCCAACCCAACGCCGCCGCCCAGCACTTCGCTATCGCGTATATTCGCCAGCCAGCCAGCATCATCTCCATCGAGTCGCGTGCCGACTCCAGGGTAATACAGTGGCACAATAAGCGACAACTTATCAGAAACGTGCCCTAAGAACAGACGGGCAATATTGGAAAGCATTTGTTGCGGCTCATCGAGCTCGCGATTGTTTCCTGTACCATCAAAGAAGAAACTAAACCACGGCCGTTTGAAATGCATCGCATCGTCGGTTACCTGACTCTGCATCGTTATTCTCCTATCTTGCGAATCACACGGGGCCCCATAGGATATTTAGGAAACCTGAATCGACGTTTTCAGGGAGCCACCTATCATTCTATTGCACGATTGAAAAATTCACCTGCTACTCCACTTTCGTTACCGCCTTCACTCATCCTTGGGAAGCCCAACCTCGTCACGAGGTACGCCTTTGCCATCCATCTCCCTTTGACCCGAAGAGCGGCGGTTTCGCCAAGGGATAGCGTGTTGTCACTAGGCAGGAATCGCGATAAATACAACTATCTGAACTTCACGTCGAAAACCGTAAGCTGGATAGGCATTTGTCCAGCAATTGACCATGCAGTCCGTATCACGAGTTTCCACGACCAATACAGCTTGGAACGGAAACGTCTGAGTGGCGCAGGCAGCTTTTTTGATGCTCTGTCAGAATTGTCCTGTACCGGTGAACTAGCTGAGTCGAACCGGATATGTAAGGCCTCTGTCGTACCTGACATCGCGTATGGGCTTTCTCATGCATTGTCACCCAACAGCCAGTGAATCACCTCGGCTCGCTCACGCAAACGACATGATCTGGTCAGGCAGCGCCCGAGTCATTTTCGCCATTTCCGGTCGATGACGAGCGTCCCAGGTAGCGGCGAATCGCCGCTTCGAAAGTGGACTGGCCACCGCAGCCAATCAAGGCTGCTACGCCAACCAACGCGGTGGGAGGCAGGTCGTGGAACATGATGAGTGCCGTGCCTGCGCTTGTTGCCAATCCCGCGCCGACTATCATCTGGCCAAGAGTTTCCCGCACGGTGAGGCGAGCGCCTCCGACAAATAGTTTGCCAAGTCCAATCGCAGCGCCTAACAAAATCAGCGTAAGTAATTCTCTCTCGTGAACACTAAACTGCATGGTCGCCCCCTTGCTCAGGCAATCCCGGAGAATAGCGCACGACGCTGTCGGAAAAATGCGCGGTAAGAATTTGACGCCGCGCTCTGGTTCCTATGGCTGAGGCTGCAATGTGTACCCAATCGCCTTCGAATATAAGCTGTTCAAAGTCAATGTCTGAGGTCGCTATTTTTCGACATACTTGAAGCGGATTGCCAAACGTTGGGCAAGTGAAGTCTGCCGCAAGACCTTGCACATGAGCACTCGTAGCCGCACCTCCGACAGCGCGATTCAAAGCAGGTGATCGATAGCCTGATGACACAATGACGGCACCGCCGAGTAGCGTACGCACCTGCTCCAGCAGTTCGGCTGTTTTTTCCATATTCACTATGACGGATGGAAGTGCGGAATTGTTGATGCGTAATTTGCGTGCCGTAGCACTCGCCGTCATTTCATGCAGAGTAAAATTTCTTGATAGTTTCATTTCAGTAAGTTATGCATAATTCTCTATGAAAACCATAGCCGCGGTCGATTCGTAACTGCGCTCCAGGTTCGCTGGTTCTGAAATGTACATGTTTACATGCGTATTTCGATGTCCTTTGATTAACCACCACTCCAATCAGCGCCTTGTGTTTTAGGCGATAGTTCAGATCCTGAAGTATAAGCAACGGATATACCCCGCGATGCGTCGCTTTGCCTAGAAGCGAAGTCGCATAGTGCCCGATAAGCGGTGTCGACTTCCCGACAAATTGCTGCGCCAGTCGTATCCCGATCTACTCGTCCCTCGACAGAATGACGATGTAGCCTTCGTCCTCCCGGACACATCCGTCAAGCCAAAGTAACCTGAAGAGGACGGGATGAGCAGGACGACAGGACACTTAACTGACGAATTTGAACGCGCGGCCGTCGATACCGGTTCCTGCTTCCTTACCCCAGTTCAGTTCGAGCAGCACATGGCGGGCTAGTGAACCCATGAGGGAAATCGGTGAAAGGCCATTGATCGAAAATGCAGGGCTGGAGCAAGTCGACACATGGATACTCTCTCACGGATGCAGGCGCGACATTGTCCCCCGCGAGTAGCTAATTCGACGCATTGGCAACATGTCTCGATGCCGCCCGAGGGCCTTGGACCAAAGAGCAATCAAGTGTTCGCCTCTAGCGTGATTGGGTTGAACTCCGCTGTTCTTCCACCCCATGAGTGTGCTGTGGCTGATCCCCGTTAGCCGCTCGACGCTAAGTGAGGAGTAGCCGATATGGCCAAGCTGGAAAAGAACCTGAGACCAATCCACGCAAACATCGAGGGGGAGATCTCGTTGAGTCAACAGAACTGGTTCCCGATGTCGTTCAGCCTGGGCGCTACCTGGCTCAATCGGCACTGGCACACCCAGCCCGAAGCGATCAGCGCACGAGTCGAAACCTCGTGTGGCGACCTTATGTTGAAACCCTCGAAGCCTACCCTTGGTGCGACTTTCGGCGTGTACAACTGATACTTCAGGAGCCGATTGTAAGGGTATCGTTGACTGCAACATAAGTTGGTCGCTCCGAAATGGGCTTTCCCCATTTCGGGAGTCTGGATTTTTGAAGTCTACTGATTCAATATCAGAAGATGCCCTGGCGCGCTTTTCGCCGATAATCTGCTGGAGCGCAACCCCGTCAACCCAATAGTGAATCTTGTGCTGCAGACGCTTGTGCGTCTCTACCAGTAACCCCAATTTTTTAAGCAACTTTCGCGCAGTTCTTTGTGCTTCGTATGAAAGCCCTGTTTCGTAGCGTAGTTCTTCAGTTGACTTATGGATACCCAGCTTATCTGGCACGATGGGTTGATGGGAGAGAAGCAGGCAAAGTAACAGGGCTGCGTTCACACTGCCCAAAGCCCGGGCTACGCTAGGGTAATATGCAATAGGGGCGCAGTCGGTCAACTGAAGCAATTTTTCTCCTTGCTAACTACAGGTCGCAGATTTTTTGTGCAAAGGCTTTATTCGAACGATGTGCGCAGGGCTCTGTCGCAGCAAGGCGGTCGGCTATGCTGACCGAGTGGGGATTAACGATGTGAACGATGAGTCCCGAGATGAATACGGCCTTCAGGCGTGTATCTAAACGGCCGCATCACCCAGTCGAACGGGGCTTGGCAGTCGATCATTCGACGCTTCATCGATGGACGTTGAGGCTGCAGCCCCTGCTGGAAAAGAAGTTCCGGCGGCACACACGGACAGCTGGTCGGGAAAAGCTGACGAATGGAAGGAGACGCACATCGAGGTCAACGGTGAGTGGCAACACTTTTGCCGCGTCGTCGAAAAGGAAAACAACACGGTCGGTTTCCTGCTGCGCACCGCTACATAAAAAGGGCGATCACCCAGATCAGCGTATCTGAGACGGCGACGATCGATAAGAGTGAGGCGAGCCTAGCCGCGCTCAAGGCTATCAACGTCACCGGTGAGCAACCATTCAAGATCTGTCAGCAAAAGCACCTGAGCAATGTTGTTGAGCAGGACCTCTGTGCCATCAAACTCCGAACGCGGCCGATGATGGGCCTCAAGAACTTTCACTGCACGCGCCATCCTGCTCGGTGGCAGCATGATGCCGACGGCAAGATAAAACCTTCAGGTGCGGAGTATGCACCGCATGTACCGGTCGCCCATCAATCTTCGGTTCGAAACAGATCTAGTACTCGTGCCCGTTCTGCGGTGTCCACGGGCGCAGGTGTCACGGGATTGTCGATTCGGTCGTCACGCGATTCTGGGTCTCCGCCCCCTGACATCTGCCCGCATACGTACCGGGTCCTGATGAAGGGCGGCGGCGCTTCGACGCACTTTCCGCTCATCGCGTACTCCGTGTACACGAAGTCGCCGTCGGCGAGCACGAGTCCGGGCGGCATAGTAGGCTCGACAGCTGTACGTCCGTCGAGCGCGACTTTCATGTAGCTCAGCCACACCGGCAACGCGAGCGTCGCACCAGTCGCGCTGCCGAGGCTGCGCGGCACGTCATAGCCAAGCCACACAGTCGTCACGATGCCCGACGAGTAGCCGACAAACCACACGTCCTTCGCGTCGTTCGACGTACCCGTCTTGCCGGCCGTGTCGGCACGCCCCAGCGACAACGCGCCGCGCGCGGTACCGCTGCGCACAACATCGCGCAACATGCTATTCATAACGAACGCATTGCGCGCCGGGATTGCGCGGACCGGCGCCGGCGGCGGCGCGCTGAACAGCACGTCACCGTTGCGCCGTTGCACGCTCTGGATCAGCCGTGGCGCGGCGCGCAGGCCACCGTTCGCAAAGGCCGAATAAGCGCTCGCAAGCTGCAACGGCGTTACGGTGCCTGCGCCGAGCGCGAGAGTCAGCGAGGCTGGATTAAGCACCTTGTCGAAGCCGAAGGCGACCGCGTGCCCCTGCACGAACGACGTCTGCGCGGCCTGCATCAGGCTCACCGCGACGACATTCTTCGAGCGCACGAGCCCGCGCCGCATCGAGATAAAGCCTTCGTAGTTGTCCGCATAGTTACGCGGGCGCCAGCTGTTCGCACCGGTTTCCTCCTTCGACAACGTACGCTGCGTGTCATCAACCAGCGTTCCTGGGAAATAGCCCTTCTCAAGCGCTGCGGAATAAACGAACGGCTTGAAACTCGAGCCCGGCTGCCGGTACGCCTGCCACGCATGATCGAACGGATTGTGCGTGAAATCCATGCCGCCCGAGAGCGCAAGGATATCGCCCGTATGTGCATCGAGCGAGACCAGCGCGCCTTCCAGCGTAGCGGCCGACCCGGCCTTCGCCCCAGCACGCATCTGCGCGTCGAGCCCCCCATGACGCAGCGCCGCCTCGGCAGCGAGCTGCTCGCGCATCATCACGGTCGTTCTCACGTCCAAGCCAAGCGTATACGCGTCATCGTGATAACGCTCGACCATCATGCGGCGCGCGTACTCCGCAACGTAGGGTGCTGCGACGATCCCGGGTGGCGGTGTGCCGGCCAGCACGAGCGGTGCGTCAAGCGCCTGCCGGTAGGCCTCAGCGTCGAGGTAGCCGTTCTCGCGCATCCTGCGCAGCACGTACTGTCGGCGCTCCTTCGCACGCACCGGGTTGACGATCGGATTGAACGCCGACGGCGCCTTAGGCAGGCCTGCGAGCACCGCAGCCTCGGCGTCCGTCAGTTGATCGAGCGGCTTGCCGAAATAGATTGATGACGCTGCCGCGAATCCATAGGCACGTTCTCCCAGGTAAATCTGGTTCATGTATAGCTCGAGCAGCTTGTCCTTGCTGTAACTCATTTCGAGTTTGTACGCCAACAGCATTTCGGTTAGCTTCCGGCTCATAAGCTTTTCGCGGCTCAGGTAGAAGTTGCGCGCAACCTGCATCGAGATCGTGCTGCCCCCCTGTGCTGAATGTCCGGCGACGAGATTGGTCAGCGTCGCACGCACGACCGCGCCGAAATCGACTGGCCCGTGCTTGTAAAAATGCGCATCCTCCGCAGCGAGCAGCGCGTGGCGCACACGCAGCGGAATCTGCTCGAGCGGAGTGAACTCGCGACGCTCAAGCCCGTACTCCGCGAGCAGCACACCGTCGCGCGAATAGATCCGCAGCGGCATCGCCGGCCGGTAGGTCGAGAGATGGTCGACGGCCGGCAACTGCTGCCAGATCCGGTCAATCAGAAACGAACCCGTTGCAAGGCCTGCGACCGCAAGACCGAGCAGTACGCCTGCGAACATGCGCAGATAGCGAAGGCGTCGGGAGCGGGGTCGCGGCGCGGGAAGCATGGGCGGAGTCGCCTGCGTCATGGGATAGCTTATAACGATGTGGTGGCCCGGCGTGCGGCCTACAGGATGTCGGCTCCGGGACGAACGGCGCGTTGTCGAGGTGACCGCGCCAAAGTGGTATAAGCCTTGGTGCCTGCGTCACCTGCTTGCCAACGGACCTAGCCGCGCAACCTCGTCAATCATTGCCGTCGTCGATCAGGATTCGGGGCGGTCCTGCCCTGCAAGCCATGCCGGCACATGCCCCAGTCGTTCCATGTCGCGCCACACGTTGTACCGGAGATTCGTTGTACCGGAGATTCCGGGGCCTGCGCAGCTCACTCGGATTGGCGGCCGAACTGGAGAGGACACAAATATGCGCGGCATCGATTAATGCAGACAAGCTCACAGCCTTCTTTCCTGAAACTATTCGATAGAACACAAGAGAATAAGAAAGTGTCCGTTTCAGCGGTATCAGAAATGTCTGTTACGAAACATGACTCGACGCCGCGCTACGCAAAGACCGAAACGGAAGTCCGCGGGTTTGCACCTCCCCCTACGCGGGCCAGTTCTACTGCTGCAAAGCATGAGGAGGCAGTTAGCGCGGAACCGACTGATGTAAGGCGCCAGTTCAGACCGGAGCCCCTTTTGTCATGTCTACCCCGAATCGTTGCGTCGGGACGGACCATGCTTGACTACAGATGCAGCAGGAATGGGCGAATGGCCACCCGAGCGGGAAAACCCGTCGAGGAGTTCCCACGCATCGACGTAGCGATGCATGGGAACTTTCTCAAGCTGTGCATCGTGGACCATCAGCAGTCGCTCCAGCGCGGCCCGTTCACCACAACTCAGGAATCGCTCGCTCTGCTCTGCGCGGTCGATGTAGGCCTGAAGGGCAGCGTCAGCCTCCTGGTATAGAGCCAGATCCGGTTCGCCATTGGCATCGCGCAGGTAAAACGACAGATACAGGGCATTCAGGAGCATCGCGATTTGTGCCGCCTCGCCGTGGCCCTCCCGGACTGCGGCGAGAGCCATATGATGTTTGAGCTGCAAAGACCGAATGTGGACGCCCTGAAGCGGCAGCAACATGGTTTTGCAAAGCGGCCGACTGCCGCCGTTTGAACGACGTGCCATCCGTAGTTGGTCTCCTCGTGAGGGTGGATCAGGAAAATCCTCTTTCCTTACAAGACCGCCCCGTCCCCTCGTCAGAACAAGGACCGGGCGTCGCGCTGCGGATTATTGATGGGAGATTTCCGGTGCCGGTGGACCAGCCCCCTCCGAAGCCAATATTTCGTGCACCCCGTGAAGCAGGCCGAGGGCGCACAGCAACAGCGCGAGGTCACAACAATAGACATGAAAGCATCTTCACTTCGCTCCTCTGCAAGAAATTGTCGCCATCGCTAGGACGGATCGGAGTCCGTTTCATGCGCAAAAACGCGCGGAGCGACACAGGTTTGATGGGCGAACAAACGAACTGTATTTTCGCCTAGCATCTAACGCTCCCTCTATGGGAAATATCCCGGGCGCAACCCAAGAAAATTCTTGCCCACAATGAATGATAAGCAGCACACATCAGCGTCGAATGGCTTTGTTCAAGAGGGTTGGAATCCACTTGGTTGTGGACGCAACTATGAATTTTTGACGCAAACGGGCCTGCCGAACGAATTCCACAGGTTCAGCAGGTTGCCGATGATTACCCCCTCGCGCTGCTGAGACTCAAGTCGACGCGTCAGCAGTCGCGCTCCGATGCAGCGTTTGATTCGCGAGATCTGTGATTCGACCAGTGCGCGCTGACCGCACCCGTATTTGTTCCGGAATGCAGGATGCCCTTGTCCTTGATGTACCGAACGAGATGGTCGTGCCAGCACGCCGCAGGCTGACCACGCCTCGGTCTGCGCAATGCTGTATACGCGCCGTCTGCGATCACGCAGTCGACGTTGGCGTCGACTGTCAGCACCGCATTCAGCCCCCCCCCTCGTCGGAGACGTGATCCTCGGTGATCGCGATCTGCTGGACATTCATCTCCAGATCGATCGACAGATGCATCTTGCGCCACGGCGTATGGCTCGCATCGCGGCCGTACTTTTGCCGATACCATTCGCTGGCTCGGCCAAACTTCATGCCGCTGCTGTCAACGATCAGACTGATTGCCTCGCCTCTGGACAGGCAATCGGCGACGCGCTGGCAGCGCTGTTTGACCTGAACCTCGAGCGTGCTAAACCGCTCGCTGAGCAACCCGAAGCTCGGCACCGCGATGTCCAGCCTGCGCAGCGCCCAGAATTCCTGCATATGGCCGGTGATCTGCCGCATGCCCCAGCCGAACAGCCGGTAGAACATAAAGATCAGTTCGAGGTACGCATCGCTGTACGTCCGGAACTGGCCCGATACGCCCTGCTGGCAGGGTGTATCGTTGATGAACAACGGCTTCAGGTCGCCCTCGGGGCAGTACAGGCTGAGCTGCCCGCGCCGCTTCAGGCTCTCGTTGTACTCGTGCGCGTTCGTTACCGTATAGGCCGGTTTGGGCCGTTTGCGCGATTCGCCAGTTTTCAGTCTCGCCTTGTAAGGCATGAAAGCTCGCCAGTCGGATAGGTCACCGAGCTCTTTCTACCGGACCTACGGTCGCCGCGCAAGGACCCTCCTGAACAAAGCCGGGTTGAAGCGGAAATACCAGCGAACGGCGCATCTGATGACGCTCGCGGGGAAGCGGTGACCGTGGTAAAGCGACTTCGTCTTCTTCATCGCCTCATTTTAACGCTCCGTGCTCGCTAACCTGACAACGCCCTCGTGCCACATAGGATCTAACTCCCCGGCTTGTCGAAGCGTTTCGTCAGCAGACGTAACATGGCGCGCGATTTAAACCCTCTCATCGGAGGCGAATAGTCTGCGCGCCCCCGACGAGATGGCCCTACCAACCTGCCAACCTGCCAACCTGCCAACCTGCCAACCTACCAACCTACCAACCTACCAACGCCAATTATGCCTGCGATTTTACCGCTATTCTGCAAATCGCGAATTCCGGATTTAACGTGGCATATTCTGCGCTGGCTGTCACCTTAGCCTCACCAGGAGCAGTTGCCCCGTCTGCATAAACGACTGCACGTCCATGCGCATCTGCTTCTGCACTATTAGCTGAGAGCTTTAGTCCCGTTGTTCCGCTATCGATTTTAAAATTCACCATAACACCTGATGCCCCGTGAGCACCAGCACCAGACTCATCCAAGACTTTAGCTAGAATCTTGAGTGGGGACTGACCAATCGTGAATGATTCCCTCTGCTCCATTTCTATTTCTCGTGCCTCAAAGATCATACGTTCAAAAGTCGTCGATGCAGCCACCCCAACGTCGTCGAGCACCCTAGCAGTGACCGTAGCCATCCCGGCACGATTTTCCCATCCACCATCAAACGATATACTCACCAAGCCCTCATCATTCGTGTTCACAACAGTTCTGGCAAGTTGCAGAGTGGTGGTGCCCGGATCAATCGTGCAATAAACAGGTATCCCCGCTCCAGCAGGCTTTCCTTGGTTCAATACCTGAATTGTTGCCCCACTAGGAAAACTACCGATATGGGTAGAGGTAAATGCTTGGTCATCCGCAACCTTCAGCGAAAAATTTTTCGAGACAGCGCGAATCAGCGTGAATGAATGATGCTCAGTGAATCCGCGGGGCTCCCAAAACTCAAGATCAAACTGTATATCTTCTCCGGTATATTTCTTCGCAAAAGAAAGACTTGACAGCGTGGCACCTTCTTCAACGCTATCCTTTGCAATGACTTTTTTTCCACCTTGGCGTGGATATTTTTTTCCATCCAAAGGATTAACGTAGGATATTTGCTTAGAGAATTTTGTTAATGTCTTTGGGTGACGAAAAATAAGCTCAACCTCTCCTTTTTCATTGATTTTAGCATCAGCATCTTCACCGCGAGCACCTAAGTGCCACTGAAAAGAGAAAGCTTCAGCGGTATATTCTCTCACTCCAGGAGAATAGAAATACACTAAATAATTTTTAGTGCTCGAATTTCCTGACGAATTATTCCTCTTCTCATCCTCAAGCGCATCGCAAAGCATCAAAATATCTTGCCGACCGATTGAATCTGGTGCAACGTCAACCTTTAACTCGTTAGTTGCTATTTGCCCCTTCCTAGCATTAGCGAATATCGTGATTCGACCAAACAATTCATCTTGGCCAATGATCTCAAAGGGGATTTGAGCTGAGACATGGTCCGCGGGCGATAATGACTCATCATTCAAGATCTCCATATAGATAGAGTCATATGGTTCGACCGTATCTGGCAGCTCCTCCCACCAGCCCTCATTCTCGTTTTCGACTACAGCAGAATTATCCAACCTTAAAGTAAATGGGCTTCTGTTTTCAAGTGTAATGGCGAACCACTTCATGATTTTCTCCTGAGACACAAAGGGCTCAGCGAAGCCGAGCCACACTACGCATCCAAGCGAAGACAGCGCTAGCTGAAGTCGCACCAAGGTCAAGGGCAACAGCCATGCACGCCCTCCCCTTGCTCCACCATGCTGCCACCGCTCCCCGGACTCTCATATGGGCACCGCCAGAATCATTCGGTGGTTGCAAAGCCCCTGCGCAAATCACCTAGCCACAGACTTGCTCGACAACCCGCGCCATTCCGCCACCTAGTGGCGAGATCAAGTAGACGCTGCTGAGAATCTGCGCGCAACCGGCGATCCGGCTGGTGTATTGCCGACCCTATGCGCCTGAGGGCGAGCTCGAGCGCTGGAATCGTACGTTACGCGAGCAGTGATTTCGACGCAATCAGATTGCTCTTGCTTTGCCATCTCTTACGGTTGAGCGACTAGGGCTTTCGCACGAAGAAATTGCGGCTTCGGCTCAAGGACTTACGAGGTTTTTCCCCGGGGTTTTCAGGCCCAGTAGCTGCGCGCGGTAGTCGTCGCTGGCCCCAGCTTTCAGGCGCCGGATCCTGATACCGGCTTTCGTGGAGTTATCACGCCTGATGAGGTTGGTGGCAATGCACCGCAGAACGGCGAAGTTTTGCGCGGCATTCTCAAGCCGAGCCCGGCACTGATCTTCGTTGAAGGTGACATCCAGAACGGCGTTGTCAGGTTAGCGAGCACGGAGCGTTAATGAGGCGATGAAGAAGACGAAGTCGCTTTACCACGGTCACCGCTTCCCCGCGAGCGTCATCAGCTGCGCCGTTCGCTGGTATTTCCGCTTCAACCTGAGCCTGCGTGATATCGAGGAGTTGCTGCTCGAGCGCGGCGTGGTGGTGACCTACGAGACAATCCGTTGCTGGTGCGACAAGTTCGGAGCCGCCTTCGCAGGGCGCGCAAAGGCGGTGCGACGCAAGGCCGGCAGCACGTGGCATCTGGACGAAGTATTCGTGAAGCTGCGCGGCGAGCCCTACGTGCTGTGGAGGGCCCCCTGGATGAATGCGGCGCCGAGCTGGATGTGCTTCTGCAGAAGCGCCGGGACAAGGCCGCAGCCAAACGCTTCTTCAAGCATGTGCTTTGATCGAATCCCGTGCCCCGGAAAATCGTCACCGACCAACTACTGCGCAGTTACCCTGCGGCGAAGGCAGACATCGCAGAACTCGCGGGTGCCAAGCCCGTGTTCGTGAAGGCGGCTGCACGAGTGAATAACCGTGCCGAGAACAGTCACCAACCTACGCGTCGCCGTGAGCCCGCCATGAGCGGATTTTGCGATCCGCTTCGCACGCAGGTTTTTCTATCCAGCTTCGGTCCGATCCGTCAACACTTTGCATTATCCCGCCACCGCATGACGGCGCAGTCCCATCGCACCAAACTCAAGGCGCGCCTTGCAGCGTGGAATCATTGGACGGTAGTCGATGCTGCCATCGTTCACATATTAATAAGGATGCCGATTCGTTTTCCATCTTACCCCGTCAGCTTCCGCCAAGTTGACAACACCCCTCGGTCTCGATCGCGTTCAGCGCTCGCGCAAGTGTCGCCGGATCGCCCGCACCGAGCCGCGCGCGGAGCTTGCGGACCGATACGACCTTGCGGAAGCGTTCGCTGGTGGGAGGCTCTGCATCGCCTGCGTCGGCGAGCATCAAGAGCACAGCAGAACGGATCTGTTCAGGGGTAACGGCGGACGGACGGGGCATGGTGGACTCCTGGCAGGGAAGAGGGTCACTTCGGCGTTATTATTTCACACACATATAACGTTATAAAACCACTTTTAAAATGAATTCAACTTATCTATCGACGATAACTCGAATTATCGCTGCCAAACATGCGCCATGTCGCCAGCCAAAGCACCTGACGGTGACATAAGCCCCACCAGACTGTTTCTCAGGCAACACAAAAAGACCAGACAACAACCATTTTATTTTATTAAATATATTATTAGGGGCAGACCGCAAACCCTTGTCGCGCCTGGATCGCGCTACCGTCGTAATCTGCAGTGAAATTACGGGGATGTCAATGTTTTGACGAAATATCAGGCGGCACACCAAGCACTCTGAGTGCGTCACCCGTTACAGCGGAAAATACAGGACCTGCGACAGTGCCCCCGTAATAACTTCTTCCGCGCGGATCATCAATCATTACGGCCACGACAACACGTGGGTTGCTCATTGGCGCCATTCCGACAAACAGTGCACGGTAGCGCCCCTGCGCGTATGACCGACCGACTTGTTTGCGAGCAGTACCTGTTTTTCCGCCGACCCTGTAACCGTCAACACGCGCAGCGCGACCGGTTCCAGCCTCACCAACAGCCATCTCCAGCATCGTGCGAATTGCGGAGGCGGTCGACGGTGTCGTGACGCGAAATTCACGACGCGTAGCGAGCCCGCTGTCCGAACTCACCAGCGATGCATGATGCAACGTACCATCGCCCGCGTACGCGGTATAAACCTCCGCAAGCTGCAGTAGCGACATCGAGATCCCGTAGCCATACGCCATCGTTGCCTGCTCTACTGGCTGCCAACGAATGTAGGGGCGCAACCGACCGGCAGCGACCCCAGGAAACGGTAGATTGGGAGCGTGACCAATCCCGTATTCCTCGTACCTGCTCCAAATTGTTTTGGGAGACAAACCAAGAGCAAGCTTGGCAAGTGCAATGTTGCTCGACATCTGCAGCGCCTGCGCAACCGTTATTGAACCGTGGTTCGATGTATCGTGGATTACCGCGGTGCCTATCCGGTATGTGCCAGGATTCGTGTCAATGACTGTCTGCGGCTGCACTTTTCCCTCATCGATCGCCAAGGCGACAATTACGGGCTTGATTGTCGAGCCGGGCTCAAACGTATCTATCAACGCTCGATTGCGCAGCTGCCCGCCGGTCAGGTTCCTGCGATCGTTGGGATCGAAAGCAGGATAGTTCGTCAGCGCAAGAATCTCGCCGTTAGTCGCATTGAGCACGACGACACTGCCAGCCTCCGCTCGATTTTTTTCCACTGCCTCCCTCAATCGCGCGTACGCGAACTGCTGAATCCGGCGGTCAACCGTCAGTCTGAGTGTCGTTCCTGACAATGCCGGCACAAATGGATGCGCATCTGCGACGACTCGGCCAAGTCGATCACGTATCACCTGACGCAGACCCGATGCACCCGACAGTTCCCCATCCTCTGAAAGCTCGATCCCCTCCTGCCCGTGATCCTCAATATCAGTAAAACCGACAATATGTGCAGCTGACTCACCCTCCGGATAGTAGCGCTTCGATCCATATGTCTGCCTGATGCCAACAAGATGAAGCTTGTCAATACATGCCGCCGTCGCTGCGTCCACCTGACGTTTAAGCAATACGAATGAATGACCGACTGCCAAGCGCCGTCGCAATTCGACCGAAGACATGCCAAGCAGCCGAGAGAGTGGAGCATATGCCCCCTCCTCGACCTGTCCGGGATAGGCCCAGACTTCACTTGCAACCAAACTCACTGCCAATTGTGCGCCGTTACGATCCAAGATAGAACCACGCATCGAGCCGAGTCTTATTGTCTGCTGATACCGCTTCTCACCTTGGCCGATGTAAAAATCACAATTCGCCACCTGTACCCAGAATGCGCGCGCGGCCAGAGCCGCAAACGCACAAAACATGAGAAAAACGACAAATTTTGAACGCCATTTTGGCAAATCTTCTCGTAACACGGGACTATGAATTACCGAAACAGCTGAACTACTTTTATCCTTTCTCATTCGGCCGATATGATTTTAAACCTTGACACTACAGCGAGCGAGCTGCGACCCAGAACAAATCCCCAGCACTGACGCTTCCAACGGAAGCTGCCATTATGGCGCAATTGGGAAGCGAGTCTAGCGAGGCATTAGAGGGTAACAGCATTCCACCCCGAATCGAAGCAAGACTTTTCTTGATCAAAGGCGAGTCGGTTGCTTGCTGGCAAGGACAACGCACCTCATGTCGCGGATCGGCGCAATCTAACCGGTGATGATCAGCATAAGTGAAGCCCCCAGGAGTGGCCCGAAGCGCGATTTCGAAGGGACTCAAGAATGCGGTTTTATGCTAGATTTTTCAATGGCGTTTCCGCTATTTTCAGGCACTGGTTTGGGCTTGCGAAAGCTCTCACCCTCGATCACTACCCGATAGGCGCCGTGGCGTAGCCGGTCAAGCGTGGCAGCGCCAAGAATGCGGTTATCGGTAAACGCATCGCCCCATTTGCTGAAGTCGAGATTTGAAGCCAAGACCGTCGCAGCCCTCTTATACCTGGCGGCGATCAAATCGTGGAAATTTTCGTCGGGGGGGATGAAGGGGTTTGAGCGCGAAGTCATCAATGATCAACAGGGGCAAGGGCACGAGCTGCTGGAACTTGCGCTCGTAAAGGCCTGTGGCACGCGCCGCGCACAGCTTCTTGAGCAGGCCAGCCTGCGTGATGAACAATACGTCGCCCCCCCCTGATGGGCAGCGCAGTGACCTAGGGTTTAAGCCAAGTACGACTTGCCGATGCCCGTTTGGCCGACCATCAGAATGCAGATATTCTCGTCAATGTAGTGGCCCGTGGCCAGATCGTGAATGTGCGCTCGATTGAGCCTGGGCAACAGGTCGAAGTTGAAACCCTCGAGCGTCTCGCCCAGCGCGAAACTGGCGCGGGCGAGCTGCCCGTCGATGGCCTGGCAGTCGCGCTGCTCAAGCATGTCGCCCCCATGCAGACCGGTGAGTTCGCTCCAATTTCCTGCCACAGGACTCACATCGGGCCGTTTTCTCAAGTTGGGCGTAAACCGGGGCGCACCAAATATCCATCAGGATCAAGCATGCCATATTGGACTCACGTCTGCCTTGGTGGCAATTATCAGTCTAGGAAAAACTGACGTCAGACAAGGGCCAAGGAGTTTCGCAAAACATGACTGTTGCCAGCACAACGAAAGTCAAGAATGGCAAGTTGCCTAAGTGCCTCCGGTCACGTGCAAACAGTAGGCTAGGCAAATGGTAGCATCACGTGTGGTGCGTTCGTCTTTGTTGTCATGCATTGACGCTCGACAGATTCTACTTGACCGCGTTAATGCAATAAGCTGGAAATCGCCCACCAACAGTCTGGCTGATCATGTCGAGCACACCAATGCTGGCGACAAAAACAGCGAATGCCACTAGCAAGCCGATAGCGGTCGACCGGTGTGCCGCATAAGGCGCAAGTAGGCAACGTCGCCGAATAAATCGGATTACACCAGCACAGATAATCATCAGCAACTCCAGTGCCACAGTAGATAGGCTAACGCTGGAAATAAGACAAACCACAGCGCCGGATACGATTTCCCACGAACATCCTTCTCCCTTCGGCTTTGACAGATACAGACGGCAAACACAACTGGTGGGCCCGGCCGGGCTCGAACCGGCGACCGATCGATTATGAGTCGAGTGCTCTGACCGACTGAGCTACGGGCCCTGATAGACTGCACAATTGCTATCAAAAGAGCCGCGCTCACGAGCCAACCTCAGTCGTCGACTGACCTTCCAAAAAGCGAGTCGCTCGTCTGCTCGACCGTCTAACCCGCGACGCCTGTCGTGAAAAACGTTTTGATATCAACTTGCAACCCAAATGTATTCAGCTTGCAGTCGATCGACAATAGGAAATTTCTTGCGAGAGGAGTCGCTGCCCACTCCTGTTGTCAGGGCAGATTTGATGCTTTTCGCTAATTTGTTACGTTATGAAATTTATCTACGGCATTTCCATCGTCGCAGTCGTTGTGATTCTTGCGCCTGCCGGATGAGAGGTGACCGCGCAAACCCAGACAGTCGGATAAGTGATTTTGGCCGAGGCCTGAGCCAGCGATAATGCTGACAAAGGAACCTGAAAGATGACGAAGAGAACCCGACGGACGCACTCAGTGGAGTTCAGGGCAAAAGTGACCATGCCTCGATTTCGCGTACAGCAACAATTTTGTTAATTTTCTGTATGTACGGAGGGTTTCATGTCAGAAAAATCTGTGCCGAAACGGCAAGACACGGGCGAGTCCAAAGGCGAGGTCGTCAGGCTTGCAGAATCAGTCTGTCAGCATGAAGCCGCGCGCCGGCTCGGGGTGCCAGTCGCGACTTTAGAGAACTGGAGGCGGCGTAGTCGCCGCCCCGACGACGCTGGCCAGGCGGGTGGTCATGAGTCGGTCGCGGCACAAACAGCTCGCCCGATTAGTGAACTGGAAGCGGAGAACAGTCGGCTACGCAAAGATTTGGCCAGCGCGAAACTCGATATCGAAATTCTCTCAAAAGCAACGGCGTACTTCGCGAAGGGGGCGCGGTGAAGTACGCCTGGATCGATACCTACCGCGACCGGTACAGCGTCAGTCGCTTGTGCCGAATAGTTGATGTGTCGCGCAGCGGCCATTGCCAGTGGCGTCGGCGTGGCCCAGACGCACGCGCTCAGACCAATGCAGCCCTGGACGCCACGGTCGCCGCTATCCACCGGTCGAGTCGCGGCAGCTACGGTCGTCCTCATATCATGCGGCAGTTGCATGCCCAAGGTCAGCCGGCGGGCGCAGAACGCGTACGTCGCAGCCGGCAACGCCAAGGGCTGCGCCCGATCTACAAGCGGGTCACGACGAATTCGACGCATTGCCTGCCGGTGACGCCGAATCTGCCTGATCGTCGTTTCGACGGCTGGCAGCCCAATCAGACATGGGTCAGCGACATCACGTTCGTCAGGACCGGCGAAGGCCGGTTATATCTGGCGGCGATCCTGGATCTGGCGAGCCGGCGCATCGTGGGCTGGTCGATGTCCAAGCGAATCAACGCCAACCTGGCCTGCCAGGCACTGCGCAGCGCGTGCTGGCAACGCAAACCGGCACCGGGGCTACTGCTACATTCCGACCGCGGAAGCCAATATGCAAGCCGTGCCTACCGGAAACAGGCCGCGACTTCAAGTTAAACATCTCGATGAGCCGGTGTGCGAATGCGTAGGATAACGCTACGATGGAGAGCTTCTTCAAGACGCTGAAAGTCGAAAGAATCTATCAGGTCCGCCATGAAACACGTGTCCAGGCACGCCTGGACATCGTCGACTGGATCGAAGGCTATTACAATCGACAACCCCTGCACACCTCAATCGACTTCCATACCCCTGTCGACTACGAGGCTGCGTTGATCGCCGCATGACTTGCTGTACGTGGAAACGAGACAGGGTCAGTCTCGAGCCACACCGCGCGCATACGAAACCGAATCGCAATCTCGCGGTTCATCGCTTCATTTTAGTTAAAACGATGTGTGTGGATCACACACCTGGCGTGCTAGCGGCACTCTCGCATCCGCCCGAGGCCTTTAAAATAATCCCAGCATAAGGCACTGAAATACCGATCTCCCCGGGGAGTTCCGGTGAACCGCTGCATCATCAATCTAACCGTATCCGAATGTCCCGAGTTACAGGACCAACTCCACAATCAGAGCCACCTCCACGTTCAGACGCCTGAGTGCCCCCCTCCGGGTAGTCAAGCCAAGACTTTTCCGGTGTTTAAATTTGAACTGCCAATATAGGCTCGCGATATGTTACCGCTGTTGTTACTCACTCTCTCAGGTGACGTCGATGAGTTGGAAACACATGTTCTTGCAAACCGATTTTCTTCAAATGGAACGTGCACTCACCCTCGCGTCGCGCGGTGCCTATATGATCGACCCGAGTCCGCGCGCCGGCTGCGTGCTGGTTAAGAACGATGTGGTAATCGGGGAAGGCTTCACACAGTCGGCCAGTCGAGACTGCGCTGAAATTCGGGCTATAAGGGATGCGCGCGGCCACGACTTACGCGGTGCGGTCGCCTACGTCACGCTTGAGCCGTGCAGCCACTTCGGCGCAAACGCGCTGATCGAGGCGCAAGTGGAACGCGTGGTGGCGGCCATGGAAGATCCGAACCCGCAGGTCTCAGGACGTGGCCTGAGGATGCTTCGCGATGCCGGCATCGAAGTGCGCTGTGGCCTGCTCGCTAATGAAGCGTATGAACTGAACATCGGCTTCGTCTCGCGCATGACGCGCGGCCGGCCATGGGTGCGCATGAAAGTGGCGGCCACGCTCGACGGCCGCACCGGCTTGCCGTCCGGCGAGAGCCAATGGATCACCGGCGAGGCGGCGCGCGCCGACGGCCACGCGTGGCGCGCCCGCGCGTCGGCGATTCTGACGGGTATCGGCACGGTCAAGGGAGACGATCCACGCATGACCCGCGCCGTCGAGACGACGCGCCAGCCGCAACGCGTGCTGATCGACAGCCAGCTCGACGTGCCGCCCACCGCGCAGATTCTGGCCGGTGCGCCGACGCTGATTTTTTGCGGCAACCTCGACGAACGTCACGCCGAACGCGCCGACGCGCTACGCGATCGGGGCGCGGAAATCGTGCAAATGGCGAATGCGGCGGGCAAGGTCGATCTGCCGGCCATGTTGAAGGCGCTCGGCGAACGCAACGTCAATGAGCTGCATGTCGAAGCGGGTTACAAGCTGAACGGCTCGCTGCTGCGCGAAGGCTGCGTCGACGAACTGCTGGTCTATCTGGCGCCGAGCCTGCTCGGTACCGATTCGATGAGCATGTTCAACCTCGTCGCACCGCCGACGCTCGAGGGCCGTGTCTTACTGAACTTCCACGCCGTCGACCGGATTGGCGACGACCTGCGGATTCTGGCGCGCTTCGCGCCGCATCCTACTTCCAACCCTGTCACGTTAAAGCCGCGGTAAAGCGCGATTTTGCGTTCTCATTCTTCATCGCGCGATCTTACACGACCAATTCAGCAACATGACAACGCCTACAACTCATTGAACCGCGTCGAAAACGATCATCAGCCCACGCGTGGGCGTGAACGTCAGCACAGCGAACCCAGACATTTCTCTCTCGCTTCGGCCCGATTCGTCGACACATCACTTTACCCAGACACCGGGTGGTCGCGGTCTCTAGCAGTTGGCATAACTCACCGCGCATTTACTTGCACGGTACAACCGGGCAGACGTGCAAAATTCCTAATTAATCAGGCTGCCTAATTTTATTGTTGGAACCCAGCCCTTTCCCGCCAACTTCGCCATCTCCTTCGGGCGGATAGTGTAGGCGCTTCCGTGCCTCGGCCAACACTCGGTTCAGCGTCTTCATCGACGCTCTCATTGCACGGCACAGCCCGATAGTTCCACCGTTACCCCATCAGGGAAAAGAGGCACCCGACTGCACGGTGCACGAAAGATCAATTGACTTAAGTCACCAGACGCGCGATAGTCTAGATAAATATCTTCCGTCGACAGTCGTCTGACTTATGTCGAACACACACAAAGACAACGAATACCACCAGCAAGCCGACAATGCGGTCAACTGATTTATATACTGCGAAAGTTTATACACAATAGTACGGCTTCAAGAACCGCTCAGGACGAGTTGCAGCAAGGAATGTCAGCATTAGGCTGGTGGTGAAATCTCCGCGTTTCGAGTGTCACATCTGTATGAAATGCATCTGGGCATTCAGCCCTCAGCTTCTTTATCACGGAATCGATATGATTAGGACCAAGCTCCGCAGATTTAATCAACCTCTTTCTCTGCACCTCATTCAGTTTCATCACCCTCTTCTCTCTATAGCCGAAACGAAAGTTATAATATTTACCCAATTCATCTAGAATTTCCGCTAGAAGATTCTGACCCACCTTTAATTTGCTGCACCACTCCATACAAGCGTTGATTTATCGGCAAACAAAGCCGACTGCAAACTATGTCTTACACACCGAACTTGAAGCGGCGCCTATACTGCAAGGGGGTTTCGTTGAATCTACCTTTCATCATGGTTGTCAGGTGACTCTGTGACCGGAAGCCACATTCCAAGGCGATGAGCATGATCGACTCGTCCGTATTCGCCAGCAGCCACAACACCTTACTCAATCGCACATCGATAACATATTGAAATGGCGTTATGCCGCATGTATTCTTGAATTTTGCGTAAAAATCATTTACACGCATACCAATCATTGCTGCCAGATTAGCCACCCTTAGATTCGCGTCAAGATTATTTCCGACATATTCAACCACCTTTTTCAATTCGTTTTCACTTAACAACTTCCGCCCATCACTGCTCATGCGCCGCTCACCAGTAGCAATTGTATTTCCAGTAGAATTTTCTTATACCCCCCGCAAACTCTCCTTCTAGCAGCTCTTCTAAGCTAGCTGCCCCAGAGGAATATCCATCGAGATTCCGATGACGCCAGATCGAATGATTACAATGAAGATCCACCACTATTTTCTACTGAAGAGGAGCAAGCAAATGAAAGTCGATCACACAACTCAATTTGAGAAGAACAATAATAAGCAACCCATTTTCGCTTAGCCATCAGAAATTTCTCTCTCCGGCACCAAAACGCCGAAAATGCCGCAGCTTCACATCACTCTGCAGGGCGTTGTCACATTGCCGAACTGGTTGTGCAGGCATTGTCAACTTGCCGAAAGTGAGGGGGCACGACGGCGGGCGAGAGGCGGCCTCACTCGTTCGGACAGTTTTCTGAGATTTTTAAGTGGAACATCCGAGGCAATCATGCCGCCGATTTGATCGCAGGCAGCGTCGCGAAGTAAGCTTCATCCGGCGCCTGATCCGCCAAGCTCGAATGGAGCCGTCTCTGGTTGTACAGCTCGATGTATTTGCCGATGGAGCTCAGGACATGGCAGACCGACTCGTACGCTTTCAGCGTAGACCTCTTCATACTTGGTGCTGCGCCACACCCGCTCGACGAACACGTTGTCGCACCAGCTTCCCTTGCCGTCCATCAACAGCCGCACGCCTCGTCCGAGCACGGCCTGCGTGAACACGCCCGCCGTGAACTGGCTGCCCTGATCAGTGTTCACGATGTCCGGCAGCCCGTAGCGGGAGAACGCATCCTCCAGCGCCTCGACGGCATGTACAGCCTCCAGCGTAATGGTGACACGGCGCGGGAATATCTTCGGCTCGCCCAGCTCACCACTGCTGTCAGATATACGAAGCCGCGCGCCATCGGAATGTACGTCGTGTCGAGTGCGAACACCTGATTGGCGCGGTCGATCTTCATGCCGCGCAGCAGGTACAGCCAGACCTTGTGCTGCGCGTTGCGCCGACTCGTGTCCGGCTTGCAGTACAGCGTCGCCCATGCGCTTCATCAGCGCGCTCACGCGACGGCGACCAACTTCCTTCATGGCCCTCCCGGCGCAGCAGGCGCACCAGCATCCGTACCTCGGCAAACGGGAACTCCATGCGCAGTTCGTCGATGCGGCGCCTCAACAATTGAGCAGATTCGCTCACTGGTTGCGGTCGGTAATACGTACTCGATCTCGCGATGCCAACCAGCCGCGTCTGCCGCGAAACCGGCAGCGCATGTGTACAGTCAATCATCGCTTTTCGCCCAGCAATCCCGCCTTGGTGAGCCCGCCTTCTAAAAAATCGTTCTCCAGCACCACCTTCGCATTGAACACCGCTGAGTGCATGCGTCGGGTTCTCTTCGTCATCTTTCGGGTTCCTTTGCCAGCTTTGTCGCCAGATCAGAAGGCTTTCGACGGATCGTGGGTGAGCTCGGTGAATTAGCGCCATGCAAGGCTCCGGGCAGCAAGTTGCTGGCGATAAAGTGAAGCGCACAGCAGATGCCGCTTGGGCGCGAAATGTTGCCGGATCGGCCCAAAGCGCGAGAGAAATTCTTTTGTGCGTTTCGGGTCGCGAAAGCCTCGCATGCGACGCTCGCGTTCACGCGTCGGTTAATGACTATTCTCTGCGCGGTTGTTCAGTCGGGCGACACAAGTGCTTCACGCTGGCAAGTTCGAGGATCCCGGCTTTTGCCGCCGAATAGCCGCGCAACTGATCGGTGACGACCTTGCGCGGAAACCGCGCTCGAACACAGCAGTGCACGCTTGAAAAGACGTTTGGCAACGGCTTTATCGTGCCGCTTTTATGTCGAGTCCTGCGCCAGGCTCGTCGACGTGCCACGCACTACGTGGCTTGCGTCGCACCGCCTTCACTCGATGAGCAAAGCCCTTACCGAACTTGTCACATCAGCATCGGATCGTCTCGCATGCCACGATCACGCCGCGTTCGAAAAGCAGTTCTCCCATGTCACGCATGGCTCAACTGGAAACGGAAATTCCATCGAACGGCGCAACTGATGACACCAGCCGGGAAACGGTGACCATGATAGAGCGATTGCGATTTCTTCATCGCACGATCTTATCCGTTGAATTACGCAACCTGACAGCACCATCACGCTGACCAGTCCGAGGACTTGCGATTGCCATTAAGCGTGGAAATTAGCAGACCACACAAACAAGAAGATTCCCGGAGACAACTCGATTGCACATCGTCCAAAGTGGAATCTTGCGCCTGAGGGATAAACACATGCGACACTTTTCTTCAATAATTACGGCCAGACTCTTTGGGGTCCTCGAATGGCTTGGCCGCTATCTGCACCGAGTCTTCGTTGAACGCATCGCAGAATCCGACCGATACGAATTCGGACACATGTATGGCATTGCTCATCCCAGCGCCAGTGACTACGACTTGCCTCCATCGAAATTTCCGCAACCTTCGCACATCTCGCTCCCCGGCGTCAAAGTCCGTTCTGCAGCCTACGTCGATGGTCTGCAGGCCCTAGAACTCCGGTTTGCTGATAACAGTTGCCGACGCTATGTCTGCGTTCCGGCAGAACTGTACCGGAAACTCATAACCAACCCTTATCCCGACGAGTTCTTTGCGACACACATCGAGTCGCGCTACGCCGAAGCGACTGCAGCCTAACCGCTCCTTGCCATAGCGACACTCTTTTGGAAGCTGCTGTTGTCTGATGTGAAATTACTGCCTTTTCCCTTCGGGAGATTGACCAATGAATGACGTACTTCAGGATGCATTTGACAGTCTTCGCACAAGCATTAGTCTTGCGCAAGATCTGCTGGAAGGAAAATTGAGTGCATTGGCGCGAACCACCGTGACGCAGCTGAGAGGCACGATCATAACTGGCCAGATGAATCTTATTCAGGCGCGCACATACTGTACAACGCTCTTGGGTGAGCTCGATGCACTCAGGGCGAAGGTCGCCCAGCTTGAACGGCAGGCCGCAGAGGCGCAGCAGTGCAGTCCGATACAGTCAGTGCGGAATATACCGCCTGAGTTCACCCGCATCATCCACGCCAGATACCTCTGCGGTCCATGCTACGACAGCGGCATACGCTCGACTCTGCAGTCCGAATTTCACCTGCGTCAGGGGAAGCATCTGCGCAGTTACTCCTGTATCGTTTGCCGGGCAAGAGGCTGTAACGACAACCGGATGATCGAGCTAATGCCTGGTAAAGAGGTGTGAAGTGAATAACCTGTTCATCGTGACAGGAGTGTCGCAGCCATTCAATTCAATATCGTGGAGGCACGATGCCCTTTTCTGACAATCATGGCCATTCAGCCCCACAAAACCTGTCCGGCATCGGCATCCGGCATGTTCGCCCATTCGACGTCGCTGCGTTTGAGCAGTCTGTCGTGCACATGCCTGAGGCAAGTGGCATCGAAATAGACACGACACATACACGCGGCACGGCCCAACGTGTACGGGAACTCTGGCAGAAGCGGTTGCTGGACGGCTACGGCACGAATCCTGCTGAGGCACTTGGCGGGGGCTTTGAGGATGTTCGCCGCGATATGGTCATTATTCGCAGCCTTGCCGTGCATGGCGTGTGCCCTCACCATCTATTGCCGTTTCGTGGTGTAGCACATGTTGCCTATCTCCCCGATGGACGGCTTCACGGCTTTGGTCGTATCGCCCGGATGATCGATGCAATCAGTCATCGCTATACGTACCAGGAATGGATAACAGATGAGATCGCAAATGCTTTAATCATTTGCGGTCAGGCGCGCGGAGCAGCCTGCCTGATTGAAGCTGAGCAACTGTGTCTACTGATGGGTGAAAACCGACGCGGCGACGAACGTGTTATCACTCAGTGCTACGCAGGCGAATTCGAGCACAATGCCCAAGCGCGAAACGAATTCCTGCGTACCATCGAACGTTAAACCAATACGACCGGCCAGCATAGTGGTCTGCAAATCCACCGACCACGCGTCCCGCCGCTGTAGCAATCGCAATACATGCGTCACCGCTATAGCCGAAGACACAACCTGACATCCTACGGGCAATCCCGCATGGTGTTCACGCACGGCGACATGCGCCACCTTTTCAACCATAGGACTTGTTTATGCAGGTTATTGAAGCAGTGGAAAAACGCCGGTCGATCAAGCATTTCGATAGCGACTATCGTATTGGCGATGCCGAACTGAAGGGACTTATTGGGCGGACCATGCTTCGTCCACTGCATTTAAGAGCTATCGTTGAGAGTGGTGCGCGCGACGTAGGGAGGAGGCACGAGAAGGCAGTGATGATTAAAAGAGGATGCTGCTTTCCACGGTAACACTTCCTCAATCGAACTCCACCACCATGGCGAAACATGTGCAGGAAACAAACAGCAGAGATGCAATTTGAGAGCACATCCGGTCTGATACACAAGGGGTGCGACGGATCATCCAGCAGACAATCGGAGCGGAACTGGTGGCAATGCTTTAGCAGTATTCGAATGTAAAGGCAGTAGATGGCCGACGGGTCGTCGTGCGTAACGACTACCCGCCAGAGCACGAGATCCTTACGGCGGCGGGCCCTATGCTGGTCAAGGTGCATCAGGCACAGGCCATTCCAAACAAAATTGCCCTTTGCGGGCACGGGGCAAAGTAACGATGCCGGGAGCGAGTTGGAAATCCAGCACCGACGATTCTCCCGCTGCGACATTGCCAAGGATCGATAACCACCTACAACGAAAGGGGAAGCACAACCGTGACAACCTACAAGGAACTGCTTGCACTGCGGCAGAAACTAGACGCCGAAATAGAACGTGCACGAAACGCCGAGGCGACGGTCGCTCTCGATGGCATCCGCAAAATCGTCTCCGATTTCGGATTTACGCCCAACGATGTGTTCCGCGGTCTGCGCAAACCGAAAACCCACAGCATCGCACCCCGCTTTCGCGATCCGGAGACGGGTAACACGTGGAGCGGGCGTGGTCGGCAGCCGAGTTGGCTCAAAGGCAAGGACCTTGAAGACTTTCGCATCAAGGAATTGGTTGGGCCAGTCGCAGTGAACAACTAAGCGAACACAGTCGCCTGTCGATTGAGGCGCAAACCGGTAGGCTGGACCGAGTTCGAGAGCGATGCTGTCGCCGTAGCCGGACGCTGCAAACAGATCTATCTCGCAGGTTTCGACGCGACGTGATTGACTATGGTCATGCCCTGAAGACGCTATATGCGTCGAGCGGATTCGCAGGTGTCAATCCGCTCGACGCCAGCGTACCCACTTCGTCCATCTTCGTGCCCATCGTCTTTCCGTCCACTATGACGTGAGCAGGAATTCACTGGATCATCACATGACTGTCGTAGTACCACTGGGAGGACTGTATTTGCACAACGCGCATGGATCACGTGCGGCGTTTCGCGACAGACTGGATGTGGATTTACAATCGCGGCCGCCCGAACATGGCCCTAAGCGGATTTACGCCCAAACACCGGCTGGCGATGGCCGCTTAGTTTCTACCTCTGAACCGCGTGAAAAACGGGGAATTGTCAATTCAACTAACTTGATATTCCCGTTTCCGAGCCATTTGCCCGAGTTTCGAGAAATTTCGCGCATCCATCGGGCCGTCCTTGTGACTTAATCTGACCAGTCTGGCGCGGAGAGGACCAGTGAAAAGACACTGCGTCGCCACTAGGTAGTGAGTGTCTTGATTTGCATACGGCCCCGGCTTGACGCACAGAGGCCTAGTACGAGGCTTGGTGGATGTCGCACATGTGCATGAGCACTTTTGTCATTTAATTTTCGTTTCGGAGCGTGTCCATGTCCGATGTCTCCGCGCCGCCCGTCGCGCCGCGCTCTAGGTACCATGCAGGAGTGCTTGCCCTCGCTTCACTCGCCTTCCTCGCAGGTGCCGTCTATCTCGATGCAACCGTCAGCAAGCGGCCCTCTGGGTGGTCGGCGCTCTGCTTGGTTTCGTGTTCTAGCACGCAGCTTTTGGCTTCACCTTCGCATGGCGCCACTTCATCGTGGATCGACGTGGCGCCCTGCATGCTCATGCTCATGCTCATGCTCATGCTCATGCTCATGCTCATGCTCATGCTCGCGCTGGGCGTCGTGCTGTTCTTTCCCGCGCTATCAGTTGGCCACCCGGTGGTCGGACACGTCTTGCCCTCCGGCACCGCGCTCGTGATCCGCTCGTTTCTTTTCGGTGTCGGCATGCAGTTTGAGCCACTGTCGTTCGACGTGACGACGATCATGAACATCGCAATCATGCTTGGCGCACTAGCGGCATCCGCATTCGCTGGCCACTTTGAGCCGAGTTGGCGCATCCCGCGCGGCTCACTGGTAGCAGCCATCGGTGGCGGCTTGCTGCTCAGATACGGGGCGAGGCTCTCGTTTGGCTGCAATATCGGCGCATATTTTAGCGGCGTCGTCTCGGGCAGCCTGCATGGCTGGCTATGAGCCATCTGTGCTTTTTTCGACAGCGTTGCTGGTACACGTTTGCGGCCAGTCGGTCAACGAGAAGACCATGCTATCCGGCAGGCGCTGACGGTGGAGGAGAATCAGGATTCGTGCACGCTGTCGATCTCATCGACTTCTGGCCGTCAGCCCACACAGGGACTTCTGGGTTGTTCTGGTTCGACTCACCAGCCCCGCGCTGAGCTTGATATCGTCATTTTCCGGTATTGAGTTTCGAGGCGACGAGAATTTTTCTTTCATGGGCGTTGCGCCAAGTGTTGAGAAATTGTGGGAATTTGAAAGATTTAGCCAATTACTTCACCTAGCATCGTATCTGATACATGGCAGGGAAACTGTAGAAGGGATCGAAACGACGATGTTATCAGGCAAGGTTCACTCGCTGCGCCAATTATTAAATATGTGCTTCATGTGTCGTAACGATGCTTATCACTAGCATTGGTAAAAATCCTGCTGGGAGCGTCTTATGGCTGAATTTTTCAGCTGGGACTCATCAAATTGAAAAATAATGCTAGCCAGAGCAGAGGCAAGGATATGAAGGCAGATGTCATGGGAGGCCATATTTTTCTTTCTGGATCGGCCGCGTGGACGCTGGAGTATCTTGCTCTGGACGAAGATCTGCCTCAACCGATCATAGGCTGGCACGTTGTTATAGAACTTCTGGATAGCGGCTTGGTTAGGCCATCAAGGAGAGGAGCAGGCGTAGAGTTAACGAAAAAGGGAAGGGAGTTTATTACTTCCTTATCCGAGCAGAGATGCAGACGGAAATAAAATGAATAGATGAAATTTATATAAACAGTAAGTAGTCAGGTCCGGGCATCGAGTCGAAAGGTCTGGTTAAGAGTGCATAACTCACTTGTCGATGGCGGCTTGGTTTGAAAGCCTACGATTTTATGGTTAATATGGCTCACATGATGCCGCGTCCCTTACGGGTGGCGATTCTAGATAGCTTCCCGGTCGCTGCTCTCGGCTTTGCAGCTTATCTGTCGAAAAATGCAGGCTGTCACGTTGCAGGGGTCTATAGCGATTCCGCAAAATTACTGGCTCTCCTGGAGATTGATGTTGTCGATATCGTGCTATTAGATTGCGAAACGGGAAGCGCAGAAGGATTGTGTGGAAATGCATTGATCAAAGAAATAAAGAACACTTATCATGAAATAAAAATTATCGTTACATCGTCGCATGTTTCAGAGCTTATAATGACTTCCAGCTTTAAGTCTGGAGCCAATGGATTTTATGGAAAAAAAGGTGGTTTGAATGATTTGCTGCAGCTTATAAGTCGCGTCTCACGGGGCGCACGTGCGAATAACATTATTAAAGAAGCGGCTGTGCACGCAATTCCCGGGCAGCGATCACTTTCTCCATGTGAAGCAGATGTTCTGCTGGGTTGCCTGGATGGTTTAACGGTTGCGGAAATTGCGCGACGCAAGGGGCGGAGCATAAAGACGGTTAGTCGCCAAAAACGACTTGCCTATCAAAAGCTTGGGATATCAAGTGATTTCGAATTATTTAGAGATGAGCGTATATGTGATCCTGCAACCCGTTGCATACGTAACTAGTTTATAAAAGCCAGAGGGTATTTTTCAATGGTTCGAAGTGCTGTGCCGTACGATGTGTTGCCGGCCAGTCCGCGTACTTGCACCTTCTCTGCCGGATCGCGGCGCAACTGGCCGGTGACGATCTTCCTGGGCGCCGGGTACGAGTGAGTGCCGTATCTTCATGAAGAAGCGTCTCGCCGCAGCCTTGTCGTGACGTTTCGGCAACAGTACATCGAGATTCATGCCGTGTTCATCGACTGCACGCCACAGCACTTACGTGCTGACCACGCAGCTTCAGCATGAACTTATCGAGATGCCGCGAATAGCTCTCGCGCACGCCAAAACGCTCACACTACAGATGCACCAATTCGTAAGTCACCGGTCACGCCGCGTTTGAGCAGCAACGTCTCAATGTCAGGCAACTCAGATTGAAGCGGTAATACCAGCGTACTGCGCAACTGATGGCCGCGCAGGAGCCGGGCTAAAGAACCGCCATCTCAAGCTCAGGCGGCAGACATTTCCCATATCCACCAAGCGTGCTGTCACGGTCTAATCTTGTCGGGCTGCATGGCTGTCCGTGCCCTACCCGGATACGGACGCAGTCCTAGTCGAAACCCCGTTTGCCAGCACCTTCCCGGTGCTGGCTTTTTTTACCCGTTGAGCATGTATGAGGGCAAATCACCTGCCTTCGCTAACAGATCTGGAAGTATCAAGGCACGTATATAGCCGGCCGTACAAAATTCAATTGATCAATGTATGGAACCGGGACATGGGTAACACTCTAGAAGCGTTTTTTCCGGAGTCGACCATGTGGTGGAACCCGAGAGACACCATGAACCTACATCTGGAATTTGTTCAACTGGCCCTACAGGAGGGCGTCAACCCGCGCAGGTTGCCAGCGTTACGGCATCAGCGCGAAGCGAAGACCGGTTACAAGTGGCTCAGGCGGTACCAGCAGCGCAGAAAGCCGGTCTGCAGGACCGTTCACTCAGTCTAGGCCGCACCGCCGCTGAGGTTGAGCAGCATGTGGTTGCCTTGCGTAGCGAACATCGATGGGGAGACGCAAGCTTGAGCGGCGCCTACGCGATCTGGGCGAACCGGTGGTGCCCACCACCACGCGTACCATGGCATCGGCACTGCCTGATCGGACCCCAGGCGTCGCAGGCAGCTACGCCTTGGCAGCGCTTTGAGCATGCGCAGCCTAACGATCTCTGGCAGATGGACTTCAAGGGCTGGATCGAACTGGCCGATGGACGGTGCGGCTCGCCGCTAACGGTGCTCAATGACCATTCGCGCTTCAGCATCGTGCTCGATGCGTGCGTGCGGGCCAACCGACACGCAGGCCGTACCCCGACGGCTGCACGAGGCATTCCGTCGTTACTGGCTTGCCGACAACGACGCGCCGTGGAGAAGTCCCTCGCAGCCAGAACAGCTCACCACACCGGGCATCTGGCTGATCCGCCTCGGCGTGAAGCTCTCGCACAACCGCCCCCCGACCGTCGCTTCCACGCCGGGGAAGCGGAAGTGCTGCACGGTGAACCACGCGACTTCGTCATCGGTCAAGCACGTGCGAATCGGCAAGCTTTGAATCCTTCGAGCGTGCTTTGAGCATACGGAAGCGCTGACGATCTCCCGAGGTGACGATTATGATTCTCGTCATGCTCTCAAAATCACGAACCATACAAATTTAAAAAGCCCACTCCTTCAGAGCACGATCCAGAAAATGCTTTCCAAGCCCCGGCCCTATCAATTAAGACTGACTTGATTACCATATTGAACGCGCGCCATTTTACACCTTTGCGGATGCAATCAAACACTATCGCACAACAATGCATTTCCTGATGTATGACGAATATTGTTCCACATCGAAACATCAAGTCCCAGCTCATCTCTAAACAGTTCAAAATCGCTCGATATTCCCAATTTCTGGTATGCCAATCTTTTCTGCCCACTAACGGTTTTAACACTCTTCCCCTTTTTTCTTGCAATTTCCGCTATGGTTAAACCCTCAATGCATCCCAACAAAACATCCGCTTCGCATGGAGACAATGCACGCCCCCCCTGTCGAGGGTTTCTCTCACTTTGATATGTGTTTTTGCTGCCGATTACAGTTCGCATCATCGCACTTGCAAGGTCCGCCAAACTCTGACCCTTCCCGTAAAACCCATTCGCGCCAGATTTTAGGCTTGCATTTACTACGATGTCAGAGAAATGGATTGATGTAGCAATGATCTTTACGCCCTCACTTGCACTCCTGACATCCCTTATCAAATCACTACCACAGCGCCCACTCTTGCGCTCGAATACGTAATCTACCAAAGCGCAATCCACATCTCCTCCGCCAGCGACTCTAAGCAACTCGTCCGCCCCCGAAAGCACACGAACATTTTGACATCCGAGATTGCCCTGCAAGTATGAGGCAAACCCCAAGGCCGTCACCGGACTGCTGTCGAACACCGCAATTCGCAATGCACGTAACAGTGGATATCCCATACCCCCTCCTCGAGATGTTGCAATAGTACGCAGATAACCGCCAATAGCACCAATGCTTCCTGTCCCGTACACTTCAATTTTATTTAAGCCCAGCCAGATATCTTTAGATTTATTTCAATAATTTTTCGAAAAATTGAGATGTCCAGAACCACCGTGCCCCCTCGAGATTCTGCCCCCTTTTCAACGATTGAGACTTTGGCCTAACAAGCTCGGCATGTCCCCAGTCACTCGGGAAGCAGTGCGGATGATGTTGACCGCCCACGCCAAGGACTCGTACACGCACGCGACGAACCGCGCGGCAATGAACACAACTGGGAGCCGGGCACACAGACCGGTGGGCCATTCTGGCGTTTCTGATGAGAGAGGCTCATCTGCCGCACCCTTCCTTGGTGGCTACGGTTTTTTTCTGGCCAACAGTCGTTCGAAGATGCTAAGTCACACGTGGCAGGAAAATTTCTGTATCGGTCAGATGGCTACGTAGGTGAAGTCTCTCCCAGCTAGCCAGGACGGACGCCTCATCCGTCGCCATCTTTCACCCACCCTTCCCGCGGTGTTTTTTTGCCGGAGAGACGTGAACGGCAGGAGCACGCGAATCGCATGTTTCACCGCACGTCAAGAAATTTCTCATTCACACCAGGATGATGTTTGTGCGCTAATAACCATGGACCGTAGGCCATTCCATTCGGGATAGCCTGCAGTCTTCGACCCCTTTATGCTCGCGCCGCGTGCGCGAGCATTTTTTTCCAAGCTGTATTTTCCAAGCTGTACCTTCCATCCATACACAAATACGTTCGCTTCCATGTCCTGCGAGTCCTGCAAGATCAAGCTTGCTTGGCACCAGCATCTGTTTTGTTGGTGTTGTAGTGGAGGGGGAAGCGGAAGCATAGTTATAGCTCTGTGTCCCATCCCCCCATGTCCACAAGTGCGCTCTGCACAGTTCCAGCGTACGTTGTTGCCTGCTGATCCAAGTACAAAGGAGCATCAAAACCGAGGGGCACACCATTGGACGAATAAAACCTGCCATCTTGTCCGAGGTACACGGCAGAACCATCTTCCGCGTATACAGTCCCAAGCGAGCTTGTCAACTGCGTTAAAACTTGAACTCCGGACGGATCGAAACTCACGCACTCCTGGCAACTCCCTATCGCCACCAACAAGGGAACATTGTAGATTTTCGCCGCCAACGCAATCTGTCCGTCTGGCGCCAGAAGCGCACCTGATAATGCCAACACGTTCTGCGCAGCAATACTGATCGACGAATCCAGCCCGCTCGCTGTCACCGTGCTATCCACGGCTTGCGTTACAGTATTGGTCGTTGAGGAATCGCCAATATTAACGATAGCCGAAGTTGAAGCGCCTTCGTTACCGACGGTTATATCACCGGAGAGCGAAATGTCTCGCCCCAGAATGTTGACCTCGCCTGCTGCTGCATTAATCTGCCCACCAACGGAGATGCCCGCAGAAGAAATCAGGGATGTGGAACTATCCTCCCCTTCGCTCTGGTTTGTGATCGTGCCCGTGTTGCTCAGCAACACCCCCATCAGAGCGTTGGTGCCAGCCGCATTCAACTGGATCGAACCGTCCGCCTGCGATTCACCGATCACCAGGCTGCCCGAGTTCTCCACCAGCGCATTCATTGCCGGCTTATCAATCACCACATTCCAGTTACCGACCTGGATCGTCGCGGCATTCGCTGCCACCAGCGAGATGCTGCGGCCGGCCGCGTTCGGATCCTCACCCGCTGTGATCGTCCCCGCATTCGATACTGAGTTGCCGAGTAATGCCACAAATGATTGCGCCGTAATTTTCGCGCCGGCCTGCACCTGCACCAGCCCCGGCTGCGTCGAACCCGCGGCAAAGCTCAGCGTGCCCTTGCCCTCCATGAAGGTTGCTATTGATGCCAAGTGAAGACGCGACCAACCCACCCACGTCAACCTGCGCCCCCTGACCAAATATCACTCCGCTCGGGTTAACGATAAAGATACGGCCATTGGCCTTCAGCGCCCCCCCCATGATCTGCGTCGCATCCGGGCCCATGACCTGGTTCAATGCGGCAGAGTTCGCATTCGGCTGATTGAACGTCACCGACTCCTGCTCGCCAATATTGAAGTTGTCCCAGTTGATCACCGCCTGAGCTGTTGACTGGTTAATCGTCGTCACTGGCGCCCCTGCGCCACCCTGAATGGAGGCTTTACCCTGAACCACGTTGCCAGTACCAACCGCCACGGCATTAGCCGACGCCACAACCAATGCAACACGGAAAGACAACGCGAGCAACAGCCGCGAAGGCGATACCGGCTTTGCGCGACGACGGTGGAACAGGAAACGAAAGAAAGTGAGAAAATTTGACTTCATATCAGCAATAAGCGATCAATATCATCATGACCATGATTCCCCCCCCAACCAAGAGATATAAGAAACGTCTTGCTTTGTGCTTTATTACCTCAAAAGCCTAGGGCGATTGCATGAAGGGCCGCTAACTATCAAGCACTTACACAGGGACTTGTAAGCAAGGATGTTTTGCGGGTTTACTTCTATCTTTTGCGTGGCACAAATGATAGAAGACGAAGGAATCCTGAGCATCGAAGAAGCGCTTGGCAACTTGCGCGACCCACGCAGCCGCACGCCTGTTTACGATCTGACTGAAATGCTGGTGGTGGCGTTGTGCGCGATTCTCTGCGGCACGAACAACTGGGGCGCCATCCAACTGCGGGACGAAGAGAAGCTCGACTGGCTACGCCGCCATATTCCCCTTGAGCAAGGTATTCCTTCTCATGATACTTTCGGGTGGGCCTTCTCACCGCTCAGTTCGAAGCATGCTTTATCCGCCAGATGAGCAGCGCGTGCCCGGCGCTGACCATCGACGGCAAGACGGCGCGCAGCTCGCATCACCGTGGCGAACAGGCCATCCACCTGGTTTCTTCGGCCTATGGCTGCGGGCTGGGTGCCCCCCCGGGCAACTGCGCACGGCGGAAAAATCCAATGAATGAAATCACGACGATCCCGGAACTGCTCGATGCCCCGCATCGCCGGCCTGGGCTACGTTCGGTGGCGATGGGACGAGTCCAGACAGAAGTTGCCTTGCCCCCCCTAGACCCAAGCTGACGCGATAGGTGCCGAGAGGTAAGGCAGCGCACCCCGAACGACTTTGAGAAATTTCTCATTAGGAAGCTTGATTTTCTGGCCAGCGTGTTCTGCGGGCGCCGTTCACTGCTCCCGGCAACTTATCAATGATCGCACCGGATACAGGAATATTCCTGTATCCGGTGCGCATCGCAAAACATAGAATCAGTACTCAGAGATACCCCGATGGAGCCCGTCTCTGACGGACTTACAGCTTCGATGCACGGCTTACCCTCCAGTATGCCGCCTGAGTGTCCACAATGGTACTTTCAGCCGACTGGCCGGATATCAGCCGCCTTGGATAGTCGGCCATACAGGCAGGCCTGAGCAGGCTTTGCATCGCGTTATCTGTATTCTTCGCCAGCTGGAGACCGTCCAGAATCGGCGCACGTCTGGTGCGCAATGTTGCGCTTCGCATCCGGGAAGATATTACGCTGGCGCCAGTGTTTTGAGCAATGCGACACTGCGTGCAGACGGCGAATCTTCTGATATTGCTCGGCGCAGCCGGGCTCGTTATCGAGCTCGCACTACAGGGGACACTCCAGGACATCGCGGGCGCTGCTTTTGCTCCATGCGCATGTCGGCTATGTAATTGAGTGTTCCGGGCTCGCCGGGTTCGGGACAGTCGAAGAAATTGGCCTCTTCTCGACACGTATCAAATGCTCCGACAACGTGTGTGTTTTCGTTCCGAACAGCCTCGTCCAGGCCAAGTCAGTCGTCAACTACTCACGCAATCCGGTTAGACGGATTGCGTGAGTAGTTGCTATACGGTACGGGGACGATGTGCCGGCGGCGCTGGGCGCTCCGGAGAGTATGGTTCGTATCGCTGAGCAGATTTTTTCGCACCCGGGGGGACTACATGACCTGTATGGTGCGAATGCTAAGCGTGGGACTACAAAGCGCGTTGCCCGCAAAAACTATCCAACAGCCCCGAAATTCGTGACAAATCGTATCTGCAAACCTCGTGAACAATGCTTCGATCTTCATGATGGGGCGCTCTTCAACCACTTGCCAAGATTCCATGCGGTCCGTAAGGCAATCGAGGATGGATTTCGGTGGATGGAATGTGTCATCGTGTTGCATTGCGAGCAACACCTCGTAATGCAATGGAAATGTGATCTCTCGGTTTTTCCTCTAGTCGTGAAGCGGATGATCCGAGCGTTGGCGAGCCAAAAACAATCAGCAACGGCGGCATACATAAGGCCCAGCCATCCGAAACACCGCTTGCATTGCACGACTGCACTGCTGGTACTCGGCGTGACGGCCTTGCTGCAATCCGCCCATGCAGCGGACACCGCCTGCACCGTGGCGGGCGGACCGGCAGGCCGTCCCTCGGTCGGGCTCGTGCTGTCCGGCGGAGGCGCACGCGGCTACGCTCACCTGGGTGTGCTGAAGATACTCGAAGAAAACCGCATCCCGGTAGACTGCATTGCCGCCACCAGCATGGGGTCGGTGGTGGGTGGCCTGTATGCGAGCGGCATGACTGCGCAGGAGATGGAAACGCGCCTCGCCCAGATCAACCTGGCCGATATCGCCTTCGACGTAACCGAGCGCGCCGATCTGCCCCAGTCGCAACGCGAAGACGGGCAGCTCTACGCGGGCAGCCTCTCGGCCGGCTTCGGCAATAACGGCTTCCGCTTGCCGGTGGGGCTCGTGCAAGGCAATCGCCTGCAGGCCTTGCTGCAGGACTGGACCACGGCCGTGCCGGGCGACACCTCGTTCAGCCTGTTGCCGATCCCGTTCCGCGCGATTGCCACGGATCTGCAAACCGGCCAGAAGGTGGTGCTCGACCACGGTTCGCTGCCACAGGCCATTCGCGCCAGCATCGCGCTACCGGGCCTGTTCGCTCCGACCGTGGTGGACGGCCGCACGCTGGTGGACGGCGGCCTCGTCAGCAATCTGCCGGTCGAAACCGCTCACGAGATGGGCGCGCAGGAAGTGATCGCAGTGGACATCGGCTCGCCGCTGCGATCGCTCGACGCACTCGCCTCCCCGGCCGACGTCATGCAGCAGATGATCGGCATCCTGATTCATCAGAACGTGGCGCGCCAGCGCGAACAGCTCGGCGCCGACGACGTGCTGATCGAACCGGCGCTCGGGCCGTTGAGCTTCACTGACTTCGCCAACGCCCCCCAGGCGATTGCTGCCGGAGAAGCCGCCGCCCGCGCCGCGTTGCCGAGGCTGCAGCACCTCGCGCTCACGCCGGAACAATACGCCGCCTGGCGCGCCGCGCACATGACGCCCGCGGCGAAACCGGTACGGATCACCCGCATCGTGGTGCATTCGCACGGCGCCGTACCCGAGCGGCGCATTGTCGAGGCGTTGCACGTCCACCCCGGCGATCTCTACGATCCGAAAGCGCTCAACAGGAACCTGCTCGCACTCACGACGGCAGGCGACTTCGAAAACGTGACGCAGCGGCTGGTCAGCGACGGCGATCAGCACACCCTGATCGTCGATGCCCAGGACAAGTCGTGGGGACCCAACTTCCTGCTGTTCGGGCTCGGCCTGTCGGCCAGCTCTTCGAACGAAGGCGGTTTCCGCCTGCATGTGGGCTACCGCCGGCCATGGTTGACGTCATCGGGGCTCGAAGGATTGATCGACGGCACGGTGGGCAACGACATGCTCGCGCTGCACGCCGAGCTGCGCCAGCTACTCTCGTACTCGTTCGGCTACTACGTCGCGCCCTATGTGGAGTTCCAGCGCAGCTACGCGAACGTGTTCCAGGACGATCCGTATATCAAGCTCACGCAGTACCAGCAGCAGACGGAGCGCGCCGGCCTCGACTTCGGCCTGCCGCTCGCGAACCTGGGCGACTTCCGGGTGGGTGTGGCGTATGCGCATGGTTTTGCATCGCCGCAATACAACGGACAGTACTACGATCAGAACGGCAATCTCCAGCTGGAGTATCCCGACATCTACGGCCGCGAGTTCACGGCACGTGCGCGTCTCGTCATCGACCAGCTCGACGATCCGCTGTTCGCGCGCAAGGGCTATTACCTGGAGCTGCGCGGGGAACGGTCGCTGTTCGCGCAACCGCAGAACACCTTCACCGAGGTCTACGGCAAGGCCCTGGTGGCCGCCAGCTACGGCCGTCAAAGCATCAACGCCAGTATCGAGGCCGGCAAGGACTTCGAGAACACCAACCCGGTCAATCCGTTCGGCTTCATGCTGGGCGGGTTCCAGCATCTGTCCGCCTATGCGGTGGATCAGCTGGCAGGCAACTCGATGCTCTACGGTCAGGTCACGTACATGAATCAACTGGCGACGTTTACCGTCTCACCTATCCACGCGTTATATGCCGGCCTGAGCCTCGAAGCCGGCAACGTCTGGGACAACGATATTCAAAGCAGCGGCGGACCACTCAAACGAAGCATCACGTTCTTTACCAGCGCGACCAGTTCGTTCGGACCGATCTATCTGGGTGTGGCGTTCGCGCCTGGCGGAAGCCACAACTTCTACATCCAGCTCGGTCACACATATTGACGGCATGTCAGCTTCAACGAGGAGAAGGCTAGAATAAGAGCATGGAGGACGCTGTCAAGTTGACGAGCCCGGAGTAGAGGTACTGTCAGGTTGTTTGCAGAAGTCGGTGAATATAATGTGGCATGAAGAAAGCGTCCCTCTCCGTTGAACCATCGATGAGGCGGCGTTTCGAGTCGGCGCGCCGGCTGCAACGATTCACCCCTGCTCATGGACAGGTTTCCAGTCTGTTCATTGGCTGCTGCTACCACCGCAACGCGCAGCACAAACGCGAGGCACGCGTCCAAGCTTTCGCGACCTAGGAAAGGGTTTCGTGAGTCCGCATGGCCGCTTAAGCCGATCGATTACCCATTCCAGTCGCCCTCGCTCGTCAGTCTACCGAACAAGTTGACAATACTCCTAGGAGATTTATGTATTCGGAACTTGGATATGACGTCAGGACGCGTATCGGATGGTCTCTGGGCACCACATTGCTGGTTTTGCTTGGCGGGATTCTTGTCGCCGCATGGCAAGCTCGTTACGCGATGCAGCAGCGCCAACACACTCAGGTCGTCAATATTACCCGGCAAATTGATCGGTTACTTGTGAATGCCGACCGTGCAGCGACCAGCCTTTATCAGACTGTGGGACGTCCCTGCGACGACGATACAATTCACCGCTTGCGCGGTGTACTCATGATTACGCCCAACGTGGGGAGTATCGATTTGGCTCGTGGCAACTTGGTCTATTGCACTTCGTTGAGCGGAGCTAGTGCACCCAGCCAGCTCGCTGAGATGTCCTCCCTGTTCCTGATCGCGGGGACAACACAGGTGCCGAACCACCCGTTTCTTGTATACCGCAAATCCAGCACAGCGGGGTCGGTGTTGATTAGCATCGACGGCTACTATTTATATAACATACTCGATAGCCAGCGCGAACCCTCTCGTGTCACTTTTGTCGCTGGAGCATATGAAATCGATGCAGAAGGCCGACTGGTCCCAAAGCAAGGGCAAACTGAAGGTCCGTCAAGCAGCAGGTATGGTTATCATCTACTTACAGCCGCCCTTCCGCCCCTCGACCTAGCGGCCATCCTCTTTTATGCGGCGCCGGTATTGCCGAGTTTTCTCGTATTGGCGGTGCTCATCGGTATTGCGACATACTGGTGGAATGGGCAACGTCGGACATTAAAGTCATTGCTGCGCGGAGGCCTTGACAGGCAAGAGTTTGTACCGTTTCTCCAGCCGTTGGTACGTAGCGACGATTTTCGCTTGACCGGCTGTGAGGTGCTGGTTCGCTGGCAGCACCCTCGCGGGCTGATTCCGCCAACGCAATTCATTCCGCTTGCAGAAGAAACTGGCCTCATTGTTCCGATGACCTACTTACTCATGCAGCAAACTGCACATGCCTTATCTCCGCACGCAGCACAGCTTCCTCCCGGATTTCATGTCGGATTCAATGTCAGTGCCCGGAATTTCGACGATATAGCATTGGTCGAGGAGTGCACGCGCTTTCTGGCTTCGTTTCCGACTGGCCGGGTCGACCTTGTCCTTGAAATTACAGAACGCGACGTGTTACCCACTCATGAACCGGCCAATCAGATTGTTGCTCAACTCCGGCAAATCGGTGTGAAATTTGCGATGGATGATTTCGGCACAGGGCAGGCCACGCTGGCTTATTTGCGGAAGTTAAAAGTTGATTTGATTAAGATCGATCAAAGTTTTGTTAGCCGGATTGGTTCGGAGGCTTTGTCCGAACACATCATCGATAATGTTCTTGACTTGGCCCAGCGCCTTGGCGTCACAACAATTGCGGAAGGGGTTGAAACAGAAAGACAAGCAGTCTATCTGGCTCAGCATCGTATCGACTATCTGCAAGGGTATCTGTTCGATCAGCCCATGTCCATAAAACGCTTCGTGGATCACTGGCTTGCCGTCAGTCCGGCCGCAAAACCTACACCCACCCTGTAAGAGGTCAGTTCAAAAAAACCTGTGAGGGGGGTTGTAATAGGATGCCTCCTCGCCTCCCCGCAAGTAGGCTGGAGACAATTTCCACTGGAAGCCAGTGCCACACAAAACGTCACGTTGATCTGGAGTGTCTCGGATCAGCTAAAGGAGTCGGGGGTAAGACACGGATTCGAAAGCCTCAAGGGCGTTGTCAGGTTGACGATCACCGTGCGGCAAAATAAGGCGATGAAGAGAATGAAGTCGCTTTTCCACGGCCAGTGCTTCCCCGCGCGTAGCATCATCAGTTGCGCCGTTCTCTGGTATTTCCGCTTCAACCTGAGTCTGCGCGAATCGGGAGGTTGCTACCCGAGCGCGGCGTGGTGGTGACGTACGAGGCAATCCGTTGCTGGTGCGACAGGTTTGGCGCCGCTTTCGCCCGGCGTGCAGAAGCAGTGCGGCGCAAGGATCTGTTGCAATAAGACGATCCACTATGATGTGCGGAACAACATGAACGGTTGAAAGCTTGATGACGACGTTGAATCCGGCGGTGGCCCGAGTGCTCAAGCGCCTGCATTACCCGCTTGATGTGATCCTGATGTGCGTACACTGGGTGACCTATCCGCTGAGCCTTCATCACATTGAAGAGATGGTCGCCGAGCGTGGCATTTGCGTTGATCATTCGACCGTGCATCGCTGGGCGATCAAGCTGTTGCCGGTGCTGGAGAAGGCGTTCCGCCGCCGCAAAGTAGCCAGTCGGAAAGAGCTGGCGGATGGACGAGACATACATTCGCGTCAAGGGCGAATGGCGGTATCTTTACCGGGTCGTCGACAAGAACGGTAATGCCATTGACTTTCTGCTACACGCCCATCGGGACAAGACCACTGTGTAGATACCATGCTGGATGCTGGCATCGAGACGATGGTCAACAGCAACGACCGGCCTGTGATCCACTCCGATCGCGGGCCCGGATGGCTCTCGCGGATACGCGACGCAAGGCTGATTCGCTCGATGTCGCGCAAGAGTTGCTCGCATGATACGCGGCCTGCGAAGGCTTCTTCGGGCGGTTAAAAACGGAATTGTTCTATTCCCGGAACTGGCAGGCTACCACTGTTGACCAATTCATTGAGGTAGTCGGCTCCTGTATTCGCTGGTATAACGCAAAGAGGATCAAGGGTCTCGCTCGGCTTACTCAGCCCGCTCGAATACCGGGAGAGCCTCGGAATTGCAGCATAAACCAGTCCAAGATTCTTTCCGCATCCCCTACCACCGTCGTCTCCTGCCTCATCCCTACGCTGCGTACACCACTTTCAACGCTAGCTCCCAGCGACCTCTCGGCATTGCTGCCGCATCGCTGGCAACCAACTGTGAGCGTCGGCTAGCTCAACCCGTCAAGATGGATTTGCTGACCGCTTACCCTTCTTGTCGAAATCGATCAGCTGTCCGGTATGTGGATGTAGGTTGAACGAAAAGTGCGCACGAACATACTTCTGCGAAAGCGTGCACAACAAATCCATCAGCGCAATCTGACCGACCGGAAAGGCAGCTTCCTTATCCGCAGCATCGATCGGCGTTTGCATATATCTCACGATACTCTTCTCGAAATCGCTAACGCAATAGTCAAGAACGTTGTCGCCTTCAATAGGGTACGCAGCGATCTTCAAGTTTGGATTCAACGAAAGATATGTGCTGAACAGACGCTCAGCCACGAATGGCAGAAACGGCGCGTCATCCGAGTGGACTGTTGGCTCCAGGACTGCACGCGCAGCTTCATCGTCGCCCTGCGTTTCAAGGAAGCTGGCAATCGGGAGCAAAATCTTGCCGACATAGTTCTCCCAGAACGACTCCGTGCCCACCCAGAAATTGCAATAACACAGCGTGTCCGCCGCCTGACGAGGCACGTCACGCAGCGTCCAAGGAATCCCGCACGCGTCGAGGAGTAGTTGACTACGCTCCACCAGCCCAGGATGAGCATGCTCGCCCTGCATCCAGGCGTTGAACGAAAAATAGGCTAGTTGAGGAAATGGGTTAATGAAGCAAACATCGGCATCAATATTGGCTTCCACGAATGCGAGAAACCGATTACCGTCGATACGCGCCTTCAGCGAAAATTTCGGAGAAAACAGCCCTGTGAACTTCTGCTGCATGTGCATTCCCTTCCGGTACATGTCGACCAGAATATAGAATTCACGCCAAGCAGCATGAGTATTTTTACGCAACACTAGCGGGTAGAAAGATTTCTCAGAGAGAACCTGTGCCGGCGCATAGATCGGCTCAAAAATCTTGATGGATTCGCTCATGACAACCCTGCGATGTGAAGGTAGAAATTCTTTGTCTGCTCGTTTTGCCGGAATACCGTGATGGAAGCATTCGGCACCAACACATTCGGGAACTTCGATAGCGGAATGCTCAGAAGGTACTGGGAAATCATCGATATCGGACCCGCGTGACATACCGCGGCCATCAAGCCTGGCGTATCCGCATGCTGGAGGAACTCCTCCTCGAGCCAATTGACGGAGCGCGCAGCCAAGTCGAGGTGTGACTCCCCTCCTTCATAACGATCCGACAGGTGCTTCCCCCATTCGGGGAAGCTCAGGCGGAAATCCTCCGCTTTCCACGCCGCAAACTTTCCGGCATTGGTTTCGCCTAGACGACTATCGACAGTCCAATCGCTTTTGTCCTTGAAGAGCACTTCCGTGGTTTGCAGCGCACGCAGCCACGGACTGGAAAATACCTGGTCAGGAATAAGCCCGAGGGTTTCCATTAGTGAACGAAGCTTCCTAGCCTGCTGCATGCCATGTTCCGTCAAGCCGTCCTGTTCGGTTGAATTCAGCAGTCCGGAAACGTTGCCAAACGATTGGCCGTGGCGAATTAAAAGAAGATCCATAGTGAGCCTAGCTGCGTGAGGACATGGGGGCGGGCAGTGCTTTCAGAAACATGTCGGAAATACGCCGGACACTGAACCGGTCGATTACGTCGGCATACGCATTGACGCGAATCGTCTGCCGAAGATTTGAATCATGAAGCATTTCTTCAAGCGCCCGTTGCCAGCTTTCGGCATTGTTCGAGGCGATGTATCCCGTCTCGCGATGCCTCACGCTTTCCCGATAAGTCGGACAATCGGAGTAGATACTGGGGATTCCGAGGCTTCCGTAGTCCGCATATTTGATCGGCGACTTGCATGAGTTGAAGAACAGCGTGTCGGGATCTTCCTCCGCACCGAGTGGAACAATCGCGAAAATATAGCCTTCGTCGCGAATGGCCGTCTTGTACTTGATATTCCCACGACTCCCGCGATGCATCACCCGAGGAATCGAATTCAGCTCCGGAAACGGATCACCCCAGAAATCAATCAATACGCTTTCGTATCGCGTCAGGAAACCGCAGAGCGTCGCGAAGAAATTTTTTCTGAAATTGATCAGTTTGACGCCATCGAGATTGGAGAAGATTATTTTCGGTGGCTGATTTTCCATCCAGAGCTCAGGTGAGAGGTCAAAAGCCTGGTGATCGAAACCATTTGGAATGATCAGTACATCTGAACGCCGCACTTTGCGCATTTGCTCCTGCAACAACTGGTTCGATGCAGTCGCTACGCTCGCTTCGCGAATCATGGCCAAAATGTTGCAAAACCCATCCTCGCTCATTTCGAGGACACTCCACGACGGCAGATCGAGCAGCCAGTCGTCCAGATCGTAGATGGTGTGGAGACCGAGTTCGTTCGCCATGCGCATGATCTTTAACGACAGATTCGACACATGCTTGTTGAACAACACCACGTCGAAGCGATGCAGATGGTTGATCCCGACTTCCTCTTCCGATATCTGCTCCCATTCGATAAGCTGATGCCGCTGCATGTACGAAAGCAAAGGTACAAATCTCGCACCAATCGTGCGAGACTTCATTCGCCCATCTGTCATGGAGCGCCGATGAACTACAAGCAGACGGGGAATCTTAGGAATGTACGGGGACTGCATCGATCAGATGTCTGATTAAGTCTGTTGCTACCGTGCCCGACGAGTGTCGTGCATAGACGCGTTCGTAATTGCTTTCGATCTTTTCGTCCTGCTCCCCCTTGTTGGCCAACGCGGCCTGGATGGCGGAAGCGATATCTGACGCGTTCGTGGAGGCGGCGTACCAAACATTGTCACCAAAGTGTTCGCGTTGCCAATCTCCATCTACCAGGACGAGTGGCTTCTTCATGAACGCGCCTTCAAGGCACGAGCGTCCCGGTGGATCGAAGCTCGGCTCCACCACCGCCAGCGCGTTGGCCAGCGCGGACCTCAGAATTGCGCTGCAAGGCTGCATGAACGGCAGGAAGCGAATGCCGTGATGCGCTTCGCAGACGCACTGCTTGTAGTATTCCTCGTCCCTAAATCCGCCCACCATCAAGCCATTGACCTCAAGACTATTGAGCGCTCTGATGAGTTCGAGCTGGTTCTTGACCGGTTCGATCAGGCCAAGACACAGAACATAGTCCGACACTTCGCAAACCGTGGGCAGTAAATCTTTATCGGCAGGCAGAAGGAGTCGGTCAGATATGCCAGCCCCGACCACGATGCATTTGCCGGGATCGACCGTGATGCGCGCGTTGAAATGATCCAACTCGGTAACCGACTTGAACAGCAGACGATCCGCATGCTGGGCCATGGCTTCGATCCGGGCAATTTCGGCTGCGCCAAGCGAACGCAGCCACCAGACATTCGGCCAGAGAAAAAGTTTTTTGCCATGACGGACGATTTCGCGAACAATCGCTTCACCGTCTGCATGAACGGAGAAATGCATCACAGTATCGTAAAAGCGCAGTGGTCGGCTACGGATCCCATAAATGTCGGCCTGGACACCAACATCGTTGAGCAGTTCAGCAATCTGCACGAGCTCCGACTCACCACCGCCACTCGTCATGAACGCGGTACTGTGAGTGGTCAGGAGAATCTTGAAATGCATTATTGCTGGCTCCATCCCAGTTCGTTCAGTGTCGCGAGTACTGGCGCTGTGCGCATGGGCAGCGATGATTGCGGCTATCAGTGAAACAGGCCCCAAATCGCTTATCGGTAGGCCTCAAACTTTACGCCAAATCACTAGGTAAGCCGTGGTCGCACAAGTTTCGCGACCAAGCTTGAACAGTGTCCTCGCGAGACGGTCCGGAATGTTTCGGTTACCGCCACGATCAACGTGGTCACGCCGAGAGGTGTTTGGCGATGGACTGCATTGCAGCCTTCCGCTACCTCGATACGAGATTACCCCGCAGAGCACCCATGTTGACCCGCGCGCCGACCCTCACGAACACCTCATCAAGATGCCACCTAGTGCCCGGCCTGCCGCGAGTAGCTCCCGCGCAATGCGCAAACTGCACACCCAAACACCCACACCACTGACACACCGATTCGCACGTCACGCTCAAGTTGCAACTCTTCGATGTCACGCAGGCTCAGATTGAAGCGGCAGTACCAGCGTACTGCGCAGCCAACAACCGCGACAAGCAAACGCAACCCATGCCGAGGTGATCTGTTCTTTTTCTTTTTTCTCCCCGACATTCTAATCAGCCCCGCGCTGGACTTAACACCGCCCCGCGAAGAACTGCTCCACAACCCGCCACACAGTTACATCAAAAATTCCTGCTTCTGGATAAAGCCTATCCAGTGTCGACATCTGGCTTAGCACAAGCGCTTTGATGTCATCCCATGTCTTGCACGGCGCACATCGCCACTCGCTCAGAGCATCGATCATGACCGTGTCCAGCATCACACGAATCTGCGCACAACGAAACGAGTCATGCACGTGCAGCGGCCATTGACCCAAGAGCACAATATTACTTGGAAGTGACTGGTTCATCGTTCCTATATAAATCATGGCCACATTTTTTACGCAACGACAAGAATTCAAGCCAAATACAGGCACTGAAGCGCGACTACTGGCCAGATAGGAGCAGTCCCGAGGCGTTCTCACGTACGCGACATCACCCGCCCGCACCCGATTGTTCAATAGGAACTCAAACCAACGCCCAAGCAGGGTGAGCGCCACCAGATCTTCACCGTCGGCTTGCAGCAGCAGCGCATTCGCGGCCGGACCACGACCAGTTGCGCATCAGCGATCAGGCGCGGCAGCGACCAATCGCACGGCCTTAGTGCGGAATGCACAGACCATTCTGCGACTGCCATAGCTGGCGCTTCGCTTGCCCACTTCCCACCTCAACTGGAGCCCCTCCTTTTTGAGACACCCAAGACTATTGGACCATGACACATCAACCCAGCACCAGACAGATGAAACCAAATCACTGCCGCAGCAACCCACAATCACCCTTCTCAACAGCAAACTGCCACATTAATTTAAGAGTGCCACCCAGAAAGGACGAATGGAACAAGAATAGTCTCGCCCAGAGAAAATTAATCGGCTTCAGCCCGATGAGACCTTATCCCGCCGAGCACACCTTCGAAAGTTAGTAGGCTCACCGTTTTTCGGTTAATAGCAGTTGCCAGAATTGGTCCGACACCAGTTGCCCCAAGGCACTATGCGGGCGCACCGAGTTGCAGTCCGCACACATGTTTCGATTCTCTTGCGAGCATCATCGAGACCGACGAACGCATGCTGGTTCAAACATTCTTCGCATAGCCAACCGTTGAAGCTGTCGATATGGGCGCTATCCACTGGCTTGGACGGTCGGATGAACTACACATTTCATGCGTCCATGCATCGAGCTCCTTGCTGACGAACTCCAGCCCTTTGCCCCGTTACTATGTTTGCGCCCCGATGATCGGGGCTTTGGCCAGCCAGACCCGGCATGATTGCTACCCCCAGTCGCATCCATGATCCGGGGGGGGGTTGTCACCGGGTCTGGTGGGTGGCTGGTGATCGCTGATAGCGGTCTGGCCGGGATATTCCAGGCCGTCCGTAACGTGGATGCCGAGACTTGCCACCGTTTTTGCAGGCCAACCTGTTCACTCCGCACAAACTGCAATGCAAGAATCCGAACAACACGACACCATCGACGTCTTCGTCGGCGTTGATGTCGGCAAAGGCCAGCATCACGCCGTTGCCCTCGACCGCAACGGCAAACGCCTGTACAACAAGGCGCTGCCGAACGACGAGGCCAGGCCGCGAGCGCTTATCGCCGAACTCAGAGCGCACGGTCGTCTCCTGTTCGTCGTTGACCAGCCCGCTACCATCGGCGCTCTTCCGCTCGCAGTCGCCCGGGACGAAGGCATACTGGTTGCCTATCTGCCCGGCCTAGCGATGCGACGCATCGCCGACCTGCATGCGGGCGAAGCCAAGACCGACGCCCGTGACGCCGCCATCATCGCCGAAGCAGCTCGCTCGATGCCGCACACACTGCGCTCACTGCGACCGGCCGATGAACCGCTCGCCGAACTCACCATGCTCTGCGGCTTCGATGACGATCTCGCTGCCCAGATCACGCAAACCAGCAACCGCATCCGCGGCCTGCTCACCCAGATCCACCCCGCTCTCGAGCGGGTGCTCGGCCCCCGCCTCGACCATCCCGCTGTGCTCAATCTGCTCGAACGCTATCCGTCGCCCGCCGCACTTGCGGCGACCGGCGAGAAGACGCTCGCCAACCGGCTGATCAAGCTCGCACCCCGCATGGGCAAGAGCCTGGCAGCCGAGATCGTTCGGGCACTTGGCGAGCAGGCCGTCACGGTGCCCGGCACCCAGGCTGCCACCATCGTCATGCCGCGCCTGGCTCAGCAGTTCGCCGCCTTGCGCCAGCAACGCGACGAGGTCGCCGCCGAAGTCGAGCGTCTGGTTCTCGCTCACCCTCTTTGGCCGGTCCTGACCAGCATGCCGGGAGTCGGCGTCAGGACCGCCGCCAGACTCCTGACCGAGGTGCGCACAAGGCCTTCGCTTCGGCCGCTCACCTCGCAGCCTACGCTGGCCTAGCACCAGTGACTCGGCGCTCCGGCTCTTCCATCCGGGGCGAGCATCCATCCCGGCGCGGTAACAAGGTTCTCAAGCGCGCCCTATTCCTGTCCGCTTTCGCTGCACTACGGGACCAGATCTCGCGCGCCTATTACGCGCGCAAGGTCCAGCAGGGCAAACGGCACAACCAGGCTCTTATCGCTCTGACTCGGCGACGCTGTGACGTCCTGTTTGCCATGCTGCGCGACGGAACCATTTACCAACCCAAGTCAGCCCCTAACGCTTGACGAAGGACATAGCCCCTCCCCCAGCAAAGCGTGCTGGTGCTGCACCGCATGCGAACAGGCTTCGCGGAAGAGCGCACTGCATTGATCAATCGTATGCGCGGATTGCTAGCCGAGTTTGACGTGTTCCTGCCGCAAGGCACTGACTATTACGCAAGCAGTTCGTCAAGCACGTTGAGGACGGCAACAACGAGCTGGCAGGACCCGCGCGCCTGGCGTTGATGCGTGGCTGGACGCAATGCCAGGTGCCGGATGAGCAAATTGCGTGGCTTGAAAGACAGATCGCCGAACACGCCGCTCACGACCCGCAAGCCCAACGTTGCATGGGGATGTGCGACGTCGGTCGGCTCACGACATCGACTGCAGTAGCAACGGTGGTCGACGCCAGGCAATTCAAGAACGGCCAGCAGATGGCCACATGGTTGCGGCATCGCGCCCAGACAGAACAGCAACGGCGGCAAGTCGCGGCTCGGGCGAATCACAAAACAAGGGGACGCCTATCTGAGAAGCCTGCTGTTTCAGGACGCACGCTCCACGGCCATAACGAACCATAGACGCAACGACCGGCCCTCGCGCCGGATCGTCCAGTTGCAAGCACGTGTGGGTTTCTACAAGCCCCTGATCGCAGCGGCCAACAAGCACGCACGAATTCTGTGGGCCGTACTGACTAGGGGCGAGCAATTCGATTCGCCTTACGCGCTCGTCCGCACGAGAATGGCGACGGATTCCTGAAACCTCCCGCGAAAGCGGAAGGTTTCCACCTCACCATGAATTGATGTGTAGTCGAAGACGCAACAGGTAAGGATAGAACGACAGGTCAGACCGGCAGTAGGCGAACTCGAACACCCCTCAGGCGCTACATCGCATGTATTCGCCGCGATCCGGATGGAGTCCTGCTGTGCGGTTACTATCCGGGCCCGGCAACCACCTGCCCCATAAGGCCGCTTATAGGCGTGCAGTCTGCCCCAGTCGCCGGCCCATGTTCCTGTTGGCCTCCGTAACAGCAAAAGCAGGAGCCAAACGCATGAACCGCTAAACCACGACTTGCAATAATGAGGAGGCCCTTATAGGGCGTGTTGTCACCGGGCCTAGTGGGTGGCCGATGATCGCTAATAGGGGCTCGGCTGGGATATTCCAAGGCCGTCCGTAACGTGGATGCTGAGACTTGCCACCGATGTTGCAGGCCAACCCGCTCAGCCTGCACAAACTCCGATGCAGGAAATCCAACAACATGAAGCCATCGATATCTTCATCGGTATCGACGTTGGTAAAGGCCAGCATCACGCCGTAGCACTGGGTCGGAACAGCACACGCCTGCACAATAAGGCGCTCCCCAACGACGAAGCCAGGCTGCGCGCTCTCATTGGTGCCGATGAGTGTTCGCAACTACTTCGTCCCGCCACATGGATGCCAACTCGAGGTTTCCGCCGCAGCCTCGGAACGGGGAAGCCCTTCCATGAAGAGCCATTTGTCAATTTTATGAACTGCAGTTAGCCACAAGGAAACGTTGTTTACATTCAAGACCCACCACACCTTTGCGTGACCGATCTGAGGCCGATCATCGCGCTCATGAGACTCGAGGTCTGCACTCACCTTCCATCCGCTGGCCATTGGTGTGACCAACTCCTTCCTCGCCCAGATACTTCCCGGGCACGCGCCCCATCTTTCAACCGGTTACGCTACCGGCAACCAGGACTTCCCACGGACGCGTGCACAACAGACCGCCTTGACTTGCGTAGCTGGGTCACAAACCGTTTCCTCCTTCCTGCGAAGGCTTAACTGAGCACCTTCAGGTACTGTGCCATTCTGCAAATAGCGCCACAGCGCAATCGCAAGACGGCGAGCAACAGCCATACGGCTGATTTTACGATCAGCGTCGCGCGGGTTCCGTAGGCCCGTCCTAAATAGGTCTTTTAATTCTCTAGCCAGCAATGTCCCCCACTTGACAAGACTCTGACCCCGCACAACGGACGAAAGTCGACTCGCAAACCACTTCCATAGCATATAAATGCCTGACCGTTGGCGACCCTCCGCGCCATCCCTACCGACGAGTGCCCATCATTGATAAATGCATGCAAGACAAATCCTATATCAAGCGACGCCGTACCATGACACTCTTAAATAAAGCTTTCTGTCCTTTGTAGGTGTCTTTCGCCATACCTTGCTTAGGCATAGACATTGCAAAGACTCAGTAGCCTACGTGTGGAGGCGCAGAATCATGTGATGTTTGAAACAGCGGTCGTCGCGGCGATATTGTGAACACTTATTAATTAAGCAACCATTTAAGGACCTAGCATGGCACTTCTGGCAGATTTAGATTCCATCAACAACACTCCAATAACCCAGACAGGAGCGATCGCCGAAGAAAATTTCGGCAAGCAGGTTACTTTCAACAGTAACACTGACATTACTGCCACACTGCCCAAAGCCGTAGCAGCGAAGATCGGATCATTTCTCCTGCTATATAACGCCGGCCAAGGAGAGGTAGCGTTGAAGGAGGCTAGTAGCGGCACAATCAATAAGATGAAGGAGGGTAAGAATGCACTGAAGCATGGGGAATCGGTAGTGCTGACCGTCACCGGAGCTAATACTTGGGCGGCTAGTTTACAGGATACCATCCATGTCGCCCTGGGTGTTACCGAAAAAGATTTGGCGAAGAAGGTCGATCTTACAGAATTTACAGCCCTCCAAGGACAAGTGAAAGCTGGTCTCAATACAGCCATATCACAAAGCGAACTAGATGAAAGAGTTAAAAAATCAATAACAGAAATAACTGATGATGCGTTCATCGAACGGTTTCTTGCTTATACTGGCAAAAAGGTGCTATCCAGACTCGATGTCAGCGGTAAGATGTCGGAAGTGAAAATTGAGCTCCCTGGCGGATACTTGGACTATGAGTTGGAATTCAGCACGGTACGCACAGACAGTACAACCGATCAGTATTTCATGATGCAAATTTCCTATGACAATGGCCTCACATGGAAGAAAGACGGTTACGCGCTCGGGGTATATCAAACAGGTAGCCTCGGCAATTCAAACTCTATACAGGACGCAAAAGCTGCAGTCGCAATTACCCTGCAGGGCGGGCAAAGCAGTCTAAAGCGGACAGCTGTTTCAGGGAGGATTCACATGTTTGAGCCCTCTCAGAAGGACACTAGCCATCACATTATGATGGATACCGTAGCCGCACTGAGCAATGGCGACAACGCGCGAAGCGAAGGGGGTTGCGTGGTCGACACGGTGGGCCAACCATATAACTGTATCCGCTTATTCTTTAGCGCCCCTACGAATGCCGATCCCGCCAAGGATGCTAATGTTGTCAGGGGAACATTCCGACTGTATGGCATCCGCTAGTTGCTAGCTACTGGGTGGCAACACCCATTGGTCGGTGCCGTCAAGTTGGCGTGAATAGTTTGCGATAACAACTTGACAGCACCGCTCCATCTGCTCTCATGCCGTTCAGCGTGACCACTTGCTCCGCCCTCATCCAGTTGCGAAGCTCCTGCTCCGAAATACCCAGATCTCGGGTAACCATGCCTCGATTTCGCGTACAGCAGGAATTTTGTTAATTTCCTGTATGTACGGGGGGTTTCATGTCAGAAAAGTCCGCGCCGAAACAGCAATACACGGACGAGTCCAAAATCGAGGCCAGCGGGCTTGCAGAATCAGTCGGTCAGCATGAAGCCGCGCGCCGGCTCGGGGGGCCAGTCGCGACTTTAGGGAACTGGAGGCGGCGTAGTCGCCCCCCCCCCCCCGACAGCGTTGGCGAGGCGGGTGGTCATGAGGTGGTCGCGGCACGCACAGCTCGCCGATTAGTGAACTTTGGAAGCGGAAGACAGTCGGCTACGCCAAGATTTGGCCAGCGCGAAACTCGATATCGAAATTCTCTCAAAAGCAACGGTGTACTTCGCGAAGGGGGCGCGGTGAAGTACGCCAGGATCGATACTTACCGCGACCGGTACAGCGTCAGTCGTTTGTACCGAATAGTTGATGTGTCGCGCAGCGGCCAATGGCCTCGGCGTGGCTTAGGCGCACACGCTCAGGCCAATGCAGCCTTGGACGCCACGGTCGCTGCCATCATCCGCCGGTCGAGTCGTGGCAGCTACGGCCGTCCTCATATCATGCGGCAGTTGCATGCCTAGGGTCAGCTGGCGAGCGCAGAACGCGTACGTCGCAGCTTGCAACTCCAAGGGCTGCGCCCGATCTACAAGCGGGTCACGACGGATTCGACGCATCGCCTGCCGGTGGCGCCGAATCTAACAGGCCGCCGACTTCAAGTTAAACATCTCGATGAGCCCGGTGCGCGAATGCGTGGGATAACGCTACGATGAAGAGCTTCTTCAAGACGCTGAAAGTCGAAAGAATCTATCAGGCCCACTATGAAACACGTGCCCAAGCTCCTTGGACATCGTCGACTGGATCGAAGGCTATTACAATCGACAACGCCTGCACACCTACCCCTGTCGACTACGAGGCCGCGTTGATCATCGCATGACTTGCTATACGTGGAAACGAGACAGGGTCAAAAATCGGATAAGTCTAACAAGCTTGGTCGTTAACGTTCGGATCCCACCCGGGAAGTACCATCGCAATAGCCCATCGCAGGAGATGCCTGATGTCCATATCGACAGAATTTCTCAATTCACTAGCAGCGCAATATCCGGAAGTAGCAAACCTTATATTCGAACGGAACAAGTACCGCGAGGAGCTTCGCACTCACGTCCCACATTTCTCCAACCTAGGCGACGTACCGCCGGGCCATTACTATTCTCCGATCCCCTCTATCCCAGACGTCCGAAAAGACGAGGCGCGCCTCTTTGGGAATATTTCGCGCACGTTGCCCGGAATCGACATCAAGGAGCCGGAGCAGGTTCGACTCGTGGAGGAATTCGCGGAAAAATACTACGGCGAAATGCCATTCGATCCGCACAAGAAAGCTGACCTGCGCTTTTATTTCGAAAACGTCATGTTCTCGTACGGTGACGCAACGTCGTTGTATTGCATGATCCGGTATCTGCGACCACGCCGCATTGTCGAAATCGGCTCGGGATTTTCCTCCGCCGTTTCTCTCGATACGAACGACCTCTTTTTCGACGGTCAGATCAAGTGCACCTTTGTCGAGCCGAACAGCGAGCGGTTGTTGTCGCTTCTCACGGAAAAAGACAAAGTGACTTCGAAAATTGTGAGGTCACAGGTCCAAGAGGTCGACCTTTCGGTGTTCGCTGAACTACAGGAAAACGACATCTTGTTTGTCGACTCCTCACATGTGAGCAAGATCGGCAGTGACGTCAACCGGATCGTATTCGAAATACTGCCAATGCTAGCCCAAGGTGTTCACATCCATTTCCACGACGTTTTCCTTCCGCTCGAGTACCCTCCCCAATGGATCTACGAAGGCCGCGCCTGGAATGAAGCCTATCTTCTGCGCGCATTCCTGCAGTACAACAACGCTTTCGAAGTTGTACTCATGAATACGTTCATGGGCTACTTTCACGCTGCCTTGATGAACGAGCGGATGCCGCTATTCATGCGCAACCCCGGCGCAAGCTTCTGGATTAGAAAGACTCGCTAAGCGCGCCGCTCTATATTTTTACTACTTTTTATAGCATCTTGGGAGATCGACAGATGACCTCGACGAAAAAGCTGGCGCATCGCACCGAAGGCGCAACCATGCGGGCCGCGTTGCAGAACGGGCTTCGCGCGATGACCGTAGCTCGCATACCGATACCGGAATTGCTACCCGGCACTGTCATTGTCAAGGTTGCGAATGCCGGCATCTGCGGCAGCGATCTGCATGCCTACAGAAATGCCGACGCTCATCAGAGCTTTCCCGGCGGTCACGAACTGAGCGGCACCTTGGTCGAAACAGGTACAGACGTGACGAGAGTACGCATCGGTCAGCGAGTCACGATCGACATGGTACTCGGGACGGCCTGCGGCATCTGTGAATACTGCAAACTCGGTACTCCGATTCACTGCCGTGCCCGTGAATTTCCATTCGGCGGAGGTTTTGCCGAATATGTCCGCACGAAAGAGGCAGGCGTTTTTCCTCTGCCTGACGCAGTGGACGATCATCTGGGTGCGATCGTCGAACCGATTGCTGTTGGCATCCACGCGTGCCGCAAAATGCGCATCGCACCAGGCATGATCGGAGTCATTGTTGGTGCAGGCACGATCGGTCTCGCGGCGGCAACTGCCGCGTTGGACGCAGGTAGCGAAAGAGTCTATGTTGTGGCAAGACATAAGGCTCAGGCGAGAACGGCACTGGCAATAGGCGCCACCGCCATCTTGCCGGCCAATCACGCGGAAGCGGTCAGCATGATCCAGAAGATGACAGACGGATTGGGTGCACACTATGCAATAGAAGCCGTCGGAGGAACAGCCGACACATTCGATTTCGCATGTCAGCTCGTTCGCCCGCTTGGTCAGGTCGGCGTGCTCGGCGCCTTCGAGCACGGTTTCAAAGGTATTGAAATCATCGCGCCTCACATCAAGGAGCTAACAATCCATTTGCCTAATTGCTACGGCTGCAATGACAATGAACACGACTTCGCGCTTGCTATCGATCTGCTTGCGCGCAAGGGCGACATGCTGCGCGCGATGATCACGCACAATCTGTGCTTGGACGACATCCAAGAAGCTTTCCGCTTAGCTTGCGACAAAAGTTCGGAGTCCATCAAGGTTCAGGTTCACACGTAGTGAAATATCAGGCCCAGATCAATGCCGGCAATATCAGTACGTAGTCGCTCGACTCGGGCGGGGGAATTTGTTGGCTTGCCTTCACAATTGCAAACCAATTAGTCGGTCGCAGTCAGGGCGCATGTCGGTCGAGAGTGTGTGAAAACGCATGAATCGCCTAAACTGAATCAAGTCGGCAAGCATTGAACGATAAATAATTTCCATGCCACTCACGAGACCATCTTTACTCCACCTTACGCCCAAAGTGATAAACGCACTTAAGCGATCCTATTCAACCAACTCCATCAACAAAACAAGAGTCCTCTGATAGACCCTCAAGATTGTCGCCACGACAACGGTAGACTCACTGAAATCCCCCTCTGCGCTTACCCTGTAGCGAACGGGGCAAACTCCAGTTCAGCCGTATCGACAGCACACGCAGACCGACGCCAATCACGATCGCCACAAGCGCAGCCAGATCAAAACTCGCGCCCAGTCTTTCGAGCCCCATAAAAATCGCAGCCACAGCAAGCGCAACACTGACATAACATTCGCTGCGCAGCACTAAGGGAACCTCGCAGCACAACAGGTCACGCATCACGCCACCCGCCACGCCCGTAACCACGCCTGAAACGATCGCAATACCCGGATGCACCTGCAGCGACTCCCCAACACTGCACCCGATAACGGCAAAGGCCGCGAGACCAATCGCATCGACCATCAGAAACACCTGCTGCATCCGTACCACCACATGCGCAGCGAGCGCGGTCAGCAAGGCCGCGCCGATCGTGAAAATCAGATATTCCGGATGCGCGACCCAGCCGAGCGGATAGTGTCCCAGCAAGACGTCGCGAACAGTCCCGCCGCCCAACGCCGTGACCATTCCGATTGCACACAGACCAATCAGGTCAAATCCACGCCTCATGCCGACCAAGGCGCCCGACATGGCTTCCGCTGAAATCGCGATAATATAGATAACATGCAACCACATGATCTGCCCTCTTGCAAAAAAGACCTTCCTGCTCACAGAAGGGATGGCAGCACGTCTTCCCTCAAGAAAAGACGCCCCCCCTAGATACGCATGACAATCACCGCGCCGCCTCGACATTAGGCAGACGCCGCACCATCGCATGACACCAACAACGGACTCAAGACTTCGCACTCGTGCATGAATGAGTTGGGACGAAAATAACACAGAGAAGTGCCAACCATGCCACACTAAACGCCCGTTATCGACAAGACGCTTCCCAGTGACACCGACACGATGCGAATTCGGGCAATCAAGCCATTCTCAGGTATATAGACCCCAATGCCGCATCTATCCTTTGCTTCATCACAGGATTCGTAACAGCAACTACCGTGATGCTTCTGATAGTCGGATTCGCGGCCGTCTGCGTCATCTAGTTTTTCGTCAGGTGAATCTGCTTGCCCGGCCACCTTCGATCACAGCGTCCGTGAGCAAAAGTCGCCTTGGGTGCGCCCCTGCGAGCTTGCACAGCGGCGCGGGACTTCGTGAACCACCTGAAGCTCGACGGCATGGCTCGCGCGCTCGAGTAACAGGCGAGTCTGTCGTTCGAAGAGCGCTTTGGTATGGTCGTCGAATCGGCGCGTCGTCGCGACGCTCACTGGTTTTGACTTGATCCACAATGCACAGGACATCATTCTCGCAGGGCCGACAGACGCGGGCGAAACTTGGATTGCGTATGCCGAAGTGGGTAACTGCAAGCGTGATTGAACGCTTACCTTGATCCGGTGTCGGACGTGCGAGCAGAGGCCCTTACCTGCCGTGGCGTAGTGCCGAGATACTTCTTCATCGTCGTCGTGAGGTAGCTCTGGGTGCCGAATCCGGTTTCGAGTGCGATTGAGAGAATACTGGCCGAAGTATCACTCAGTAGCCATCGTGCACGCTCCAGCCTTCTCTCAACAACGTATTGCATGGGTGTTCGCGAGAACCGGTTCTTGAAGGCCGTGATGGTTGCTTGCTCAGTCATGCCGAGAAGTTGCGCAAGATCGGCGAGGCTGATGGGCTGGCCGAGTGAGGCATCAATGAAGCGATTGATCGACTGCTCGCACATGGCGTCCATGGGCGAAAACGAGATGGAGCCGACATCCTCTGCATTAGGATTTCGTCGATACGTTGCACTGGGAGGCTCTCCGAAGCGAAGACTATAGTCCTGAACAAAACGCTCTGAGACGGAAAACCCGTATGCCCGTAGCGTATTGACGAAACTTCCCCCTTCTCCTCTAGCCAACGTGCGGTTGACGCAGGTCAGCCGGGCATCGTAAAAGATCTCGATGGCATTGTGACCAGTCAAGCGCCTAATTCCCTTTTCAAGCGCATTCGCCGAGCATCCTAATTCGTACGCGATCGAGATCAAGGTATTCCATCGTATCGGATCCTTCATGATCATATTAACCGCGGCCCGCACATACCGCTCTTCAACATAGTGGTCGCTGCAAAGAAAGGAGCTATAGCTGTTGGGATGTCCCATCACCAGTATTTTTAACATATGTTCGATCAATGCCTGAGCCGCTGTGTCCGGTAGCGGCTGCATCAGCATCATCTGATGCAGGCAATTCGCCGTCATATTCCATTGTCTGGCGGCTTGTTGAGGCAATGGCTGGAGGTCAAACTCTATCGGTTCAGTAACCGGATGACCGATCCACTGCGCCATGAAGCCGGAGAATTTCCCTGCATCGACAACGATCGAAAGATGAGCAAACCTTTCCTCCTGAGTCAAACATGACGCGCTCCCAGATAGCGAGATCGGCATGACATCCCCTGCCATACATTGTGCGCGCCGTTCAGAGTTAGTGAACGTTGATCTGCCGCGATTGCATGACATAATCAAATAGTTGCCTCGCCCGTCTTCGAACGACAGGGAAAATGGCTCTTCGTGATTGACGTCATAGATCGCTACGCCATGCCATTCAAGCCCGACCATGGTGCAGGTGCTTTTCGTGGCACCTAGCGACGTAAAGCGATTGTCGGCATATCTTGACCGGATGAAACTGCTGATTTCGTCCCGGTCGTTACTATCCAGCCGATGCTCCTGAATCTGATGATCTCTCATGGTCTAGCCGCCTCTGAAACGTTGCTACGCTCGCCATCGCATCTGGAATCAACAGGATCCCGGAGCACACACTGAACCAAGGTCCGAGACTTGCACAAATCCCATAGCCACATATCTCTAAGGCCCTTTATCTGGCAGAAGATAATGGCATTGTCGAGCTGAGAAAAATTGATTTCGAATCACCTGTAAAATAAGTCATCCTTATTAATAGCGTTTCAGAATTGTATGTTTCTCCCACCTTCCCACTCCATCAAACGCGCAGCGAGTTGTGCACGATAGTGGACTGCCGTCATCCAGTGTCGCGGTAACGCCAAATGGTGATGAATCCAACCAAAGCGTGAGGAAAATGCCTGCGTGTTCTCTGGACCGCGGAAACCTTGCGTCTTGCGTTCATGCCAACCACAGAGGATCCAACATAGAGCTTACGAATGATGTTCGATCGCGTTTGCTACACAAGTACTCCGCTGCATGCGAAATGAATAAACCGTTACCTTTTCAATAGTGAAATCATTTTCCAAACCCATTGATCCGCTGCTCCAGAAACTCCGCCATATCAAGCAGCCGACTGTCAGAATTTAACGGACCGACGAGTTGGACACTGGCGACTTCGTGCTGCCCCGGTGGCCGCCATGGCATTGCCAAAGAAGGATGACCACTTTGATTGAACGGCGCTGTATATCGAATCAATGCCTCGAGCAGATTCACTTTGGCATTGTCAACAACTTCGACTGAACTATCCCGGTCGGGAGGGAGAACCGGTATGGTCGGGAGCGCGACAAAGTCCACCTGCAAGAACACCTCCTGCATCCGGTTCACAAAATTCTTCCGTTCTCGAAGCGCGTGAAAATATTCGTAACCCTTGTATTCCAGGCCACGCAGAAGGCTTTCGCGCGCAGCTCCCGGGAGCAGGTCAATTTGCACAGTCCTGTTGTCGAGATGGAAGCACGCTGCCTCCGTCAGCGAAAGAACCAGGTGGCTTCCGATAATCTCATCTGGCCGAGGCACATCTACCTCACGAATGCCGTAACCGAGAGTCGCACACCGCTCGATCAGCTCACCGAACATATCTGCAACGGTCGGCGAAGCATCAGCGACATATGCCCTTGCAATACCTATAACAGGCATGCGGGATTGCCTCTCATGTGACATCGAAGCAAAGGCAGGATCGATCACCTCCATCACCGATCGTATGTCGCCAACCGATAACGCCAGAACTCCAACATGATCGACCGAACCCGCGAGCGGAAGGACGCCATGGGTAGAAACTCTCCCTCGTGTGGGCTTAAATCCGATGACTCCACAACAAGCTGCAGGAATGCGGACGCTACCTCCGGTATCAGTCCCAATAGCTGCTTTACAAAAGCCTGCAGCCACTGCCGCGGCGGACCCACCACTTGATCCTCCCGTGATCTTGTCCGGAAAGCTCGGATTCAAAACACCCGGCGACACGACACCGAACCCACCACAATCCGTCTCGGTCGAGCCGATGACAACTGCTCCAGCGTTCCGGACACGAGCAACAACCGTCGCATCCGTAATCGGACGATAGTTTTGCAGATGGGGGAGCCCAGCGCTGCAAATCGCTGGTACCGTATCAATGTTGCTCTTGACGGCAATCGGAATTCCAGCGAGTTTACCGACCGGTTCACGCTGCGCAACCGCGCGGTCAATCTTGATAGCCTCCTCGAGTGCGGAAGCTGCCGTGACGTCGCACATCGCCCCCACCCGGGGAGAGACAACCGCAATACGTCCAAGCACAGCCTTACAAAGACTCTCTGCGGAAAGCTCGCCTCGGATGATACTTTCGCGCAGCGCCAAGATAGATGAGGAGAGATATGTCACGACGTTACGACTTATTCAGATGAGCATGACGGCGTGCGCACTCGCGCATCCGGCCAAACAACGCAATTGAATGAAATTTTTCTCAAGCCAATCTACATTCCGGAACAAGCGGATTGATCGGCCCGAAGTTCTCAATAATGTCAAATAGCCCATCCTTGCGGCAAGATCCCACAATACTGCTGGCGATCAAATGCTGATTCGACGCATTCAGGCGCACATCACCTTGGGGAGCCGAAAAGGAAACCGAACGTAACGCGTTGATCACCTTTTCTGTCTCGGTACTGCCCGCTTTTTCTACCGCCTTTGCGTATAACCAAGTCCCCACGTAGGTGGATTCGGCAATCGCATTGACCAATGCAGTCGGACCGTTTTTCGCACGATACTTCTCAAGGAACGTTTTGTTCGCAGGCAGATCAAGTGTTGTGAAATATGATTGATTTGCGATCAGGCCTTCGACTGCCGAACCGCCAACAGAGGTTGTGAAGAGTTCGTCGATTCCGTTGCTGACAAGGCGACCACCGGGTTTGAAGCTCGCGAATTGCTTCACGAACGACACCGCATCGGCGCCGGCGAAAAGTTCCCATACGACATCGGGCTTCGCAGCACGGATGCGATCGAGTGCCGGGGCAAAATCCTGCGTGCCAAACGGAAAGAATTCCTTCCCCAACACCGTGCCCCCCATCTTGACAAAGGCAGCTTCGATTGCGTCGGAAGTCTTGCGAGGCCAAATGTAGTCGGAGCCGGCGATATATACCGACTTTCCGACATTCTTTTTGAGCCATGGAACGAGGGGATCGACAGACTGATTGGGAATTTGCCCGGTACAGACCAGATAACGATTGCACTCACCGCCTTCATAGTAGGTAGGATAGATCACCAGCTTCTTGGCTGGCGCTGACACGCTTAACGTCGCTTGACGCTCCAAGCTGGTGATCATGCCGATGATGACGTCGACCTTGTCCTCATAGATAAATTTTCGGGTCTTGTCGATGGCACCGCGCGTTGTTGTCTGGTTATCTTCCACAACATATTCGACCACTCGCCCACCAATGCCTCCCGCAGCATTGATCTCCTCGACGGCAAGCTTGAAACATGCGAGCTGCGTCTCGCCGAGGATTGTCTCCAGACCGGTGAGAGCCGAATGAAAACCAATCTTGACCTTGTCCTTTGCAAACAACAACCCCGGGAATCCAAGCGTTCCTGCGCTAGCTAGCGTTGCGAGGCCCCCTCCGGCCTTCAACAGCGATCGCCGCTTCTGCGATTGGATTCCGTTGTTGGGTTTATCGAACTGGTTATCTGACATTTACTTCCCCTCTCCATCAATCGGGTCTTGGCAATGGTCAAACTGCAAGCGCTTCAAAGACTTTCTCTTCATCATGCAGATCCTTCATATCCAGCGCCCCGGATATACGTCCTCTGGACATAACGAGGCATCGCGCGGCGGCTTGCCGTGCAAGCTCCAGGTTTTGTTCGACCAGCAACACGGTCAGGCCAAGATCCTTGTTGAATGTCCTGATCAACTCACCTATCTGCTGGACAATCGACGGCTGGATACCCTCTGACGGCTCGTCAAGGAGTAAAACGTCTGGTGCTCCGCAAAGCGCTCTGGCAAGAGCGAGTATCTGCTGCTGGCCGCCAGAAAATGTTCCTCCCAGCTGGGAGAACCGCTCGCGAAGGATCGGAAAATAATCGAGGATTTCAGGCGGTATAGCTTTCTTTTTGTCTCGCCGGGCACGAAGCCCCACAAGCAGGTTCTCTTCAACGGTCAGCTTCGGAAATATTCCTCTGCCCTGCGGAACATAGGAGATACCTGCGCGCGCAATCTCATGTGGAGCCGAGCCTGTGATGTCAATACCTTTGTGCAGAACCTGCCCGGACGTGGGCTTCAATATACCCATGAGGGCTCTGAGCAATGTTGTTTTCCCAACGCCGTTGCGCCCGAGCAAGACAAGTGTTTCACCGCTGTCTATCGCGAACGAAACGTCGTGGAGCGCGGGTATAGTGCCATACCCTGCCTGAAGATTTTTTATCTCGATCATTTCATGCCTTGCCTAGATAAACGTCTCGAACAAGGCTGTTTCGCTCTATATCGCTAAACAGACCATCCACCAATAACCTTCCTTGATGCATAACGTAGGTGTGGCAACCGAGCGCCCTAACAAAACTCATGTCATGCTCGATAGCAACCACGGCAGTATGGGCCGCCATGCGCAAGATCAAGTCAGCAGACCGTTGGGTTTCGTCTGGCGTCATGCCTGCCGTCGGCTCATCCAGAAGTAGCAGTTTTGGCTTCGCCACCAATGCCATTCCGATTTCAAGCCATTGCTTCTGGCCATGAGCCAGGTTACCGGCCAATTGACGGCACAGGTGATCCTGGCCGATAAGCGATAGAACCTGCTCCACACGTTCGCAGGCGTCGACTTTCGTCATATTCCGAGTCAGCCCGATCGACAGATTCTGCTCAACGGTCAGCGAATTGAAAACACTGGGGATCTGAAATTTCCGTGCGATCCCGATTCTCGAGAATCGGTGCAACGGTAACCTCGAAATATCCTCTCCTTCAAACAGGAGCCTGCCAGTATCTGTTTTGATCGAGCCACACAGGATATTGAAAAGCGTGCTCTTGCCTGCACCGTTCGCGCCAATGATGCATTTAACCTCCAGAGGAGCGATCTCAATCGTGACATCTTTGACTGCCACGACGCCGCCGAATCGCTTGCTTACATGGTTCGCCGATAGCAACGCCTTCATTTCCACAACCCCTCTTCACCACTAGTCTCTCGGACACTTTTCCCGATCGGACCTTTTGTTGCGTGAGCATCTCCATCGGGAGACGGCGGGCGAATTCTATCGACCACTCGTCCGAGCTTCGGCAGAATCCCGTCGGGAAAAACAAAGACCGCGAGAATGAAGATTGTGCCAATAATCAATGGCCAGAGTTTGGTATCGAAGCTACTTACCTTTTGTTCCAACCATATCACCAGTATCGTTGCAATAATAGGTCCAATCAGCGTGCCGCGCCCACCGATTGCAACCCATATGATCGCTTGAGTGGACAATACCAATCCAATGGAATCCGGCGCGACAAAACCGACGGTAGTCGCATAAAGCCCCCCCCCAATGGAGGCAATCACAGCTGACGCGACGAACACAACCAGCAGATGCAATGAGGTATCGTGTCCAAGCGCTCGCGCCCGCAACTCGTTATCCTGCATCGCCAACAGGATCATTCCATAGCGTCTTCGACATAAGCTCCAGATCACGAAGGCAGTCAAGCCAGTGACGCTTGCGATGAACCAGTATTGGCCGTTCGGACCCAACGGCGCCCAACCTCCAATCAAAGGGAATTGCAAAGGTGGTATCCCCAGCAAACCTGCGTTGCCGCCTGTCATGCTCGACCAACCCACCACGATATGGTCCGCAATCACGGCGAGCGCCAATGTCACGATCGCGAAGTATGGCCCTCGCACCTCGCTGTAAATCAGGAAATAGCCGACAATCAGACTGACCAGGGCGGCCATGGTCAAACCCACGATAATCCCAACCCACGGTGCGACTACCGGGTCCAGACCTGCGTGAGCCGAGACAGCAGCGACGCCGTAGGCACCCGCACCGAAGAATGCAGCGTGACCAAAACTAAGGATGCCTGTCTTTCCCCAGAGAAAATCCAACCCTAACGCCAGCATTGCAAACAAAAGGGCGTCCCGGATCTGGGAAACAGTGTAATAGTCAAACAGGTATGGTGATGCAATGAGGATCGCAACGAAAGTATACGTACCGATCAGCGATAGCGTCTGCGCACGAACTGAAGGGAAGTTTGATCTGGACATCATGATCTCATGGTTAAGCAGATACCAGACCGTTCGGACGAAGGCGCACGATAACAATTGCAAACACCAATACGAGTGCCTGCGAGAGCGTCGACGGGATAACGTAGTCAAGGAGAGTCTCTGAGCCTCCGACAACCGTACTACCAGCTATCACGCCGGGAATACTGCCTGCACCGCCGACAATCACGACGAAGAAAGAACGAGCGAGATAGTTGACACCCATCTGTGCAACCACGGCGGTGAGTGGCGCAATCAACACTCCCGCAATACCCGCCAGCGCCGCACCCAATACGAAAGCCATGGTATTCACACGCTTCGTGTTTACTCCCAACGCATCGGCCATCTCACGGTTTTGAATCATGGCACGCAGATCCAGGCCAAAGGCCGTTTTGCGCATAAGCACATAGCACGCAGCGATGATCGTCACCGCAAGTCCGATCAGTACGAGCCGGTAGACAGGATATACAGCCCCCAGAATCTGGACCGTTGTCGTCAACGGCGTTGTTACCTTTTGGGGAGCTGCCCCAAAGATCAACTGCAGTAACTGCTGAATGATCAGACTGAGCCCCCAAGTGGCCAGAACGGTTGCTTCAGGTCGCGTATACAGGTGACAGATTAGCATTCGCTCGACCAGAAAACCGAGCAGCGCACCCACCAGTGGCACGAGGACCAGCGCCAGCCAGAAGCTCCCACCGAGCCCCTGCACCAAAGACAAAAAGAAAGCCCCCACGGTGATGAATTCACCGTGAGAGAGGTTAATCACCCCCATAAGCCCGTAAATGACGGCCAGTCCTAGAGCAACCAACATCAGGATGCAAATAAGCGTTAGTCCGTTGAGCACCAATGCGATAAAAGCTGACAAAGTTGGCTCCTTTTCCCGTCACGGTGGAGGATACGTCGTGGTGGTAGCGAGTTACTGCATGGTTGCACGCGAAATTATCTCGATCTATAGTAAGTTATTTACTTTCACTTCAGTTTTTCCTGAAGTATGGAGGTGATATGATCGGTGCCGTGTCAGACGTGGACCTCCGCCTGCTGCGCGTCTTCATGACCGTGGTGCGATATCGCGGATTCGCCCCCGCCCAGGAGGCGCTGAATGTCAGTCAGGCGAACATCAGCATGCAAATGAGGCAGCTTGAAGAGCGCTTGGGCTTTCGACTCTGCCACCGCGGCCGCTCAGGCTTCTGGTTGACTGATGAAGGCAAAGCGGTCCATGAGTCTTGCCAGACGCTCTTTCGTTCAATGGACGAATTCCGATCATCGGTTGCATCTGCGGCGGGGCGGGTAACGGGACGGCTCCACATCAGTGTGATCGATAATTCCATCTTCAACCCGACCTTCCGCTTGCATCAGGCCATTCGTGATTTCAAGGAGAAAGACGGTCGTGATGCAGAGGTAATTCTCTACGTCGTGACCCCCAACGACGTGGAGCAGATGGTATTCGATGGTGCCTGCGATCTCGGAATCGGGTTCTTTCCGACCCGGCGGCAAAGCTTGGATTTTGAACCACTTTTTACGTCGCACATGAACCTCTATTGCGGACGAGGTCATCCCCTGTTTGAGCAGGCACCTGACAACCTGACGCTTGAAGATGTCCTGGCTTCAGAGCACGCTGCACGGGGGTACGTTTCCAGCGCCCAGATTCCTGAATTTGAACGAAATTTTCGCGTCGGAGCTTCAGCCTCGGCGGTGGAAGGCCTAGTCAACTTTGTGCTGTCTGGAAAGTACACTGCATACCTACCCGACCACTATGCAAAAAACTGGACGATGCCCGATGAAATTCGCCCTATTCTGCCGGACAAAATTGGCTATTGGTCCCTCTATGAACTGATCACAAAAAAGGGAGCGCGAAGTAATCTGTTGAACGCCTTCATCCGGCAACTCATCGCCACACGTGCGGAACTCGGGTGCGAGCCATTCCAGATCGGAACGTCGATATGACGGGGTTCGGTTATACCCGGGTATCATAAGCGAAGCGTTCCCCCTTGGCACTAAAGGCCGATGACGATGCGATGTTGTACGTGCTGAATTGTAGCCAAACCGCGCATGGCACCGGTTGAGAAGGCAAGCAGGACAGATTGCGTCGCACCTAGTGCGCCAGGTGATTCAACGATGGTTCGTGGTAGCTAACGAGTTTTTGCTTGGCTTGAGTTTCGAGCCAGCGCCACGTTTGACTCACTCGCGTCGCAGCCCGACTTACACTGCAGTCTCAAGCAAATCAACCCATCGCGTAACACGATCACCGGAGACGTGGCGTTCACGGTTAATCTCCGCCATCCGGCCGACGCCTCGATCATGGAGATGGAAGGCGAGACATGCGCTCGCTTCCGCGCCGTCGCCACACAACGCAGGGTTTCAGCAAAGATCAGTCGGCACTGGATTAGCCTGCCAACACCCTTCGACCAAACCTGCGTGGACGATACGCTCGATTATCCGAACCAGAAAATCGTTAGCGGCACGGGGCATGATGCGATTCGCGTCGCGAAACATTGCCCGACCGCGATGATCCGCATTCCATGCATCGGCGACCTAAGTCACAATGAAGCCGAGGATGCACTGCCTGAGGACGCCGCTCGCAGCGCGGATGTGTTACTACGACGTTAGTACGGGGCAGATATGCGTAACGCATCGAGGCGCATCAAGAATGCCTTCAGTCTTGCACTGAATTCGTCGCGTCGTACCATCGACAATATTGGCAAGCATCCTATTGCTGCGTAGCAAGGGACTGTTCGCTCGTCACTTATTGTGTGTAGACTCGCAGAGATTCACTGGTCGCGGGCCCTCCCCAAGTACTTCGCTATCGCGACCGACCACTACCTCTCTGTGCCGATACCACTAGGTCGACCACTCGCGATCAGCAGGCAAATTTACCAACAGCGCAGCCTCAGCAGATTACCAGCAACAATTGCCCTAGTCACTGCTGGGGAACAATATCACCTGATTATCAACGTCGAACGCACAATTCGCTTCTCGCACGAACGCCCTCCCGTCCAACGCATCCGGTAATCGGACGCTGCCACGAGTCGTGACCACCTACACAACCGCTTCGCCCACGCCTCGGCCATCGGACCGCAGCTTATTCAGCCCGAGATTTTCAGCCATAGCGCACTCGCCTGAAAGACTGTCATCAATTCTTCCGCGTGTGTACCATGCCCAATATCCCACCCCGCTAAAGAGTTTCGCCGCCTCCGTACAAGCATAGGCTTGCTCGTCCCCCAACGGCCAAGCATCAGTATCTGATGAAGTGAACTTAAAAGGTTCGCGATATGAAGTCTGTTTCGCTGGAGGCAAGCTGTTACCACTGCCCCAACGCATTGGGACAGGAGTCAGAACGCACCAGCCTACGTAACATAACTTTCACACTTGGTTAAGGAACAAATATCATGTCAGCTAGCATACCCTCCATGATCGCACCGGCTTCCGGCGCAGAGAATCCAGTCGCCAACACAACAGCAGCAATGCCTGATTTTCCGTTTGACTACGCTAAATTTCTAGATAATGCCAAAAAACAATTAAAAACTCCTTTTTCTGGACCAGTGGATGCAGATTCAAAACGCATAGCCATCATAGGCGGAGGAATTTGTGGAGTCGTGGCGGGATATGAATTACTGCGCGCCGGATTTGAACCGATTATATTCGAAGCCAGCGAACGAATCGGAGGACGAATGTATTCCCATAAATTAACAAATGATAGCATTGCAGAATTAGGAGCCATGCGATTTCCGCCGAGCTGCAAAACACTCTTCCATTATTTCGAGAAAGTCGGGATGATATCCAATATGGCCGATTTCCCCAACCCAGGCACAAAAGCATCGCCCGGAACTCTCATCCACTATCGCGACAATCCTGATTATTATGACGTCAATAATGAAAAATATCCACTACAGGAAAAATATAAGAAACTTTCCGAAAAGTGGAAAAATTTTCTAAATTCACCACCGATATTGATTGACAAGATGCAGGAATACCTTTCCGATCCAGAAAAAAATGTTGCGAAGATAAAGGAACATTGGAAAAATCTTTTAGATGATGGCTGGGATAACAAAAGCTTTCATCAAGTGCTTGTGGAAAATGCGAAATGGAGCTTTGAAGAAATAGAACTTTTCGGACAGGTTGGATTTGGATCTGGAGGTTGGAATACCAATTACACAAACTCCTTTCTCGAATTGCTTAGAGTCGCCTATTCCGAAATGGAGTCGAACCACAAACTATGCCTGGATGGTGTCGATACTCTCCCGAAGAGATTATTTACCAAAAATCCAGTTGATTTTGAAGATGCTGTATTTCAGACTCGCACGTCACATCAGATCAGCACAAAGACCCTTGAGTCCATTGCGAAGGATTTCTTCCTGAAAGATCCGGGATCTGATATTTACGGCAACGTTGTTCATGATATTGCCTATGACAGAATCGGCAAAAACTACACAATCAGATATATCAGCAAAGATACGAAGATGCATGAAGTGTCAATGGATGCAGTTATATACACACCACATGTACGTGTACTCCAGATGATGCGAGACACATCGGAACTGGGTGCAAAAATGCGAAGACTGCTTGATGAGGATACATGGGAAGCAATCGAATATACGCACTATATGCAATCAGGCAAAACTTTCGTCTCGGCAAAAACCGCATTCTGGACAGAAAAAGATCCGACGACAGAAAAATATGTGATGAGCACAACTCTTTCGGATCGCCTGACCAGAGGGACGTATCTCCTAAACTACGCAGGAAAGGCTGCGGTATGTCTGACATACACATGGAACGACGATGCCCTAAAATTTTTACCTTTCACTCCTGAAGAGCGAGCACAAAAAGGACTGATGGCTCTGAAAGAAATTTATCCCAATATAAAACTGGATGAGCATCTCAACAAGGATTACATTTCTGTTGCATGGGATCTTGATAAATTTTATATTGGCGCCTTCAAAAACAACCTTCCCGGTCATTATAAATATCAGCGACAACTATTCTCCAGATTTGCGGAGTCATCTACACCTGAGCAACGCAGATTTATCCTCGCTGGGGATGATATTTCGTGGACTGGGGGATGGGCCGAGGGTGCGATTACGACAGGTCTGAATGCAGTCAATGCCATTGTTAAAGAATTTGGAGGAACTTCGTTCCAAAGTACTGGGCCACTGGATAAATGGGAGATTTTCAAGCCGCAATAAATTTCAAGTAATTTAACCGGGAAATTTCGAGCGCCCCAACCCCTCGTTAATTTTAGATCAGTTAGGGTTGAGCGACCTGGGCGCGCAGGGCGTAGTGGGCGCCCGGCGTGCCTCCCGAGAAAATCGTTGATAAACGAATGTGAACGAACGATAGAGTTCGACACAAGTGATAGTGCTACAAGAGCGGATCTACTGTAAGCGACTCGGCCCGACCGTTTCCCGATGCTGATTTTCCCGGCGCACGATCATCGCGTTTAGATTGACGGAGATGGTCAGCTATGCCGAATGCAGCGCGCCCGGCGCATCGCACATATGCGCGGGAATTCAAGCAGCAAGTGATCAGGGAAACGTTGGAACCAGGCATGTCGGTGTCGATCGTCGCGCGGCGGCACGACATCAACGCCAACGTCGTGTTCGGGTGGCGCAAGCAATATCGGGAAGGCAAGCTGGAGCTGCCGGTACTGGAAGCTGCGCCATCGGCCATGACAGGCACGGAGTTGCTAAGAGTTGACGTGATCGATTCCGCGTTGATGCTGCCGGCGCCACAGCCGACAGGAAACACGACGTCAAAGGTGATAAGCGGTGTTCCCGCACCGATGCCCGTGTGCGAAATTGAAGTGGAGGTCGGCAAACGGCTCGTGCGGATTCGTGGGCTGTCTGCCGAGCGCGCCGAAGCATTCCTGCAGGAGTGCCTGAAGTGATTACATTACCGGCCGGCACCCGCATCTGGCTTGCGGCGGGCGTCACGGACATGCGCCGCGGCTTCCGGGGCCTTGCCACGAAGGTACAGGCGGCGCTCGAGGAGAATCCGCTGGGTGGCCACGTGTTCATCTTCCGCGGACGTCGAGGCGATCTCGTGAAGCTGCTTTGGGCTACCGACGACGGGCTCTAGCTGCTGTCGAAGCGATTGGAACGCGGCCGCTTCATCTGGCCGCAGGCCGATGGCGAGAAGATCACAAATCTCCAGATTGAAACAACCGAAATCCGCCATTTCGCATCAAAACAAAAGACGGGAAAGTTAACAGCATCACCACAAAGCGACGAGCCGGAATCGGATAAGTCGAACTGGCTGTCAGCATGATGCATGCGCCGATAATCATCAGCAAACCATTCGGGCACCCCGGAGAGTCCACCTGCAACTGAAACGTGTCACATGCGCTTATCCCCGATTGGTTAGCTCCAACTTTAAGCGCATCGCAACCAGGTTACCTGCACGAATTTTCTTGTTCTATGCGGCCTGCAAACTTCCAGGCAGGACAGAATTTTCCATACACGGGCCGAAGTCCTATGATGCCCTGGGTTCTGGCGCAAATAGATCTATTGGATCGGTTAAAGTGATTATCTAATCAATCGGTGGCCGGAGATAAGCAAGCGGAAAGGTGTGGAGGGGATGTTCGATGAACGGCATTTTGATCGGGAGATCATTGTTCTGTGTGTGCGCTGGTACCTTCGCTACAAGCTCAGTCTGCGCGATCTTGTCGAGATGATGGCCGAGCGGGGTTTGTCGCTGGCGCATACGACGATCATGCGCTGGGTAAAGCGTTTTACGCCGGAGTTCGTCAAGCGCTGGAACCGCTTCGCCCCCGTTACTATCTTCGTTCCTCGACAATTGAGGATTTGGCCAGCCAGGCCCGCCATGATTCTCGCCCCAGTCGCAGTCATGATCCGGGGAGGGTTGTCACCGGGCCTGGTGGTTAGCTGGTGATCGCTAATAGGGGCTCGGCCGGAGTATCTTGAGGCCGTCCGTAACGTGGATGCCAAGACTTGCCACCGTTGTTGCAGACCAAACCGCTCAACCTGCAAAACCTTCGATGCAAGAAAACCAACAACATAGCTCCGTCGATGTATTCGTTGGCGTCGATGTCGGCAAAGGCCACCATCATGCCGTCGCTCTCGATCGGAACGGAAAGCGCTTGTACAACAAGGCGCTGCCCAACGATGAAGCCAAATTGCGCGCGCTCGTTACGGAGCTCAAGACACACGGCCAACTTCTGTTCGTCGTCGATCAGCCCGCCACCATTGGCGCGCTGCCCGCGGCAGTCGTCCGTGATGAAGGTATTCTGGTCACATATCTACCGGGTCTGGCTATGCGCCGCATCGCTGACCTGCACGCTGGTGAAACCAAGACCGATGCCCGCGATGCCGCCATCATTGCTGAAGCTGCGCGCTCAATGCCGCATACGCTGCGCTCACTTCGACTGGCTGACGAACCACTCGCCGAACTCACCATGCTGTGCGGCTTCGACGACGACCTCGCAGCCCAGATCACGCAGACCAGCAACCGCATTCGGAGGTCTGCTCACCCAGATCCATCCGGCGCTGGAACGGGTCCTGGGGCCGCGCCTCGACCATCCGGCCGTGCTCGATCTGCTTGAGCGATACCCGTCACCCGCCGAGCTCGCCTCAGCCAGCGAGAAAACACTCGCCAACCGCCTCACCAAACTCGCACCTCGCATGGGCAAGAGCCTAGCTGCCGAAATCGTCCAAGCGCTCAGCGAACAGGCTGTGATCGTGCCCGGTACTCAGGCAGCTACCATCGTCATGCCGCGTCTTGCCCAGCAACTCGCGTCCTTGCGCAAGCAACGCGAGGACGCTGAAGGCCTGGTGCACGCACACCCTCTTTGGCCGGTCCTGACCAGCGCCATGGTGGTGGAGTTCGATTGAGGAAGTGTTACCGTGGGAAGCAACATTCTCCTTCAATCGCCACCGCCTTCTCCTGCCTCCGCCCGGCGACGCGCACACCACTTTCAACGATAGCTCTGCATCGAAACCGATTTGAAAACTGCGCGTAACAAATTCGCGAGAAATACCCGCGAGAGAACACGCAAAAAGTACACATCTCGGAGTTGCCGATGCATAAGCAGGGAGCCGACAAATCGACTCGTACGCAAAAGATAACGCACCGCATCCTGAACTCCCTTTCCGGTCGGCCATAGGAAAGCCTCAAGTTCCGTCGAATCGACCGCAACCTCGAAACGCGCAAAGTTCTCTGTGGCAACACGGAGGTGAATCGCCCGTTGACGTAATATCTTCGTAGACCCGATCTGGTTGGGATGCAACCGATAATGTAACAACGGACGTGAAATATTACGAAACGTCCCTAAATGAGCCAGCTCCGACCATAGCTTGTAATCCTCCGCGTATGCGTAGTCAGACGCATAAGAGAGCGCATTCTTTCTCACAACATCCATGCGCAACATGACGCTCGGATGAGCAAAACATGGCTTGATCAACTGAAACAGATAGCACTGCGCATCAGTCTTCGGCATCTTGACCTTACGCGTCGCTACGCCAAATTTGATGAAATCGGTCCCACACGCAACGAGATGCGCGTCGCGTTCAAATTCCCTAAGTTGTAACTCGATACGCCTAGGATCCGCGATATCGTCTGCGTCCATTCGAGCAAGATAGACGCCACGAGCTTCAACCATCCCTCGATTAAGGGCAGCGACGATACCTGCGTTCTGCTGTGCTATGACGCGCACACGCCCTTCTGTGCTCTCAAAGGAGGCGAGAATTTCAGCAGTACCATCGATCGATCCATCGTTTATGATCAGAAACTCAAAGTCCCTGAAGGTTTGATCAAGTATCGATTGAATTGCCAGTCGCAGAAACGCTTCTCCGTTATGGACCGGCATCAGGACTGTAACCAACGGCATCTTCATTGTTCTCCGTTTTTTTTGGTCACTTCTTGTTGCTCTCGCTTTGCGCGAAGGCGCAACACTATATAACTTACGTTGACGAATAGTGCAGAAACGTATCCCAACGCAAGACCCATGAGCGCTCCGTCCGAACCATAATGGGGAATCGACCAACGATTTATGAAATACGCGACAGCGAGAGCGATGACCCACTTTACCAGCACGACAAATTTCGCCTGATATTTTAATAGGACGAGATTGCCCATCGTTTCTAAGCCAGCCGGCAATGCGAGCCAGACGGCCAAGCGAAAAATCCTTATTGACTCTAGATACGCCGGCCCGAAGATTTTCGTAACAATGGTGTGCGCTAGAAAATCCAATACACAGGCGCCAACGCTCATTAATGCGATAGTCATCGCGAACAGTCTAATCATATTGCGACGCAATTGTCCGACTTGTTGGACGCGATAAACAAAGGACGGCGCAACCGTTTGCGCAAGCATCAACGTCACCGCAATCCAACTCTCGTTCAACTGCTGTGCTGCTGAGTACCTTCCTAATTCGACGAATGACACTTCGCGAGCGAGCATTAGCCGATCAGTCTTTAGAAATAAATACATGCAAACTAGACCGAGCCAGAAAACAAGGCCGGATTTTGCAAACTGCCGAAGCAAACCCCTATCCACACTCCAACCAAGCGCACCACCGTGACGAGAGCGGAAATAGACCACCATCGCGCTGGAGATCACAGCTGACTCCAGCGCCCAGAGCCAGCCAAACCATGGTGCTCCGAAAGACATGTGCGCTAGTGCATAAACGGCGACCGCCTTCGCTACCGCCGCGAGTACGCTCGCCAACAATTGAGGGCGGCCAAACGTAATGCTCTGTAGCCACGCATTTATCACGCCGACAATTGGCTCGCGAAAAAGCATCGAGACCGCCAACCCAACCAGAATCGAGCCGACCACAGGATCTGTAAGATGCATCCATATGCAGGCCCATGTCGAGAGCAGTGCGACGAACGACACGCTCATCCGCAACGCGGAGGCGCTACCTAACACGACACCAATTTCGCTCGGAGAAACCTTGACCATCGTCGGAACGAGAATCTCAGCGCCGCACACCCACGTGACCGGTATGATTACAGCAAGCAACGTATTAGCGTACTGCCACTTTCCAAAGACTTCTGGCCCAAAATAGCGCGCGAATATGCCGCTGATCAGCACAGCGATGGCAATCTGTGAGGAACGCTCGAAACATAACCACCCGATATTCGTCAGGATACGTTGAAAATTATGATCTCCGGCGTGCGCTCCAGCAAACAGTGCTTTCATATCTGTAAATCCGTGGTCTGCAAGCGCAATTATTGCTGCCCCCCCAAAATGCGCGCCACAGCATTCTAGGGCATTGTGACGTTTTAGCGAAGACGTGACATTCTGAGTATCCCATCGATAACTCAGCTTCCATCAATGCACAATCGATCCTGGGCCGGCAGATACTTTCCTGCTATCACCATCCTCGTGAGCACATGGCTGTATGAGCTTTGAAAATTCCGCCAGATACCGTTTACGATCAAAGCGGAGTCGCGACTCAGTCCACGCGGCACTCGCGAGGTCACGCGCGAACTGCGGACATTCGATGAGAGAAAGGAGAGCCAAGTTCGCTTCTGCAATATCATCAAATAGCAAACCGGTGCGTCCGTGATCTATGACGTCGACATTTCCTGCACAGTTTGATGCAACAACAGGCAGAGACTCTCCGATCGCCTCTATCATGGCAACCGGCATGCCCTCCCAATGTGAGGTAGACATATAAACGTGCGCTTGCTTGAGTCGCTCAATGACATCCGATCGCGACATCCAGCCAGTGACAAGCACGCCCGATGCTTCCAGTTCTGAACGAAACTCCGGCTCGCCATCCCCGATCCAGACAAACGAGACATTCAACCGTGATTCTCGCGCCGCGGCCGCAATACGAGCGAACTGCCGCGGGCCCTTTTGCCGTCGGATCTGCCCCGTCGTCACAATGATATGAGGCGCCCCTTCGAGACGTTCTCTCCATTTGAATGCCTTACTGAAATCTGTTGCATTTTCTATGAGTCGGCAATCACGAAAGCGAATATATTTTTCGATTTCGTTGCGCTCGCTTCTGGAGCATGCGACAAACTCCGAGCGCTTCAGCGATGCGATCTTCTCCAACAGGATAAACATCGCCTTCTTTATTCTCGAGACGTCGGCGCGCATGAACGAGATGCAGTGTGGAATATAGTAAAACCTTGTCTTGATCAATGCGCCTAGCGCTGCGACACGTCCAATAAATCCCGCGTATGATGAATGCATGAACACAACATCGGGCTCCGAGCCGAGCAGAGTACGGCGGATGCGCAAAAACCCGAACAGCTTTTCAGTCGAACTGGAAAGCTGCAAATTCTTAAGTGAAACTTCAGCGTGAAACATTGCAGAAACCTCCTTCGGGCTTTCTGGGCGCAAAGAATAGATAACCTCAACTGCATGTCCCGCAGCGGCCTGCCCGTTCGCTAGGAGCGCGACCATGGAGAGCGTACCCGTCGCGGTCGCCTCGATAATGTGCATGATTTTCATCGACGCGGCGCCCCCGCTACGGGTCGGTGTCCGCCTGCCAGTCGGCTCCGTATGGAGTTCAGGAACACGGTAAAACTGCGCGGCGTCATCAATAGAATCATCGAACGCACAAGGCCGTATATGGCCCACGGATCTGGCTCAAAATTTGTCAATATTATTCTTATGCGATTGATGATCTGTATCTTTCTTTTCTTCGTAGAAATGCCATGCAGATCGATCAAACAACGGACAAGTGACTCCGGAATATTTGTCGCCTCATGCCTGGAGATGATGTTAAAAAAATACGCGTAATCCTCCGCCGCTTTGAAATTCGTCGGGTATAACCCCACTGAATCGAGGACTGAGCTACGGAACATGACAGCCGGGTGTGTGAACGTCGGATTCAGAAACATCTTTTTCTTGATAATTTCAAATCTTTCCGGATGCCTAAGCTCGTATTGCATTACGCATTCCGCATTAACAAATTCAACCCAGCTTCCCACCAAATAAATATGCGAATTTTCTTCAAGCATTGCCACTTGTTTGGCAATGCGGTTGTTGATACATAGATCTCCGCAATCAAGCCGCGCGATAAATTCGTATTCACGACCGTATGCCAATAATCCAGCATTGAGAGCATTCTCGATTCCTACGTTTTTTGTCAACTCAACGAGCCTGATAGCTAATGCCCCCCCATACCGGTCCAGTACGTCTTTCGCGCGCAGCCGCGTGCTTCCATCATCCACCACGATGACTTCAGGTAAAGTTATCGCGCAATCAATTGACGAAATGGCGGCAATCAGTGCGTCGCCCGCATTGTAGTAGGGAATCAATACACAACATTTCTTCATGACTTTTTGCTTTAACTGCAAGCTTCCGTCAAATCAGGCGCTCCTGACTGCCCTGCTAGCAGATTCTGCTCTCTGCGGTTAGGCTGCCTTCCGACGATCAGCACTGCCAATACAAAATAGAGCAGTGGCTCAGCACCACGGAACTCCAACATACTTAATACGAAGAAAGCACAGAAATATATTCTTAGTTCCGATTTTCCGCGGATGCCAACAACACCGAGAGCAACTAGCAACCAACAAATCAAACCCATCGGTCCAAACTCGAGCACGTTGTGAAAAAGATAGTTATGGACATTATTTTCAAGTCCACCGAAGCCCAGATCTTGAGTAGCAGTGATTGCGTTGCCCGCGCCATATCCAAAAAATGGACGCTTCATAATCGCCTCAGGTATATAAGACCACATCAAGAGACGCCCCAGACTCCCTGGCTCGCTGCCGATATTCGAGAAGCGATCGAATAAAGCAAACGATGTTAGTGTGTCGCTGCTCACTGCGCCGACAGAGGATATAGCGATCAGTGCCGCAAATATCCAAATCTTCTTTGACTTGATATTATGATAGAACCATACTCCCGCAATCAGGATGGTCGCAATAAAACCTGATCGAGATATGAAGCTATAGTCAATGAAAATCGAAGCCAGAAGGTAGAGCATGCCTAAGCGCCGTTCGCGCACAAAGAAAGCGCCTGCAAGAGCAATCCACGAAGCCTCCAGATTCGCGCCACCAGCGTAGACAAGAAAGGGGAGTTCAGGCCGAACTCCTTCGTCCGCGTCAATGGACTGGACGGCACTCACTTCGCTGAAGTGGAGGAGGACGTTGGTACCTGAAATGGCGAGAATAGCAATCGCCCCCCATTGGAGCGATTTCAGTAATGATCGGTAGTCAGCCTCTGCATACAGGGAATTGACCGACAATACAAGGACGTAACAGAGGACGTAGTTTGCGATCAGTGCGTTCGCAGGCTCACTAACATAATCGATCAGCGAAACACAAATCACGACGGTGAGGTAGCGATAAAGGAATGCGAGATCGCGCGTCTTGCGGAGTCGCACGAGAGCAGCCAGAAAGAGTATGACCACTCCGACATGAAAGGCCTTGAATCCGTTCTCTCCGATCGGCAGCAGCGTCAGGTTCTGGAGCGACAGCAATATATAGAAAAGGCCGATCATGAAATAAGGCAACAATCTAACAGGTACGCGATACATTCAAGGCTGCGATGCCCGCCCCGTCCAAGCCTGCGGCGGCTACACACGAGGAAGCTGTAATCGACGCATCGCCGCTGCAGCGCTCCCCGAGACGCCGCCTCGGCGCCTGAATCGAAATCGACTCGGCTCATCAAACATTCAACGCTTTAGTCGCCATGCTCTGCCTAGTCTCGACAGGTCGTCGAGCAGGTGCTGATTTGTGCTCAAAGCTTGGCGGACAACGATCGGCGCAATGCCGACCAGCAGGCCCACCAGTCCAGCAATCACCCCAAAGACGGAGCGCTTGGGCCATGACTTCCTTTCCGGAGGGACTGCGACGTCTATTTGCTGCACGAGCGGCCCCTCCTTCGCTTCATCTACCTGGGCAAGCGCCAATTGCTTGCGCAACTGATCAAGCATCGCTTCCTGGTACTTCACCTCACGATAGGCCCGAATGTTTGCAAGCGCGGACGAGTCGCGATTTGCTGCACCCTGCGCGGCATCGTTGCCGCCCTGCTCCAACGCTTGCAATTGCATCTGCATGGCGTCGATCGTTGCAAGCGCGCGCTGAACATCGGGGTTCCCGTCGGTTTCGTAGGTCCGCAACGCTTGCAGTTGCACCTGTGTCGCGGCAATACGCGCGCGCAGTTCCGCCGACGTCCTAATCGTATTCGCAACCTGTCCATCCAAGCTGACCACACCTGATTTACGACGCGCTTCGTCAAACGCAATCTCCGCTTCGCCGAGTCGATCCAGCGTCTTGGCGATCTGTTGCTGAAAGAACACGCGACGCTGCTGGGCATCTGTCACTGCGAGCCGATCCAGCGCAAGACGTAGCTCGTCGACATAGGCGTTCGCGAGTTGCGCTGCAAATTCCGGAATACGGTCCGAAGCCTCGACTGTGATAAAACCTGTCTTCTTGTCGCTCGTGACGGATACATAATGCCGTAGGCGGTCCCGGACGTCGCGCATGAGTTTTTCGTCGTATCGATCACGTAGATTGAAGCGTTTGACAAGATCGTCCGCGACTGAATCGCTCTTCAAAAATCCTACGTACATTTCATCGGGCGTCTTGATGCCTACCGCACCACTGAGTTCCGACAGTGCGCCCAACTCTGCCATGGCGCTAAGGCTGCTTCGTTGCTGCTGCGGCGGCAATAGTACAGTTGTGGACGTATAGAGCGCCGGAAACACGAAGCTCACCGCAACTCCGAACAACGCACCAATCACAGTCGCGAAAAACAAACGCTTCTTCTGCTCGCCGAGCGCGACAAGCACCTCGACGATATCGATGCTACGTCCGGTAGCGTGCAACGGCTCGCTCGAGGCGCACTGCGTGCTCGTATGATTAACTTGCATATCGTTCATGACGAGTTACTGGAGCACTTTGATAGCTGCCGCGCCAAGGCCAAAGTTGGCGAGCACCTGCGACCAATCCTTCAACCCCGCGATGAACTTCGTCATTCTTGAACGCGGATCGATTTTCTCCGGCACCACGATCGTATCGCCCGGCATCAGCGTCGTCGACTCAAACGAACTCAACCAGTGAGTCGAATCTCGATTCACCACGCTGCCGTCCGCGCGCAACACGAAGACCGCATCAGGCTCCGCTATATCTGCCTGCACACCAGCCACGCGCATTGCGTCGCTAACCGTGCGCCCCGGCTTCCAGATCAGCGCGTTTTCGTTGTCGACTGCCCCCACGACTGAGACGAACGACGGGCGCGGCGGAATGTAAATCGCATCGCCATTGTCTAGAGACAGGTCCGGAAGGTCGCCGATACCTTGCGCGTCTGTAGACAGTTCGAACGATACTCGCCCCGACGGCTTCAGTTCGCGCAGCCGCTGAAGCTGCGCCTTCTGTTCCTGCGCCATCTGATCCTGCACCCCCTTGCTATCGGTCGATGTCGGCAGGTTCACGATTGCCGCGGCAAGCTTCGCGCCGGACTGCTGTTCAGCACGAGCGATGGCCGCCTCCAGATTTTTCGTCTGCGCCTCGCGGGTCTGTTCGCGTGTGAACTCGATGCCGTAAACATACGCCTGCGCCGTCAGCCCTCCGGCGCGCCGCAAGATGCCTTGCACGGAATCCCCCGGCTGCAACTCGTACACCCCCGGCGCCAGCACTTCGCCCTCCACCCGCACCAGCCGTGTGTGATCCGCCTGCGGCAGCCGCATATCCCGCTTCCCGAAGACCGTCACTATGTCGCCCGGCTGCAGCTTCAGGTCCTGCGACGGATCCGTCTTGTGCACAATCGCGCCCAAGTTGAACGGAATCAGCTGCGTGGTCAGGCTCTTCGGGTCCAGCCGCTCGATCACCGCGTAATTCCAGTTCGGCTCGTCGACGAGGCTCCGGACATGGTCAGCCTCCTTCGAAAGCTGCACGCCGGCAGCCGGACGGTCTGACTGGTCCAATTGCACAAGTACGTTCTTGCGCCGGAAGTAATCGGGCGTCAGCAGCGCAGCCGGTTCCGGCAGCAGATCGGAAAGTTTCATCCCAGGCGTGTACGGATAGCGCAGCGGCATCGCTACGTTGCCGCGCAATGTCACGGCATTCGCAAACGACGGATTGATCCGCTGCAGCGTAATTACATCGCCGTCCCTCACCGCACTTGCCAACCCCGTTTTGTCGAGCCGGCGTTCCTCCACACGACGCGACGGTTGGTCGAGCATCGGGTCGGCGACGCGCTCAATCGTCACCTTGTCGGTGCTGGTCAACGCGGTCGTGCCGCCGCCGTAACCTAGAACCCGCCCGAGCGGTTCAGAAGGCGCTCTCAGCTCGTAGATCGCAGGTGTGTCGAGCGCACCAAGCAGCGCGACGCGCGGACCTGCCGGCGGAATCACGATCACGTCGCCTGGCAGCAGATGAGTATCGCCGTCAGCGGTGCCCTCCGTAATGAACCCATAGAGATCGAGCGTCGTGACAAGGCGACCACCACGTCGCACCTGGATCGCGCGCATCGAGCCGTCGAGCGCCGGGCCGCCACTCGAGAAAAGTGCGTTCACAAGCGTCGACAGGCTCGACACCGTGTAGGCGCCCGGGTGTCGGGCATGGCCGACTACGTACACTTGAATGGAACGCAATTGCCCGAGCGTCGCACTCACCTGAAAATTGCTGAACACGCGGCCGATCTGGCGCTTCAGCACACCACTCAACTCGGAAGCCCGCGCTCCGGCAACGGTCACTGCGCCCACCTTCGGAATGTTGACCTGTCCGTTGCGATCGACGTTCAGACGCATGTTACCGTCCACACCACCCCACACTTGCAGTTGGATTTCGTCACCCGGTCCGATAACGTAGTCACTGGGAGCGGGCACGTTGTTGACCGGTGCGTATATGTCGACTCTTGGGCTCGTGAACAGGTTCTGCCCGAACACAGGCAACCGCTGTCCGGCCGTGTCGGCGACGAAACGCTGGAATGCAGTCGGCGGCTCGGGCTCGATGCCCGGCGCAGCGGCAGCACCCATCTTTCCGAGCGGCGATGCATTCCGCGTCACTGCGTCGCCAGCGCCGGGTGACAACGACACGCCGCCTATATCGTTAGGGTTGGATACGTCGTTCGCGCCGATCGAGTTGCCGCCCGGCGCGCCCGCATTCAGCGACGTCATGCTCGGCACGTTCAGCGACGGCGCCGCCATGGCACTGGCCGACGGCATTTGCGTGAGTGAGGGCGCCACGGCGACACTACTCGCCGCGCTCGGGCCGCCCTGCACCCACGGCGGAATCGGTGGATAAGACGCACCATCATTCTGCGCAAATGACGTCACTGGGAACATTGCCTGCGCGACTGTCACCGCAATCAACAGCAAGCGGCTCGCGATCGTGTATCCGTGGCGCGTTTCCGGCAGAAGGATCTGCAGTCTCGCGAATCGCATTTCTGGTTTGAACAACGACATTCCCTGGCAATTAAAAATAGCTTGCTCCGCTCTAACACCCAACGCGCGACCCTCTCACCCAAAAACCTTCCCACACCACACACCAACCAAGAAATCTCTGAACACGCGTCAATTAATAGGCTCCATTACGCCCGAAAACCACTCGCACAGTCCTGAGAAGAATTGAGATATCTCGCCGGAATAACCAATTGCGCACATACCACACATCAAGAGATACGCGCGCTGAATAGCCAACATCGCTTCGCCCACTAACCTGCCAAAGCCCCGTCATTCCCGGCCGTCCAATCAGATAGTAAAAACTGTCGCCACCATAGCGAGAAAGTTCCGCCTCGACGATTGGCCGCGGACCGACAAGACTCATGTCACCACGCAACACGTTCCAGAGTTGCGGCAGTTCATCGAGACTCGTGCGCCGCAAGAACCGACCGAGCGGCGTAATGCGAGGATCGCTCTTGAGCTTGGCGCTGCACTCCCATTCCTTACGAGCCCCCGGGTCGCGCCAAAGCACTTCGCAGAGCACCACATCTGCGTCGACAACCATCGAGCGAAACTTGTAACAACGAAAAGAGCGCCCATGTCGCCCAATGCGAACATGACCATATATCGCGCCGCCCCCATCCTTGCTTACCACCCCCGCAATAAACAGCAACAATGGAAAAAGTAGTAGCAGAATCACTAGCGCCCCCACCACGTCAAAGCACCGTTTCGCGAAGCGAATATACCAACGGGCCAAATAAATATTTCGAAGCTCATCGCACCACTGAGACGCACAGCCAAAATCAATATGCGAGGAACCAGACACCGGTATAAGTTCACCAATCTTGGTCATATCAATGCAACACCTCTTCCTTGCCTCCGAGTTAAACCTAAGCATCCATTTAACGGAATCGGGATTCGCCCCCACCCAATTGCCGATAACGGGGATGAGCCATCTTTTGGGTTAGCCCGTTTTGCATTATCCCCCCCCCCCCCCCGCAAATTGCCACAAGAAACGTCTTGCTAACTCACAAATCAGTAATGCTTAATATTTACGCGCCGCATCACGCCAAGACAATTCTCATCTCTTTCGATGGCGTTGTTCTTTAATATTGCTGCTTGATCTTGGTTTCGCTCAGATCTGCACCCTTGATCTTTCTTTACCGCGAATAAGGATTCAATTTTTTGGATTGCTAGCGTTGCCATTTTGATGAGCGAACTAGCACTCCGCTACAGAAAATGACGTGCCGTAAGTCAAGCTTACTTTGCGATCGATACGTGGCAATCACGGAGCGCAAGCGAATCGAGGTTGTCGACGCTGGAGCACGAGGGATGTCTTTCAATGGATCACTCGCGCTCACTACGTCATTTTCTGGTCCGCAAGGCAAAGTTTCCCTTGATGGCGGCGGATTCAACCGGTCGATACAGGCATCGTTGACGAAATCCGGTTGCTCGTTGCTGACTTGCCGAGCTACGGCTATCGACGCGTCTGGGGTCTGTTGCGAAGCGCGCGGGAATCTCGATGTGAGGCTCCGGTGAATGCCAAACGTGTTTATCGCGTGATGCGCGTGCACGATTTGCTGCTTCACAGGAGGCCGGCGAGGTCGCGCATCGAGCGTCGGCATGACGGCAAGGTCGCGGTGCTAAAGAGCAACCAGCGTTGGTGCTCCGACGGCTTCGAGTTTCGATGCGATAACGGGCAGCCACTGCGTGTGACCTTCGCGCTTGACTGCTGAGATCGCGAGGCCATGAACTGGGCCGCGACGACCGGCGGTCACAGCGGTGACGTGGTGCGTGATGTCATGCTGGCGGCTGTCGAGCATCGTTTCGGGAATGTTCGGAAGGCACCTGCGCAAATTGAATGGCTCAGCGATAACGGCTCGGGCTACATTGCCGAAAAGACTCGCGCATTCGCCTCGGACATAGGTCTGAAGCCGCTAACGACGCCCGTGTGTAGCCCGCAGAGCAACGGCATGGCAGAAAGCTTCGTGAAGACGATGAAGCGCGACTATGTCGCGTTCATGCCGAAACCTGACGCGGTGACCGCTGTACGCAATCTGGCTGTCGCGTTCGAACACTACAACGAAAGGCATCCGCATAGTGCGCTGAAATACCGCTCACCGCGCGAGTTCCGGCGGAGAACCGATTCATCGACCTTAGTGTGAGATGGTGTCCGGAGGCACGGGGGCAAATCCAGATGTGTTCCCCGACCCCGGCATGACGGTCACCGCCATCGACCGGCTTGTGCATCACTCGACGATCTTCGAGCTCAACGTCGAAAGCTACCGCCGCCGAAAGGCCGGCGACAAACAGAACTCACGGCGGCGTCAATTACACGACGACAACGCTGCAAACCCTTTTAGCGGTCAACTGCCTGATGACGGCAACGCTACGCAGTAACTCACCGTGGCCTGCTTACCCAACGACAACTACGAAGGAGCAACGTCAAATATGACCTCATAGCCAGCGACAACGACCCGTTGACCGGCCAAGATAGTTGTCGCTGACCGGCCGTGCTGCTTGACGCTGTCTACCCAGCCGGTCAAGACGGATTACTGGCCGATTGTCGCCACCGGTTTCTCCGGAAGGCATGCCTGACAATGCCTTGTCGCACGATGAGACAAACGTGCCATTGCTTCATAAAGGATTTTTCGTGCGCAACCGTTCCATTCCCGCGACGGGTTGTAGGGCACGGGAGTTGGGCCTGATACGTTGCAGCGTCAGTTCGTCCGACGAAAAAACAGCGGCGGCACACATAACAGACTGCCGCAACTTCTCAGATGTGCAGTCGTCAAGACACGACCGGTCCGTCCACCGACAACAGCATTCAAGCGTAAGCGGCGGTAGCGAAGTGAAGCTGCCCTGCAACACATTCCAATATACGGTTCGCCCCCAAGGCTTACCAACGCAGTTGCCCAAACCTGGCGTCAAAAACAGCCCAAATTCCCTGTCCTTTCGAACCGGGACACATCTGCGATTGGTGCAAACTAGCGTTATACCAACTTGCTCGCGGAAAAAACAGAATGGTCTATCAAGTGCGAGGCCATACGCTGAACAGCGACGGAATTGCGACTGGATTTTTGCCACTCGCAGTCCGAATCCAGCCTGAAAAAACCGCCACCGGTCGGTCAAGAGAGTGGTCTGGAGTGGCAGGCCCTCACTAACAAATGTACTCGTCAATCACAGGAAACTTTGAAGTTCCGGCCAGCCCGAACCATCTTTGTTCGACAACAGGAGAACCAGCATGCACAGGCACTTCAACAGCAGTCAAGACCCGGCAGAACGCTGCGTCGGCGGCCTTGTCCAGGCAGGGATTGGCGGCCTGCTCCACATCGTCGATTCGCGCAAGACGTCGGCGCCTCCGGGACCAGACACCGTTCGCTTGCGCCCGGAGCAACCCGACCAGATTTATGCTGCGGTTGCAGCTTCATCGGGTACTTGCGTCGTGCAGGTCACTTCCGACGCTTCGAACATGCTCATCCAATTCGTGAACGACTGCCCTGGAACAATCCAGGACTTCAAAGTAGTCGTATTCACCACAACAAGCGAAAAAGACTCGCAGGAACGGCTGATCGAAACGCTGGACGGCCTCACACGAGCTGGCGTGGCCCCCGACCATGCGCGTATTCTTGCCGTACAAGCGCCGCCTGAACAACCGATAGACGTCGCATACCAGCATCTCTTCACCTGCCTGAAGGAGGAGCACTACGCTGGTATCCCGCCCGCGGCCGTGCTTAGTCAGTCGGCAGCTTTCACACGCGTCTGCGATCACCAGCTTGCAGTCGCAGCAATCCTGAAGGGCGAAACTGACTTCCAGGTCCTGCTCGGGCAGGCCCGCGAACGTGGCGAAGACGAGCGCACACTGAGGGACATTTCAACCAAGCTGATCGCACAGCGCTCACTCCTTGCGTGACGCATCGATATCGAAAATGTCCTCGTCCAGCTGCAGCTCAATGGCCTCCCGCAGCGAGGTTCAGATGAGCCGCGCCTGCATAGCCTGACATCAGCGCATTGAGCACGCCCGCCGCGCCCGGTGCCTAGTCAACACCGCCCGGCAAGGTGTCCTCTAAAAGCACACACCTTGCCGGCTCCAGGAGAGAAAGATATTCTCCGATCCGATTCAGCAATTCATATTACCTGGAGTAACAATCATGATTGCCACACGCCTTGTGCACCACGCAAGTCCCGAAATTCTCTATGTCCTGGACACCCTCGTCATTCATCTGGATGGAGAACATGGGATCGGCCCATTGCCTGAGGCATATGAGCGTGCGATCGCGGCTGACGACCAGATACACTTTGCTGAACGACCTCCCTCCCCATTCGAATCACGGATTCTGCCAGAGTGTGAGGACCGCCCTCCAGCCAAGGCCTGCGTATTCAAACATCGCCATTCAACCCAATGGATTGAAACTAGCTCCATGCTAGCGTGGGGATTCCACGAGTGCTGGGAAATGCCTGCACAGCGGCTGAATGCCATTCGCGTCGAATTCATTCCGAAGATCGTATTCCGCCACCCGGAACTGCTCATCGCCACGCCAGATTTTCCATCGCTTGGTACCATCCTGTCCGACGTATTTTTCAGGATCGCAGATGGCATCCCGACTGACCACCCCCGATTCGGGTTTCACCCGGGAACAGTCCCAATGAGCCCGTTGAGCCTCTTGATTGGTGGGATTGAAAAACTAAAAATCAATGAGGCGTGCGACTATGTCACGTGCGTTTTTTCCCGTAGAGGCGGGCGCTCGGCGTTCCTAGAAGCGGTTGATCAGGCATGCGTGGCCCGGGGCATCGTTCCCTGAAAAAGTGGCGATCTCCGTACAGGAGCAGGTAGCATGACTGACCGATCTTGCACATGAGGAAGCCAAAACGAAGGTCGAACTGCCTGATATCACCAATGTACTAATCGAGGAGCTCGTTCGCCATCGCTACGAGCTCCCGTCGCTGGCAACGCTGCAGCGTATTGCTGTACAGGCCCGCGCGGACGTCAACGAAACGATCTATTGGTCTATTGCGGATGTGCTTGACACATCACTCGTTGCGAGAATCGATGTGCTCCTTACCGCCAGAGCCGGAAAATCGAGCCGGGATGAGCTGAAACGCGAACCGCAGCGGCCTTCCGTGCGCGCGATCGCGAGTTTCCTCAAACACATGCGTGCACTGCGCGAGCTCGCCGATGGATTGCCGTAGGCACTGGCGATGCTTTGCATGAGCAAGCGGACCCAACTGGTGATTGAGGCACGTGCCCTCGACGTAGCGGAGTTCCGATCGCTCAGGCCAGCCAAGCGCTATGCGCTCACCCTGCTGTTCATCCAGGCGAAATTGCAGAAGGCGCTTGATGACGTCGCCGAGATCTTCATCAAGGTGATGCGCAAGCTGGAGTCCTACGCCAAGACCCGGTTGCAGAAATATCAATTCGCGCACGCAGACGCACTGGAAAGTCTCGCCGGGCAATTCCGGAACATGTTGCAAATCCTGCAAGGTAAAGAGATTCCGGAACGCGAGCGGCTATCGAAGATTCGCGAAGCGCTCGGTGAGCCGACCTCATCCCTCAAGCAATGCAACAAACTCATCGCTTATGCGGGCAGTTTCAATTTACCGTTCATGCCGGTGCCATACCGTCAGCAGCGTTCTCTGTTATTTCAATGTCTGAACGTGTTGCCACGGCAATCGAACGCCCAGAACCGCTCGGTGCTGGTTTCGCTCACGTGGCTGAAGGGTCTCCGCAACTCACACTGCGAATATCTGCTGCTGACCGACAACGATCTTGCGAACTTACCGCTGGACTGATTGCCAGAGAAATGGGAGAAAGCCGTCTTTCCACACGGCCGCGACAGTTACATTCTATATCGGTGTTCCCTCGAACTGCGCGCGCTCCAGCAGATCATGCGCGAACTCAATTCGGGCAATCTCTATGTGGAAGACAGCGACCGTTTCGACGATTACCGTATCCATCAGGTATCCAATGAAGAATTCCGGCGCGAGCTGCCACGCTATTGTGAAATCGTCGGACTACCCATGGAAGGCAAGGCCTTCACGAAGAATCTGCATGAACAGCTCAGTGCTGCGCTCGACGAGACCAACGCGCGATTCCCGGAAAACGACAGCATCGAGATCGATGCGAACGGGCTGATCATTCACATTCACAAGCAGGGCAAGAAACCCGAGTCACCCGACAGCACGTTGATCGATCAGGCTATCACCGCGTCAATGCCACCGATCAGTATCCTGGATCTTCTCGCTGAAACCGAGCAGTGGCTCAAGTTCCATAAACTGTTCGGGTCGTTATCTGGATTCGACACTAAGATCGACGACCAGCGCAAGCGCTTCATCAGTACGCTGTTCTGCTACAGATGCAATCTCGACCCCAGCCAAACAGCGCGCTCGATCAAAGGCCTCAGCCGCAAACGAGTCGCCTTGCTCAATCTGAAGCACGCCACGGAAGAGCGGCTCTATAAGGTAATCGATGCCTACAATCAATTCGCGCTGCCGAAATTCTGGGGCAGCAGCAAGAATGAAATGAACTCGTCCCGCCCATGAGCGCGAGGGCGGTGGATCCTCACGTGCCAATGGCATCGATGTGCCCAGGTGGAAAATGCACGCATTTCCCGGTGACTGGAGGATCCACAATGAACAGTATGGCCGTAGGCGTTGATATCGCCAAGCAGGTTTTCCAGGTGCACTATGTCGATCCGGAAAGCGGAGTGATCGTGAACAAGCCGATAAAGCGAGCGATGTTTCTTGAACACTTTGCGAATCGTGCGCCGTGTCTCATCGGAATGGATGCATATGGAGGTACGCATCATTGGGCCCGGCAGCTAATCAAGATAGGGCACGAAGTCAAACTGATACCAGCGGAATTCGCCAAGGCTTTCAGCATCCGCAACAAGAGTGATGCCGCTGACGCACGCGCCATCTGGCTTGCCGTTCAGCAACCAGGCAAGCCGGTCGCTGTGAAGACCGAGACGCAACAGGCGATGTTGGCGCTGCACCGTAAGCGGCTCGGCTGGGCCGGTGCCCGATCCGCGCGCGTGGGGCAATGATACGGGAGCGTGGAGGAGATCTGGATAGATCACGTGAGATCGTGTCCGTGATCGACTGTACTGCACACTCAACTACCATGAATTCCACAAACCGGACGACAGCGACCCAACGCTTGCGGACAAACCCAGCTCTCGGTTGGGTTCTTCTCGCTACTGCTGTCCGGAAAATATCCAGCGCAAGCTTATCCTGCTGTGGTATTGCCAAATACCAATCCCTCCCCCCGCCTTTGAAACCTTAATCGGAAAATTTTCGGCTAACAAGAAGACAAGATCTCCATTTTCCAAGTATATGGCCAATTAATAACGAAACGACCAACATCCGTCGAGATCTGCAGCCTTCACCGTTAAGATAAACCATCGGCCATTTGACATGGAATTATTTTGCGTTCTGCCTCTGTTTAGGTACCATTCTGCAATCGCCACTGATCACGGCCCCGACATACGTATCTAGGTACATGTCGACACTCAGAGTCATTTCGTTTAGTTCCATGCGTATATCCGTTGTTGTGAGTGCATCGCCAAGCCGCCTCGGCGATTGCCACGCAGAAGCCCAGATACTCGATGAATGGGCCACGCGATGGACTGAAAAAGACGAGCCCCCGTAAATCTTTGAACTTATGTGGCATATTCTGACGGAGAGACGATGAGCGTCTCTCGTCGTCGTTGATGAACAATTACAGGTCAAAGTCTTTGCGAAATTCGCGTCGCACGAACTCAATAAGGTCCGGCAGGAAGGGCGGCAAAACGGTCAGCGTCAAAAAGACCGTACGGGCAGCCATAAGCATCATGAGCAGCTTGATGCCTTTGGCCACACCGACCACCAAGGCAGTCCAGCCGGGAAGCGTGACTGCCATGACGTCGCTCAGTTGGTTCACGCCCCACATTCCCAGGAAGAGACCGATCAGGATCGTGGAAAATGGCAGAGCCATGGTCATGTAGCCGACGAGATTCAGTATCGCGACCACGGGCTGCGGAAGATTAAAGCTTTCGTCAATGATCCTGAGGTCGGGTTTGTTGTTCTGGCGTTTCATGCTGTTCTCCTGTAAGTGGTTCATCTCAGACTTGCTGAATGGGAACTGGATCTTTCCGCGCCTTTGATTCAGTTCTATTCCAGGATAAATCAATCGATTAGCAATGCAAATTTAGATGCACTGCGGTCACCGTTCTGCCTTCTGGTCCTGCAGCGAAGAAACAGGTTCTTCGCTCAGTTTACTGCGCCGATTCCGTCAGTGAATACCGCTTGGGCTGCGACAGAGATATCGGCCGGACGAAGCTCGGCTGCGTCTTCCTGTAGCGCACGAACAGCGGCAAGGTTGACTGCCCGGCCAAGCACGGCGTCGGCGTCCGCGATCGAGCGGCCAGCGAGAACGGACAGGCAGCGTTCGGTTACACCGCTCAGGATCGTGTAGCGCTGATCCGATATCTTCTGCAGGCTGGACATTACATACGCCTTCATCGCCTGACGCCCCGGTACATCGAACCGGATCTTTTCTTCGAACCGACCGCCTCGGACAGCCGCACTATCGAGCCGGTCATAATGGTTTGTAGCCGCGATGTAGATCACGTCACGAATCCGGCCATCGGCTCCGTCAAGCGTGGTCAGGATTTTGGCGGTGAGTGACGGGACGTTCGAGTACCGGCGCTTCAGGAGAACGTCGTCCGCCTCATCAATGAAGACGATGACCGGGCGGATATCTTTCGCCTCACGCACCAGTCTGTCCCACAGGTCGGGTTTACCGATGAGGGTGGTGCCGGTCATCCTGAGGAAAGCGTACCCGCTCGCCTGGGCGAGCGCCATCGCCGCCTGGGTCTTGCCGGTTCCGGACGGCCCGAAGAAGATAATTCCGGTGGGCAGGCTGCCACCGATCTGCTCCAACCGGTGAACTTGCCTCATCCTGAATGCGAGGTCACGCAGCACATTCTGGGAAGCCGGGGGCATGATGATCTCGTCAACGGACTTGACGCCTTCCGGAAGCCGGCCACGACGCCCCTGCAACAGACGCATGGCCTGCATGCCATGATCGAACGTGACGCGGCCGGTTCCAATTAGGCCGTCACGCCGCATATCGGTAAGCGGCCCACCCAGACTGGCGAGACGGCTTGCGCTAAAACCTTCCCATCGTATGGCGAGGCTCGCGACGAGCCGACTGTCGATCATGCCATAGCCGACTGCTTCGCCGATGGATTTGCGCAGGATGGCACGGCGAGCTTCGAGGTCCGGAGGCGGGACTTCAACGCGGAAATCGAAGCGCCCCTCGCGGATCGCTGCGGAATCCAGGTTGTCGACGAAATTGGTGGCCGCCACCAGCACGACCTGTGTACCGTGAAGACTGTTGATGCCCGTAAGCATGACGTTGGACAGATCTTTGTCCATTGCATGAGCAGCATCGCGGTCCTTGACGAAAGAGTCAAATTCATCGAGGAACAGCACGCACCGACCAAACTGACGGGCCTGCCTGAACACGGCCTCAATCTTTTGCGGTGTCTCATTGATCCATTTCGACGCCACATCGCCATACGTGACAGGGAAGAACGGTACATTGAGCTCGCCAGCCAGCGCCTCGGCAAACATCGTCTTGCCGTTGCCGGGCTCGCCAAAGAGCAGGATGCCGTTGCGCTTCGACCCCTCGTTCCCGATGATGGTCTTCCCCGCTGCGGAGAGGCGCTTCTTTGTGTCGCTCATGCCGACAAGATCAGCAAACGAGTAACGGGCACGTCGCACGTTCTGACTGAACGAGTACTCCGGTGCAGGTGGCTGGGCCGGGTGACGCGTGGCCTGCACCACGGCTCCGCCGTTCACAGTACGCTCTGATGAACTGGCCACCGCGGCCAGATGGCGACGCCGCATGATCATGCCGATCGCAGCAATACTCCAGATGGCGATGGCGTATGCGCTGTACACGTTAAATGCAAACACGAGCCGCAGCATGCCCATGCTGAATACAAGGAAAGCTGCCCCGATCCAGCGGTCGCTCCCCGGATTCTGGAGACATACGGCGGCCGCCGCCAGAAGAGTCCAAACCAGTAGTACGTGAAACTGGTCCGCTCCCACGTGGAAACCAGCGTGAAGGGATCCCATGACCCCAACCACAAACATCCCCACAAACGTCCAGCGCACGATGAGCAACACCGGCGTGTAAAGTTGGTTCATTTTTATCCTAGGAAGTTGGTCCGAAGGCGGTTCGGGACAGCGATCGACACCGGCGATGCGGGACACGCTGCCACAAGGTCATGCCCAGGGGCACATAAATAGGTGCAGGCCAGCGCATGCGCTACCGGCGCGGCGCATCGGTCCAGTAACGCAGTCGGCCACGATGGCGCTTCTGCGGGCGCTGCCGGCGTGTGCGTAGGCGAGCCGGTTTTGATCTGGAACGTTTTCCCAGCCGCACACGGAACTTGAGCCGGCTCCCGTGCTTCCATCGTCTGGTGAAGTGCCGATACCAGGCCTGAAGCACGTCAAGCGAAATGGAGGCCGCGACATAGCCGGTAACCCGGCCGTCCGTTACCTGAATGACCTCCTCGCCGTTAGCTTCGAAGGTGAAACGTTTGATTCCCATTTGCAGTTCCAATAGTGAATCTGGTCGATCGCCGCCACAGTTTTCTGTGGCGGAACGGGGTCGCTCGGGGGGGGGCAGGATCACTCACGGCTCCGACGCCACTGGCGTATCCATCGGGTGAGGTGTATCAGCGGCCTGACATAGTCGAGAAGACATTCCCGGACTTCATCCAGAAAGATTCGGCACAGTGGTTTGGTGTTGCTCATTTCCAGTCCTTGTGAAGGTCGGGCCACAGGATTGACCCTTGATCCGCAAAAATGCAGACGCGCCAGGTGCGCAGACGTTGACCAGCCGGTCTTTCGTGTCAACATGGCCAACCGCGTGAGGTTGCGTCGACGCGCACCACGCGCGCCTGCTCGAAAGATCGGACAACTACTGGGCACACCAGGCATGTGCATGCGCCCCCCCCCCCGATCACTATGTCTCCGCCTGTTTGAGCGGGAACACGAAGCCAGAATCGCACGTGGTTGAAGCAATGCAACCAGGGGTTGAGTAGTAGAGGAAAAAGCAACAAACCACGCCTGATAGGAACGACGTGCGGATACGCGACTCAGCCAGATCCACGATATGGCTGAGTCAATGGCTCAGGTGCGGGAAAGGCGGAGAGTCTTGCCTAGGTATCCGACAAGATTGTGAGGAACGACGGGGAGTCGTTTACGTTCCCGGTTGCATCCAGATCTGGTGGGCGCCAAGACCGGTCAATCCTGGTCATCCGCGGTTTCGTCTCTCCTATCCGGATTACTCGCTTGCAGCCGTGGTAAAGCTGAAACTGCGTGAAAAGGGCACCCCATTGTCCGTTCCGGTGATAGACGCCGTATAAGCGGTGCTGGCGCTTAGAGGTGTCGTGGGGTAGGCAGACGCCGTGTACGGCTGCAGGATCCGGTTTGGGTCGCTGGCCGAATCCAGGAGTTGCAGGTTGATGACCGTTCCGCCCGGGGCCGTCAACGTTCCTGCGGTCAGGGTGATCGTATCGGTAGTATTGCCCACCACCGCGATGGGTGTGCCCCAACTGCCGGATGTGTTCGGTGGCGCGGGTTGCTCACCCACGATCGAATACAAGACGCCGGTCACGCCCTGGCATGGATAGGTCAGCGGGGAATTACTGGAAGTGTGCCCGAAGGTCGTGTTCAGCAGGCTCATGGACCCCCACACCTCCGGGTAGCCGTTGTAGGTCGTCTGGTAGGTACCGACACCGACGACTCCAGACGGGGTGAGCACAGCCGGGCCGTGGTATGCCCCGGCAAGCCACTCGTTGACGAGATTCTGGCCATATTGGGTATTCGTCAGGGCCGGGACCGAGTAGTCCGCCGCACTGACTCCAGCCCCGCCCGCGCCGGATGGAAAGCCTGCTGCGACGGCCCGGTCCTGATACGTTACGCCGGTAAAACCGGCATTGCCGGATGTCTCGCTGTCGCCTCCCGCATTGTTCAGGCCCATGTACTGCGCGTGAGCGGCCGCGGCCTTGTCAAGGAGCGTGTTGTCCTGAAGTCCTGGAAAGCCACAGGCCTGACGGGCCTGGTTGAGCGTGTTGAGCATGGCGAGCTCAACACTGCCCGATGCGTACTCTGGTGTACTGGCGGTCGTAGCCGCGATGGTTGCACTAGCCGAACTGGCCGGCGCCGAAGATGCAGGGGACGCGGAACTCGCTCCAGACGCGGCACTGGTCGGGTTACTGCTTCCGCCTCCACCACCGCATGCAGCAAGCAGCAACATCAGGGGCACCGCAGTGACGCCACCGCCGAACAGCCACTTCGTAATCGTACCTTTCATTGTTATCCCCATTCATCTTCAATGTCATAAACCCGCCACGCGCTCGTCCTCCCACCCTTTGTTGGTCAGAACGAGGACTGCCTTGTCCGTGAACTTCCGGGGAGTGGTGATTCCGCGCAGCCATTCAGACTGCGCTATCAATTCGGGGGCGTGGGTCCAGTCGGGAAAGTCCTCGAGGTGCCCGGTGTATTCCACCTGCGAAACGGTCCGCTCCGTCGCGGATGATGGCTGGGAAAACCGGTCGACCGAGTCAACAACGAAGCGGCCAAAGCACAGGGATGGTCCGCTGGCAGGCACATTCTGGAAATAGGGCTTCGCCTTGTCGGACACCTCAATCCTGATGAACGGCGCCTTGTAGGAGCCAAACATCGGGAGGCCTGGCTGCTCCTTGTAGACAACATGCAGCGTGACCAGTCCAACCGTCGCGAGCGCCTTGAGCAGGGGTTTCTGTGCGATAACCTGATCATCGGAAGGATGTCCCTGCGCAAGAACAACAGGAATGCCCTGTGCAAGGTTGGCCTGTGGACCATCTAGCGAGAGGCACGCTTTCTGTGTCCTGACGCCCTCGGTTATGGCCGCCTTGAAGTTGGCCTCGTTTGCCGCATTCCTGTCACTACACCCCGTCATCCATAACGCACCTGCAACGATGGCAGTGCGGATCACTGTTTTTTTCATGTTGCCCCGAGTGTTGACCGGCCAGCCCGTTCCCGATGGAATGGCTGGCCCTTGTTATATCTGACTGCAATTCGATCGTTGGCCTGGCAGCAGATTGCCGCCGGTTTCACTCTGATCTGGCACCCCACGAAGTGTCTGCCCGCGAAAAACTACGAACTTCGTAGTATCGCGCATGCAAGTTTGCTACGATATTCGTAGCCCTGTCAATACGGGGCTATATATGCTGGCGACCGGGAACTCTGTCTTCGGAGCGCGCCTGAAGGAAGCGCGCCTCCGTGCCGGGTTGTCACAAAAGCAGCTCGGCATTGACGCAGGCCTCGATGATTTCGTGGCCAGCACCCGTATCAACCGCTATGAACTGGGCATTCACAAGGTCGACTATCCGTTTGCCCGCAAACTTGCAGCAGTGCTGTCTGTACCCGTGGCTTACTTCTACGCCGACGACGACGAGCTGGCAGAATTGATCCTCCTGTTGAGCAAGCTATCGCGCAAAGCGCGGGCTCGACTCCTTGAGATTGCCCGTAGCGAGTAGTCCGACATAAGACAGCCGTGGCGTCATCGCGGCGTACGTTAGTACAGCGACAGAACACCATTTGTCGAGATACTGCCTCCCAATAAATACCGCGACGCGTCCGGCGCGGCTATCGAAAGCCATGAACCGCCCGGCAACGTTGCCTTTGGCGTCATACGGGAAAAGACAGACCGCTCAATGAGCCGGTTTGCGCGTGAATCCGTCCATATCGATGTCGCCTCCGGGAGCGCTAATGAGGTACCGGCTCTCAACTTCGATGAATGCGCCTGACGGAAGCATCCCGCTTTCCCACACCGATGTGTATTCCAGACGGTTGCGCCGCATGGTCCCAAAAGTATCGAGTGCAAATGTGATCGCGCACGCGGCTGTCTTCAATTGTGGTCCCCCATTTGTTCAGGAAGCGCAGCGAATTGTAGTCGGATCTCGATATCATCAAAATCAAACAGGTAACGTGCGTCACATTCGAGATCAATGATTTCGAGGTCCAGAAGCGTTTCCAGATCGCGGCGCACCATCACCTTGTCGCGATCAAGACTCTCGGCAATCGCATCTGCCGTCAAAGGTCCCACGTCTCGCAGCAGCCGGATGATCTGGATGCGATCTACCGTCATTGCCTTAAGCAAACTCTCGGGCTCCTCAAAGAATATAGAGATGGAACCGGGATATCGGCTGACAGAGATCCTCTCCATCCGTTCTTGCGTGCAATTAGATGAAACCGTCTGAAGCGTAAGTAGTCTCATGGTCGTTTCTCTATGGAATGATGCACGCCGGAGTGCGGCGAATTCCTGATGCGTTGGCGCCGCCCCGGATTGCTGGCGAGCGCAAACCGGATACGTTTTCGTGCTGATGTCAAGGTGCTACGCAAAACGGTCCAGACATATTCCGTGGGAACGACGCAGGGGCGTCGCACGGAAATTTTCAAGACCAGCCAGCCGGAAGATGTCAGCGACGATCTATCGCGAATCGCGCCGCCACACATGCTTACAGCAGTCGCAGGTGAGTTGGAGGACTCGACGTTCAATTCGTCTCGGGACAACTGAAGTCCAGCAGAAAGCCTGGCCTGAGCATGTACATTGCGCCAGCGCCTATCGTCCCGATCTCCGACTGCTGCCTTTCGATGTTCCATACACACCGAAATCAGGCAACCAGCGACAGCGCGAACGCCATGATCGAAACGAATATACGTAGGCCGTCGAGCAATTAGCGATTCGGACGAGTCGCATCGCAATGAGATCGTCGACAAAGAGCACATTGCAGGGAGCGTTGTCGGTCTTGCATGAGCGTTCTCCAGAGTTGCGTTAAATTGATTGTGATTTGCGCGGGCGGGGAGCGAAATCACAAAACTAGTTTTACGCATGACTCGACCAATGCAAGTCGACGCGGCTCCAGTTATTAATACTGGCGGGCGCAGTCTGATTGAGGAAGATACGGCTGACGTTCCAAACAACGTGATGCGGCATGCGCCCCGGGTGACTAACTGCTCATTCAGAGGAGACTACAAGACACCCGATAGCATCGGCGCGCACGACTTCATCCAAGGGATCGATCTGGCGCGCGGCCACGTTGGACGCGCTGTCGAAGCACGACGCGAGCTTCGTGGTGAATCTGGGCACGGGCCAGGGGTATAGCGTGCTCGATGTGGTGCGCTCGTTCGAAAAGGCGTCGGGCCGGCCGGTGCCGTACGAGATCGTGGCGCGGCGGCCTGGCGATGTGGCTTCGTGCTATGCGGACCCGGCAGCGGCGGCGAAGCTGCTGGGTTGGCAAGCGGAGTTCGGGATCGAGCGCATGTGTGCGGATCACTGGCGGTGGCAGGAGAAGAATCCGCGGGGGTTTAACGCGACCTGACCGTCAGCGGGCCGTTCGGAAGCCCGGCCTGCCAGGTGGCTTCCCCCGGGCAAGCGCCGCCTAGGCCGGGCAGCAGTCAAAAAGCGGCGCCATGCTTTGCAGCATGGCGCCAGGACGTGCCTCTCGTGGCAACGTGAAACGAACCAGCCGCCCGACTGCCCCTGCGACGTGGCGTCAGAACGAGTGCTGAATCCCCGCGTATGCGCCGGTCTGAGTATGACCTTGCAGCGGGTTCTCGTTGTACACACCGTCGCTCAGGCCGCCGGGACCTTCATTGTTGGCATCGAGACCGAAGTTGGCCGTGCTGCTGTTACGCACGGTCGCAATCTGGAAATCGAGCAAGGTCCGCTTCGACAGGTTGTAGGTGCCGCCCACCGTATAGATGGTTGCGTTGCCGCCGCCGTTGTTCGCGTTCACGTGGTAGACCGCGGCAATCAAGGCGGCTGCCGTCGTGGCTTGCCACGTCACGCCGCCCCATTCGAGATCGGCGGTAGTCGGCTCCGTCGGCGAACCTGCCGGCGTGACGACGCCACCCGAGGTGCGCTCAGCCGTATAAGCGGCTTGCACCTTGAAGCGGCCGAGGAACAGGTTGCCGCCGACAAAGTATTCACGCGAGGCCGTGAACGGATTGTCGAGCTGGCCGTTGAGCGGATCGCGAATTTCGTCATAGATGCCACGCAACTGGAACAACGAATTGGTATACGTGAGCTGCAGGCCGTCGGTACGGCCGGTTGCTGCCCCCGGCACGCCGGCATTCCAGTTTGTGGAGTTCGACAGGCCATACTGGCCGTACATGTCGAAGCCATAGAGTTTCGGCGACTGGTACGAAACGTTGTTGCTGGTGTGCTCCCAGTTGCGGCCTCGAACCAGCGAAGCCGACGACCAGTTCGACTGGCCAAAGGGATCGAAATCCCAGTCGCCGTTGGCGATCTGCAATTGGCGCCCTAACAGCATCGTACCGAACTGGTCATTGGACAGACCGACATTTGCAATCCGGTCAAAAATGGAACCTGCTTGACCAAACGAGCCATTCGCAGTACTAAACCCGCCTTCCAACTGAAAAACGGCCTTGTTTCCGCCACCCAGGTCCTCTGAGCCTTTGATACCCCACAGGCTTGTCCCCCAGTCGCCGCTCTCCTGCCGCCAGCGCGAGGTGGAACCGGTGCCGGCATTGTTCGGCAAGCCATTTATATACTCGATGCCGGCATCCAGGCGACCATATAAGGTCACACTGGTTTGCGCGTGCGCGACCACGCCTGCCGACATCAACGCAGCGGCAAGCAAAGACTTCTTCACTCTCATCATCTCCTCCATACCGTTTTAAAGGAAGCAGTCCACCCAATGGGCGGAGCAAAACTACTTTTAATTGGGTTTCTTTTACTACTTTGGTTACCAGTCTACCAAAATTCATTTCGCCAGACACAACAATCCAGACTGCCTTTAAGCCACGCTTCCAAGCCGCAACATAAACAGATTGAAAGCAACTCCCCATGTCATCGCCCAGCCACGGGCCATACCTTTCCACATAACAGGACGCTCGCGAGTTGAATCAATGAAATTTTCCACATTGTGGCGATTAGGATGAAATCCGGAAACAAGCGATTATTGTATTCACCAACAATCGAAGGCCTACGCAATTTCGACGAGAACTTAATTTCCAATTTAGAAATAGATATTTTACAATTCTGATGACATTCAATTTAGAATCACCATTTTTTCCATTAATGCAAAACTGTTTTGATAGATTTCGCATCAATATAAGAAATCGCCATCAAGATACAATCGGGTAAGTTTTCGAAAGGGTCGATTCCCGAAGCGTCAACCTTGTTCTGTGGTCAGGATTACGATGGACACGTTGGACAGCATGCGGATGTTCGTTCGAGTCGTGGAGGCCGGCAGCTTCACAAAGGCTGCGTCGCTCGCCTCCGTGAGCACGCCTCAGATGTCGCGGGCGATCACCGACCTGGAGTCCCGGCTGCATACACGTCTGCTCAACAGAACAACACGGCACATGTCGTTGACCGAGGCCGGTGAACGTTATCTGCAGCATTGCGAACAGATTCTCGCTCAGGTCGATCTGGCGGAAGCGGAAGCGACGGGTACCGGTGGCCAGCCGTCGGGCAAGCTGCGGGTTCATGCGACGACCAGCTTTGGCCAGCATCATCTGGCGCCGCTGATTGCCCGGTATAACAGACGCTTTCCGGAAGTGCTGATCGAACTGGTACTGGCGCAACGGGTGCCCGATATGGTCGAAGAAGGCTTCGACGTCTCGGTCGTGGTGGCGCGGGGACTGGCTGATTCCGCCCTGGTATCGCAACGCCTCGGTAGCGTTTACACGATTCTCTGTGCTTCTCCGCGCTACCTGGAAAGGCATGGCACGCCGCTGAACCTCGCGGATCTGCACAAACACACCTGCCTGCAACTGGTTCTACCCGATGTGCCGCTCGGACGATGGCATTTCGAAGGCGCGGACGAAGCGGTCTTTCGTCATGCCAGGCCCACGCCGCTCACCATCAATGTCGCCGAAGCGCTGGCCGAGGCCATTCGCGAAGGCATGGGCATCGGGCCCTTGCCTATCGCCGTCGCGCTACCGGCGTTGCGCGACGGCAGCCTCGTGCGTGTGCTGCCGGAGCGCCGTCTGCGCGCAAACAATGTCTACGCATTGTATGTATCGAGACGCTATCTCGACGCCAAGATCAAGACCTTCGTCGAGTTCCTGCGGGAACAAGTGCCGCTTTCGCTCGATGCACAGGATCAGGAGCTCGCGGCGTTCGGATACGGCCAGATCCTGAGCGCATAACGCAGTGCCGTGCGTGGCACGCCAAGTGACTGGGCAAGTCGCGCCCCCATGGAACGCTGCCGGGGTCTTGCGACTTCGTTCTTTTGCCATCTGATTCTTTTATGACCAGCGGGACGCATGGTTCCTGCCGTACGCATTCGCCAAAGCTTCGGGATACCAACGGATCCTTACAGGGCAAGGCTTCCCGCGTCTTACATCATCCGGCGGCAAGCACAAAACGGGTGCTGGTCCGGGATTTCTTGCGGTTCCCGGCTGGTTAACCCCAACTTTCGACACGCTCCTCGTTTTTTATATCTTGGCGTCCCAACAGACCACCTCGCGTGGTCGCTCAGCGATAACAACATATCCAATGAAGACGTCCGGCACGCGAAGTGGTTTGAACCGCTCGCGGCATCGGGTTCGCTATGTGCGTTTCTTGAGGAGAGGAGAGTAAACATGGGTGGCAACTTCAGCATCAGCGGTCGTGACGTCGATAAGGGCTCGACGTCGAGTGCGTCAGACAAGCCGTATCCAGGCGCAATCCTTCGTGCCGGCGCGATCGGTGGCCTGACCGGCGCAGTGTGCATCTGGATTTACGAAGCCCTGATCTGGGTTGGGGCACAGCACCTGATGCCTCTGGCGGGCATTCCACGCAATGCCACCGGCCTGGTTTTCGGCAAGGCTTTTCAGGAAGCGATCGGCATCTGGGCTTATTTGCTGGGGACAGCGATTCACTTTTTCTTCGCGATTGGCTGGGGCATCCTGTTTGCGTTGATCTGGCCATATTTCCGTCGACGCGGCTATGAGGCGACTTTCGTTGCGTTGTTTTACGCCATCCTCGCCTGGATCGTGATGCACGTGGCGATCATGATCACCTCGGACAATCACCCAAACTATTACGATCCAAACGTCATCATTGGCGGCTTCATGTCGCACTTCTGCTTCACCGTACCGCTCGCTCTGACCGTGAAGAGACTGCTGGCGCCGCAGCCGGGGAGCAGTCCGGCGAATCCCGTCTGACGCGCCAAAACAAGAGGAGACGAGAAAAATGAATCCACATAAAATAGCACTGCTTACTATATTGACGCTTGGAGCGATATCCGCCGAACAGGTGCAAGCTCAATCATCAGTCACTTTATACGGGGTCCTCGACGAGTTTGTGGGCTACCAGTCGACCAAGGTGGGTGGAAAAAACACGTCTTTGACCACCCTCGGGAACAATGGTGAACTCACCAGCCGTTGGGGGATACGCGGGACCGAGGATCTTGGCGGCGGATACCGCGCCACGTTCGACCTCGAGAACGGTTTCGATCCGGGCACCGGCAACGTACAGAATTCCTACCGGTTCTTCGACAGGCAAGCATGGGTAGGTATCTCGGCGCCGTACGGTGAAGTGCGGTTCGGCCGCCAAAACACGCCCATGTTCGCCTGGAGCGGCAATCTGGACGCGTTCAGTGCCGCAACGTATGGCTCCGGGTATAACAATTTTGCCAACTGGCAAGCCCGGGTCGATAACGACATTGCCTATATCTCGCCGAAGATTTCGGGCACCCAGATCGAGCTTCACTATTCGGTGGGAGGGCAAGTGGGGACACTGGCAGGAAATGCCGTGTACCAGGTCGGCGTCCAGTCGAACCTTGGCCCGGTGTATCTTGCACTGGCCTATCTGAACGCAGCCAACGCCACGAACACCGTTCGTGTTCAGGAAATCATGGCAGGTGGAAACGTCGACTATGGGTGGGGGAAAGTCTATCTCGGCTTCTTCAGGGCAAATGACATCATCTCGGCCACGACCGGAAATGCCTTGTCCAACCCCGCCGGGAAATACAACCCGACCGTGGGTCCGGTCGGCAATGTCGCGGGCAACTACCACAACACCTGGTCGTTTTCCGCCGACTACCGCTTCAGTCCTTTCCTGAGCGTGGGCGCCGGGTACGCGTTCATCACCGATAGTTCTTCGCTGGACAACACGGCACGCGAGTTCAGCGGCATCGTCAACTATGATCTGTCAAAGGCGACGCGACTTTACGGTGTCGTGTCGAGGCTGAACAACTCCAACACGGCGCAGTTCAAGATGACCGGCGCCAGCATCACCACCGGATCGTTCCTGACACCGGGCGCGGGTCAAAGCGAAACCGGCGTGCAGATCGGCATTCGTCACCTGTTCTGAAGATCCGCTTGCGCACCCGGGTTGGACGTCCGCAGACATCCAACCTGGGCTGCGAGTGAATCACGCTGTGCCGTGTTCACCGGTTTGCACCGGCTAGCGGACCACGAGAACCGGAATCCGGCTATGCGTCAGGACCTTCTGCGTCTCGCTGCCGAGCAACAGGCCGCGCATGCCGCGCCGCCCGTGCGACGCCATGACGATGAGATCGCAGCCTCGTTCTCCGGCAACGTTGATGATCGCCTCATACGGGTGGGCGTGGCTCGTCGCCACCGTCGCGCATTCGACGCCCGCTTGCGCAGCCGCCTTGGTGAAAACCGCGAGGTAGTCATCGGCGCGCTGTCGGGCGGACTGAATGACCCGATCCTCTTCGTCGGCGATCATTTCCGTGCCGTACGCGAGAACGTGAAACTCCGGGATGACATGGAGCCCCGTGACTCTGGCGCCACTTTCCTTGGCGAACGCGACTGCCATCTGAATGGCGGCTTCCGAGAGGACCGAGCCGTCGGTCGACACGAGCAAGTGCTTGAACATACGTTTCTCCCCGCGGCCAGGCGTGTACACGTTGACATCCTGTTCGGGGCCTGCCGCTCAGGCCATGTCAGCCTGCAATGAGCATGAAATTCAACGGACTCTATCAGGCCCGCACATCGATGCGGTTGACGACCTGGTCGATCGCATCGAGGTACCAGGCGTCCTGTTCCGCCTGCCTGCGCTCAGCCTCGCTCGACACCCAACCTTCGAGCGTCACCCTGTGGTCCTGCGACTTGATCACGATCTGCTCGGCACGCACACAGGGATCGGTTTCCAGCACCAGGTGCAGGGCTTCGGCGATTTCGTCGTCGCTGTCTGCCTCGGCGGGAGACACATCCAGCAGGTTCACCACTTCGCGGCAAGCGCCGGCCCACCAGGCAAGCACGCCGGCCAGACGCTTGTGCGACAGGCTGATCACTTGTCCCGTCAGCGTCACCACGCCGTCCTGAACGGTGACCTCGACGGCGCCGCTGCCATCGCCATTGCCGGCCTCGTCCATGGCGCCGCGCAGCAGTTCCACCTGCCCCTTGACGCATGCGCAGATGACGCAGTTGCGAAAGTCCACGGCCTGTAAAAGCCGCTCGCAGACCCGGTCCCGCAGCGCGCCATCGCCGACCGGCGGCTCGACTCTCACGCGCAGACGGTCCACCAGCTCCGCCGCGCCGTTGAAAGCGTGTGCGAGGCGGACGATGCGTTTCTTGGACGCGATATCCGGCACCTCGCCCGCCACGGTCAGGGCGCCGCCGCTGAAACTCATATGGATGGGATGATTGTGCAGATTCAGGTGCGATTCGTGCTCGAAAGCCGCCAGCACCTGCTTCAAGACCGCGTCTCCGCCTTGCATGATCCGCCTCCCGCAAGAAATCTGATGGAGCAGTTCATCCGATGGACCGCCTCGCGAAGCTGGCGCCGCTGTGAATCGGCCAGCTCCGCTCAGTCAATTATAGGCACTGGGCCGCAGGCGTCCTGCCAGGATCGCAGGGATCAACAGCGAAACGGCGGCGTCCCTCTGCGCGAGCCGTCCGCCGGCCAGATAAAGGAGCCTCCGCCATGTTGAATTACCCCGCCGCCTACCAGTCCACCAAGGGTTCCGCACTCGACGTCGACAAGACGTTCTATCAGCGCATCGCAACGCAGCACGACACGCGCACGCTGGTTGAATCGATCGTCGTGCCGATCAGGTCAGGTCAAGCCTGGACGGTGCCGGCCGGCCATGTGTTCCGGATCGTCACGATCGAAGGTCCGCAGGTAGCCGACCTGAACATGTGGAACCAGCATAACCCGCGCGAGCGGATGTGGGCATCGCGGACGCGCCAGCTACAGCAGGCGCACGTCAGCACCTTCGACCGGCTCTGGTCGACGCTACCGTTCCTGCGGCCGATGGTGACGATCATCGACGACAGCCTAGCCGGCTACGGCGTCGACGAACATGGCGGCCGGGTTCACGACCTGCTCGGCACCCGTTGCGATCCCTACGTCAACCGCATGCTGACCGGCGAGGACTTTCATTTCCACTGCCACTCGAATCTGACCCGCGCGATCGCCCCATACGGACTGACCGAATACGACGTGCACGACGTGCTCAACGTGTTCCAGTGCACGGGCCTCAATCTCGAAGACAAATACTTCATGAAGGCATGCCCGGCAAAGAAGGGCGACTACCTCGAATTTTTCGCGGAAATCGACCTGCTGTGCGCGCTGTCGACCTGTCCGGGCGGCGATCTCTCGTTGCCTATGTGGGGACCGGATGCGCGCGATCCACTGGAGGTGTGCCGGCCGCTCGGCATCGAAATCTACCGGCTCGCACCGCAGATGCTGGACGGCTGGACGCCGCCTGCGGTCGCTGCATATAAAGGGCAGCATGGGATGACGCTGCAGCAGCCGGAATGGAAATGAGATTGGGGGTGGCATAGCGTGGGCAGCGCCAGCACTATTACGGCTTCAGGAATCCCAGCGTCGCAAGGTATTTTCCGGTTACAGCGCAAATAGCCGCCCACGCCCCGGCTCGCGGTCTTCCACACCCGCCAGCCGCAACACGTGCCAAGCCATCGCGAAGTTGCTCGATATCACCGGCTTGCCGATTGCCGCTTCAAGCTCTGCAACGAAGCCGGCAATACGCAAGCTGGTGCACGAGACGAAAACCGCTTCCACGTCGGGGTTCTGTCCAAGTCGCTCGACCGCAGCTTGTAAGGATACCTTGTCGATCCGCGCGACCTCGTTGTCGTTGGCATGCTCGAACGACGCCATGCGCGTAATATGCACGCCGCGTGCCTCGATATAGCCGCGCATGTAGTCGTTGATCGTGCGCACGTAGGGTGTCAGCAGTGCGGCGCGTTGCACGCCGAGTGCGCGCAGTGCAGCAAGCGCAGCGGTAATCGGCGTGGTGCACGCGACGCCTGGGCGCGCCTCGCGGATGCGCGCGAAGACGTTTTCTTCTCCGATCACCATCGACGCCGACGTGCAACCGAACGCCACCACATCGATGCGCTCTCCAGGCCGGATCAGCGCCACCGCCGGCGCGATGCGCGCATCCATTTCGACGAGCCGTTCGGGCGTGATGTCCGGCGAGTTGAGTATGCGGCTCTCGTAGAACGCTACGCCATCTTGCGTCAGCAGCTTGCGCCATTCGTGTTCGATCGTGTGATCGGTGGCGAGCACCACCAGCCCGATCGCGGCGCGCCGGCAAATGCCGTCGTCCATTGCGAAATCGAGCCTGACATACGTATCGTCCTGAGAAGGAATCGTGCTCATGTCAGTGTCATCCCTGTCATGTCGAGTTCGGGCTGGCGACCGGCCATGATGTCGGCCAGCAGTTTTGCGGTTCCACACGACATGGTCCATCCCATGTGTCCGTGCCCCGTATTCAGATACAAGTTGCGGTGCCGCATGCGGCCAATCAGTGGCGTGCCCTCGGGCGTCATCGGACGCAAACCCGCCCAGTAAGCGGGACGGCCATAGTCGGCGCCGTCCGGGAACCACTCGCGGGCGGCCTGTAGCATTGGCCCGAAGTCAGCGGGTGTGTGGCGCGTGTCGTAACCGGCGAATTCGGCGGTCGCGGTAAAGCGCAGCCGTTGGCCAAAGCGCGCCCACGCCACCAGGTTGTTCTCGTCCACGCCGCCCAGCTCCGGCGGACGGTGCTCCGGCCCAACCGGAAAGGTGGCGGAATAGCCCTTTACCGGATACACCGGCAGCCGATAACCGAGCCGCCGCGCCAAAATCGGCGACCAGCAACCGAGCGCCAGAACGAACTCGTCGCCGCCCACGAGTCCGGCTGGCGTACGCACGCCGATGACCTGATCGCCGGACGCCTCGATCGCGCTGATCGCGGTATCGAACTCGAACCGCACCCCGAGGCGCTCGCACACCTCTTTCAGCGCCCGGGTGAACAGATGCGCATCGCCGCTTTCGTCGGTCGGGCAATAGATCGCGCCGGCGATCCTGTCGCGCGCCCCGGCAAACGCCGGTTCGCGCGCCACGACCTGTGCCGCATCCAGCGTTTCGAGCGGCAGTCCGTTGTCCGCGAGGATCGACATGTTCTGCGTGCCGCGCGCGAAAGACGCTTCGTCGCGATAGAGATACAACAGGCCGCGGCTGATGCGGTCGTATTCCAGATGCTCGGCAGCGCTCAGTTGCTGCAATTGACTTTGTGCATAGCGGCAAAGCCTCACCTTGCGCGTGGTGTTGCGGCGCGAGCGCTCGGCTGTGCAGTTGCGCAGGAACTGGAGACACCAGGCCCACATGTGCGGGTCGGCGTTGAGCTTGAGCCGCAGCGCCTGACCTTCGACGAACAGCGATTTGAGCAGGATTTTCGGCGTGCGCGGCGACGCCCACGTGTACGAATGACCCGGCGCGACGAGACCCGCGTTGGCAAAGCTGGTTTCGAGCGCGACGCCGGGCCGGCGGTCGATTACCGTCACCTCGCGGCCGTCTCTCGCGAGGTAATACGCCGCCGTAACGCCCGCGATGCCGCCGCCCAGCACAACCGTTTTCATGCCTGACTCCTGTCGACCGGAGTTGGCGCTTTAGCTGTCGATCAGAGTTGGCGCTTTAGCGCTTACTCTGGTCCCATGCAAAGCTGTCCGATGCAAAGCCGCCTGCCGTTCAGAAAATGCGAAGTTGCCGCCGCTTTTTGTATGGTGTTCTATACGCGCATACCCTATACCGCCCAAATGTGCGGCGGGACCTATCATGAAAAAAACACTTTTATGGTAGCGCTGCGGAGTCCGATAGTCAGGCACTCGACCTGACCGCTTACAACTTGCATGCGAGCCGCGTTTCCAAACGTTTTCTGATGTCGCCGGTTGCTCCGCGTGGCGGACCCGGTCGATTCCTTTCACAATAACTAAGGAGTCACTAACATGATTGATCAGAAGAATGGCTCGCCCGTTGCGGGTTGCGTTTTGCGGCGAACCACAATCGCGGCGTTGACCGCCTGGGCCCTGCTCGCCGGCATGGCCCCCGGTTCGGCGCTAAGCCAGACCATCAAGATCGGCGTGCCGGTGCCGCTGTCGGGCAGTTCCGCCAATGCCGGCACGGACATTCTCAATGGCGCCAAGCTTGCCGCGGCCAAAGTCAATGCGGCGGGCGGAGTACTCGGCATGCAGATCGAACTGGTGCCCGAGGACGACGCCTGCGACGCGCAGACGGCCGTGCAGGCGGCGCAGAAGCTGGTCGACGCTGGGGTCGTCGCCGTGGCCGGCGGTTACTGCTCCAGTGCGGCGCTGCCGGAATTGACGACCTTTCACCGCGCCGGCATTCCTTACGTGCTGGACGCGTCGACCAATCCCAAACTGACCGAAATGGGCTACGACAACGTCTTCCGGACGATCGGCCGTGACGACGAGCAGGGACCGTTTGCGGCCAGTTTCATGAAAAATTCGCTGCACGTGAAGCGCGCGGCGGTGATCAACGACAACACGACCTATGCCAAGGGCCTCGCCGACAATACCGTGGAGGCCCTGAAAAAGGACGGTGTCGACGTCGTCTACGACGACGCGATCACGCCCGGTCAGATGGACTACTCACCAACCCTGACCCATGTCGCCTCGCTGAAGCCGGACGTGATCTACTACACCGGCTACTTCTCCGAAGCCGGCCTGATCGTCAAGGAAGCCCGGCAACTGGGGCTGAAGATGACCTTGATGGGCGGCGACGGCACCAACGACCCGACGCTCATGAAGACGGCGGGCCCGGCGGCCGACGGCATGATCATTACGACTGCGCCGCTCGCGCAGTTCCTGAGCGGCGCGCACAGCTTCGTCGACGACTATACGAAGGCCTACGGGCAAGGGCCGGGACCGTATTCGGTCTACGAATACGATGCCGTCGGCGTGACGGCGAAAGCGATCGCGGACGCGAAGTCAGCGACGCCTGCCGCAATCACGGCCGCGCTGCACAAGATCTCGAACTACGCGGGCGCGACCGGGACGATCGGCTTTAACCCCAAGGGCGATCGCAGCGTGGCGGTGTACATCACCATCATCGTTCGCGGCGACAGTTTCGCGCCCTATCAGAGGCAGGATGCCGCCGGACACTGGATGGCGATGAAATAGACCCGCTCCCAGCCCGATTCGGCCCGCCCCGCCATGAGCACCTTCCTCCAGTTCGTTGTCGAAGGGCTGACGATCGGCTCGTTCTATGCGCTCGTCGCCCTCGGCTACACGATGGTCTACGGGATCATCCGGCTGATCAATTTCGCACACGGCGACCTGTTCATGGTGGGGGCGTTCATCGGCTGGACCGGCTTGACGGTGCTGGCCGCGGCGCACCTGCCGCTCGCTCTCGCGCTGCTGATCGCGTTGGTGGCCGCGATGACCGTCACGGGCGCGCTCGGCCTCGCAATCGAGCGAATTGCCTACCAACCGCTGTTGCGCGCGCCGCGGCTGTCCATTCTGATCACGGCACTCGGCGTTTCGCTGGCGCTGGAAAACGGCGTGTTGCTGATCTATGGGGCCGGTTTCAACACTTATCCCCACGTGCTCAGCCAGGCAGGACTCTTTTTCGACGGCGTGCAGATCACGTTTGCGGAGATCGGCATCATCGCGGCCAGCTTTGCGCTGATGCTCGGGCTATATTTCTTCGTTCACCGCACCTTCATCGGCACCGCGATGCGCGCCCTGGCAATCGATCAGGACGCGGCGCGTTTGATGGGCATCGACGTCGAGCGGCTGATCCAGCTCACTTTCTTCCTCGGATCGGCGCTGGCCGCCGTGGCAGGCGTCATGGAAGGGCTCTATTACACACAGATCAATTTCTTCATGGGCTTCGTGCTCGGCCTGCGCGCCTTCACCGCTGCGGTGCTCGGCGGCATCGGCAATATTCCGGGGGCGATGGCCGGCGGCATCCTGATCGGCCTGCTCGAATCGTTCGGCGCCGGCTATGTCTCTTCGCGGTGGACCGACGTGCTCGTGTTCGGCGTACTGATCGGCGTACTCGTGATCAAGCCGACCGGTTTGTTCGGCGAACGCGTCGTCGAGAGAATGTAGCTCATGAGCACTACGCGGGCGGCATCGCGCTGGTCTCGCCCTGCGGGCGTCGCGCTTCTGGTGGCCGCCGCGGGGCTGCCGGCTATCGCCAGCAACTATCTCGTCGATGTCGGCCTGACCATTGCCACCTATTCGATCCTGGGACTCGGGCTGAATATCGTCGTCGGTTATGCCGGCTTGCTCGATCTGGGATACGCGGCTTTCTTTGCGATTGGCGCTTACACGACCGCGCTGCTGGAAACGCTGCTGCACTTCTCGTTCTGGGAAACGCTGCCGTTTAGCCTCGCGTTTGCAGGGGTTTCGGGTATCGTCATCGGCTACCCTACCCTGCGCCTGCGCAGCGACTATCTGGCCATCGTCACGCTCGGCTTCGGCGAGATCACGCGCATCGTCGCCACCAATCTCAACATCACGGGCGGCCCCAACGGTATCTACGGCATCGCCAGTCCGAGCCTGTTCGGTTTTGAAATCAGCTCGCCGCGGGCGGTCTACGAACTGGGCATCACGTTCCTCGTGCTGGTGCTGGTGTTTGCCATCCGGCTCGGCAAGTCGCGGCTCGGGCGCGCCTGGACCAGCATCCGCGAGGACGAGGCGGCCGCGGAAGCGGTAGGCGTGCCGACCCTGCGCGTCAAGATGCTGGCGTACGTGATGGGCGCATTGATCGGCGGTCTGGCTGGCAGCCTGTTCGCCGCACGCTTCGGGACCATCGACCCGACCGGCTTCACTTATCTGCAGTCCGTGACGATCCTGATCGTCGTCGTACTCGGGGGCCGCGGCAGCATTCCGGGCGTCATACTCGGCGCGGTCATCGTCGCGGGCCTGCCTGAGATGCTGCGGTTTCTCAACCTCTGGCGCATTTTTGCTTTCGCGATCGGACTCGTCATCCTCATGCTGCTCAGGCCGCAGGGGCTGTGGCCGGCGCCGCTGCGGCGCGTGGTGCTGCCGCCTATTGATGCCAAAGGTGGTGCAGGCCCCGAAACGCCGCGGCCCCGCGAGAATATCGCCGACGCAGTTCTGCTCGAGGTGCGCAACATGCAGCGACGCTTCGGCGGCGTACTGGCGCTGGGCGGCATCAGCTTCACAGTGCGCAACGGAGAGATTCTGAGCCTGATCGGTCCTAACGGGGCCGGCAAGACAACGGTGTTCAACTGCCTCACCGGCGTGATCCGCCCGACCGGCGGCGAGGTGCTGTGGCGCGGCACCTCGCTCGCCGGCGGTGTGCCGCATCGCATCGTCCATGCCGGGATGGCGCGTACCTTCCAGGGAATTCGCCTGTTCGCCAACATGACGGCCTTCGAAAACGTGTTGATCGGCATGGATCACCGACTCCACACACCGCTCGTCACCGAACTGCTGGCATTGCCCTCCGCTCGCGCCGAGGAAGCGGATCACGCGGCGGAAGGTTTGCGCTGGCTCGGTTTTGTCGGCCTTGCGGCGCGCGCGGGCGAACGCGCCGCCGACCTGCCGTATGGCGATCAGCGCCGACTGGAGATTGCCCGTGCGCTCGCCAGCAACCCGCATCTGCTGCTGCTCGACGAACCGGCGGCGGGAATGAACCCGACCGAGAAGCATGCCTTGATGGAGTTGATCCGGCGTATCCGGGATCTCGGCGTGACCGTCCTGCTGATCGAACACGACATGATGCTGGTGATGGGTGTGTCGGACCGGATCATCGTCATGGATCACGGCATCATCATTGCCGAGGGAACGCCAGCCGAAATCCAGGCCGACCCGCGTGTCATCGACGCCTATCTGGGGACAGCCGACGCCGACGAAACAACCGACGATGCCGGCGGGGAGAAATCGCTGTGGGACTCCTAGAAATAAGCGACCTGCATGTGAGCTACGGGAACGTCGAGGTGTTGCACGGCGTCTCGCTGGAGGTCGCCGAGGGCGAGATCGTGGCGCTGCTCGGCAGCAATGGGGCCGGCAAGACCACGACACTACGCGCCATTTCGGGCCTGGTTCGCCCCCGCGCGGGAGCGATCATGATGGCCGGGCACCCGCTCACCGGCTTGCGCGCCCACCAGATCGTGGCGCTGGGGCTCGGGCATGTGCCCGAAGGCCGTCGCATGTTCGGAGCGCTGACGGTCGAGGAAAATCTGCGGCTCGGCGCTTATCTGATCCGGCGCGACGGCGCGGTGCTGGAACAGCGAATCACGGAGGTCTACCAGACTTTCCCGCGCCTCGGCGAGCGACGCAGCCAGTTGGCGGGAACACTAAGCGGCGGCGAACAGCAGATGCTGGCGATCGCACGCGCCCTGATGTTGCGGCCACGCCTCGTCGTGCTCGATGAACCGTCCATGGGACTGGCGCCGAAGCTGGTGCGCGTGATCTTCGGCATGATTTCCGATATCTGCAAGCAAGGCACCTCGATCCTCCTTGTCGAGCAGAACGCGCGCCAGGCGCTGCGCATTGCGCATCGCGCCTACGTGCTGGAAAGCGGCCGCATCGCGCTCGCCGGCGCGGCGCACGAACTGGCGCAGGATAATCGGGTCCGCGCAGCGTATCTGGGCGGCAGTGCGCTTGCCCCGGAGTGATACCCCTGCGTAATCTTTTAGACGGCCGGAACTGCGGCGCGCTGCAACACCGTCATCGGGCCGAGCGTCTTGATGACCTGCATCTGCGCAGCGTTGCGCACGAAGAGCGATCCCGCAAACCCTAACGCGTTCACCGAAACGCCCTCGACACACTCGACGGATCTCGGCACAAGCAGCATCCAGCGACGCGCGACAAGCAGGTTATAGGGCGCCGACTGGAGCGGCTCGCCGTTCGTCTCGATCGCCCGCAGGCCGACCGCTTCAAGCAACGCACAGTAGCAATCGAATGCTGCCTGCGCTGCAGGTTGCGAGGCGGCAGATCCCAGTTCGAGAGGGGCGAATGCATGCCGAAAGTCCAGCGCAGGTATCGTACCGACCTGACCTTCCATGCGCGCGTGAGCAAGAACGGATTCAATCGGCAGACGCGCCTTCGAGCCTTCAAGCGGTAGCGGCACCATCTGCAGATGCTTGTGTGGTTGGCTCGCTCCGGCCGCTGCGCCCCCGTTGTAGAAAGCAACACCATCGAACTCGGCCATGCAGGCGGCCAACGCTGCGAAGTCAGCCAGTTCGAGCAGCGCTTCCTGACGTTTGAAACTACGGGTGACGATCAGGAGATGATGGTCGATGACATTGAACTTGTTGAGCAAGGCGACATGTGTGTCCGAGAGATCGGCAACAAAGAGGTCTGGGTCATAAGGAAGGAAAGGATTGACCGCACTGCGTTCCGCCACTTTGGTCTTGCTCGTCTGGCGGGTTGCTTCCTTGCGAGCAAGGCTCGAGACCTGGCGGACGACGAAGCGCATGCCTGCGTCTTCGATTAGCTCCTCGGTGGTATCGATTGGCTGCAGCGCACCACAACGCAGCGCATGCTCCGTTTGACGCAGGATAGCCGGCCACAGGGTGCCGGGTTTAAGGAGTAGGCGTTCCATGGTTCGCCAGAATCATCACGTGAAGACGAACAACGCGACCCGTCGCGCACGCGGGGGCTGGCGAGATCAGGCTCCGGCGGACGAGCCCCGCGGTGAAAGCCTCAGCGCCTACGCTTTGTAGCCAATCGCACGTAACAGATCCTTGCGCCATTGAACGTCCTCTTCGTTTTCCACTCCGAGCGGCCCAGCGCCGTCGACGACACCCAGGATAGCGCGCCCCTGATCCGTTTCGGCGAGCAGAACCTGGGTGGGATTCGCGGTGGCACAGAATATCCGGCACACCTCCGGCACGGCCTTGATCGTGTTCAGAACATTGACTGGGTAAAAGCCATCTCCCAGAAAAATCACGAAGCTGTGTCCCGCACCGATGGCCATGGCGTTCTGGCACGCCAACTCGATCAGGCCGGCATCGGTACCGGAGCGGCGTACTAGACGCTTGCCCGATGCTTCACAGAAGGCCAGACCAAACTTGATACCGGGCACCGTGCCCACCATCGCCTCGTGCAGATCCTCGACCGACTTGATGAAGTGAGATTGCCCGAGGACGAAGTTGGTCGCTTCGGGTTTGGCGATTGTTACCGTGAGGAATTCCATGTTGGGCCTCGCTGTGTTGCGGGAAACACACTGGGAGACGGAAGGTCGGCGGCGGGCGGCGTCAGTTTGGCATGCGGGTGCGCGAGACGGCGGCTGCGTTGACTATCTTCATAGCCTAGTATGAATCGGGCATCAGTGGAAGCGAGAGCGGATGCTGAAGCTCCCCGCCTTACTCACTTCCCTACCCTACCACGCAACACAGCATCCAGCTCACCGGGATGGCGTGCCATATACTTCGGAAACAGCAGCGAACTACCAGCAGCGCTCAGATGATGATAGTCGTCGTAACGATAGATCGGTAGCCCGTCGAAGTTGAGCGAGCACACCGTCGCCGTACAGGGCACGTCATAGGTATGCATGATTTCGACCTGTGGATACAGAACCTTCAATCGCTCCAACATCGCACCAATCGGCGCGTGTTGCGCGCGTGCAATGCTCGCGTCGAACTGGCAGGCACGACGATGCACCGGGAATAGCAGATCGTTCTTGAAGTTGCAGTTAATCAACTCCATCGGAATCATTGGCACGTCGTTCATCAGCACCACGTGCTTGCCTGCGGCCGTGAGCTTCGCAATGGTGTCGTTCAAATCGCCCTCGAGTTCACCCGGGAGGAAGCCGTGACCGTTGGGCGCAGCCTGAGCACCGGTGGCGAGGTTCTGATAGTTCTGCCAGGCCGACGCCATGAAAACGGTCCGGATGTCCGGCCGCGACATGACAAAGTTCATCACGGCCTTGTCATGCGCGACGCAATGAAGATGGTCATCCAGATACGCCATGTTGCCAGGTTTCGCTGGCTCGTTTTCGATGGGAGGGCACAACGTGAAACCAACGTCGTGAATCGACATGTTTCTGGCTTTGCCCAGACGGTCAAAGAAGTAAATCAGGTGATACGCGTGGGAGTCACCCCAGAGAATCGCTTTATCTTCAGATTCGGGATTGCCCAGCGAGCAGGCCTTTTCATCCGTGACCGCCACCTGCGACCAGCATTTCTTGCCGCGCGGCATATCGAACAACGAGTCGCCCGACCAACGAACGTCATCGCGGATCTTGGCCGGATACGCAAACAGGAAGCCGTCCGTCAATTTGCCGGTCGCTGCCAGCGCACCCGAAGCGGCCAGCGGAATGGCGAGGAAGCAGAGCAAAGCCTTGCGTGTCGGCATTGCGCTGCGTCGCGCGGCGCCCTCGACATACCAATAGGTCAGCGCTGATAGTGCAGTGGCGACCAGGATCGCCATGGCGTAGCCGGTCGTGCTCGCCAAGCCGAGCTGGCGAGCCGCGAAGTACAGCGGCCAGTGCCACAAGTACATCGGATAGGAAATGCGGCCGATGAAGACCACTGGCCCGTTCGACAGGATGCGATCGAGGCCGGTTGAACGGCGACCGGCGAAAATAATGAGCAGTGCTCCTCCGCACGGAATGATTGCACCTATGCCGGGGAATTGTGAAGTGCTGCTGAGTCCCAATACCCCCAGCAGAACAACCGAAATACCAGCAACGAACACTGCGTCGAACCAGCGCGACCGCCCCGCCGTACGCTTGAACTCGAACAGCGCAAGCAAGGTGCCGAGCAGGAATTCGAAGCCGCGATTCTGGGCGAAATAATAGGCGCCCGTTGTGCCGCGGTGCGCCTCGATCAGTGCGCAGGCGAACGACAGCACGGCTAGTACGGCGAAAGCCGGCACGAGCCAGTGCCGGGCCTTGCGATACAGCCAGACCAGTAGCAGCGGCAGCACGATGTAGAACTGCTCCTCGACCGACAGCGACCAGGTATGCAGAAGAGGTTGATCTGCCGCTGCCGGGTCGAAGTAACCCGTCTGCTTCGACAAAAAAATGTTCGACGTAATGGTGGAGACAGCGAGAATGTTCTTCGCCAGATGAAACGTGTCATCCGGGAAACAGAACAGCAGACTGAAAACGAAGGTCGCTGCTAGCATCAGGTACAACGCGGGAGCGAGACGCTTCGCGCGGCGCGCGTAGAAGCCTTTGAAGGAAAACGTGCCCGCAGCAAGATCGCCGAGAATCGAGGTTGTGACGACGAAACCTGAGATCGTGAAGAACACATCCACGCCTGTGAATCCACCCGCGAACGCCGTATAGCCTGCGTGACACAACATCACGGCGAGAACGGCAAGAGCCCGAAGGCCGTCAATGTCCGGCCGATAAGCGGGGGAGAGGTGGCGAGTCTGGTTGCGAGTGGCAGCATGGATCCAGATCCTCTGATCGAGGATTATTTTTTGTAGCATTCAGTAAGGATAATGCAGGGAGACCGGAGACCATCTGGGTACGGGGTGTCCCGGGGCTCTGGCAACGCTCTTCCTGCGTTTTCGCTGAACGGAAGAAAATAATCCGTAAGCAAAAGAGTGGGATGATACCTTGCCCGGAAGCTGCGGCCGCCAGATGTGGCTTCGTGCTATACGGATCCGGCGGCGGCGAAGTTGCTCGCGTGTTGAGCGGAGTTCGGGATCGAGCGGATGGGTTCGGATCGCTGGCGCTGCCAAGCGAGCGATTTACACACTGGCAGGCGTCGAACCACTCATCAATTCAGGATGATGGCGTGCAAGATGGCGACATCGGAAACATACTTGGCACGGCACATTTAATCACTAGCCAAGCTCAAAGGTAGTCACGCCGAAGACACCCTCGAGTTCGATCGCGGGTGTGGCCTTCGTGTACATCCGCGCCGCTTCAAAGACACGGGTCATGCTGCGCCGCTCGGCCAGCGCGACAGCGGCCGGGTTGATTTCCGGAACGTCGAGCGTGATGAGTTGCCCCGGTGGGAATCTGGCGGCCAGTGCGTCAAGCAAGTGTCCGGCAATCTGTTCGTCGTCCGCGAACAGCGGGCCCACTTTGTACCCTTCCCGGCACGCGCGCAGGACCGCGTAGCCCGTGATGCGAGCTTCGGAGACGGCCGCCAGCGCGACCGCGTCGGCTTGCCCCACCCAGTGCGCGAGGAATTGCGGGCGCCGCGCCGGGAAGAAACGCGCGTCATAGGCGAGTAGTTGGTCGAGGGGTAGCGCGGCGGCCTCCTTGAGGTCGGAGCAGGCTTCGCCTGAGATCGTGCCCTGGAAGCGGATATTCCGGTAGGCGAGCTTGAAACCCGACTTCCTGTAGTTCTCCTGTTGTGCGACCACCCCATCGAGACCGATGTTGCGATTGCCGAGGTAAGCCACCGCGTGTTGCCAGAGGCGCAAGCCAAACCCCATGCCGCGGAATTCGGGCTTGACGATGTAAAGGCCAATGAAGCCGAAAGCGTCGTCGTAGACAACTGCCGAAATGCAGCCAATCGGCTCGCCCCGCAAAACACCGATGAAGAAGCCGCCTGGGTCACCCGCTCTAAAGCAGGGTGCGTCATGCTTGCCGGGGTTCCAGCCCTCCGTTGCAGCCCAGTCGAGCGAGAGGGAAACTTCGGCCGGCGTCATGACCCGGACGGCGAACTCGTCAGGTATGGGAGGGGTTGGAATCGTCGGAATCATGGGCGCCTCTCGCAGCGGCCCGCCGCGCGTGCCCGCGGCAAAGCGTCCAACCTAGAGTACACCATCACCGTAGATATGCTATGTTTTTGTCTGAACAATGATGGACATGCATGCCGAATGGAGCGCTTCTTTATGCAGCGAGCCAGCGCCGTCGCATACCTGTTGGATCGACGCCGCCGCTCGTTAGAGCAGATTGACGCCATGCGCGATGAGGACCGCGCATCTGCACGGCGCGAAATCGATCTGCTCGACCGGCTTATCCTCGATGTACGCGCAGCGAGAGTCTGCACGTTTCAGTTCAGCCATCCTCAGGCCATCGCGATTTATATTTCGGAAGACTAATCTATTGGCTTGTGCCTGAGCAGCGGTCACGGCGCTTTTTAGGCCGTTCCCGACATTGCGATCATGCGAGATCGGATCTCCCGAGATCTTATCTGGCAACCTTGAAGAGGTTGCGAGCGATGCAGTCGTTCTCGATCAATGGTTTGCCCGCTGCAAGTGCCTGCGGCCCGTATGCGTCGATCGCCTCTTTCGGCGCCGATGAAAACCATAAGATTTGGCCATCGCACTCGATTCCAACCTGACGACCTTGCCAGTAGATTGCGTTTTCCATGGCGTGTGCCCCGTGGTGAAGACGAGATCACATTGTGCACGCCGCGCGGATCGGCAATGTTGCCGGCCGCACAATCGCAGATCGAAATTGACGGCATAGCGGTTGCGCCATCCGCTGCCCCCTCGACTCCGCGAATTTTGACTGGTAATTCTCCATTCCATCCAAATTCGACACGTCTATTACAACAGGGAATTCTGTCCGAATTCTGCGACGCCCGGCAAATTGCCCCGCCCGTCAAGGCACTCGCAATGTTAAAGTCTTACATTGCCTTGCAGCCTGCTCTATCAAGCGTATGTCCGCCAATGCCCGCCTCGTTTCAGCCGATGAACGCGTCCGCGTTCTGTTCCACATTACCGACTTCAACGACGGTGGCATTGAGTCATCCATTATTCAATGGCTGCGCATTCTTGACCGGAACCGCTTTAAAGTCGCGCTATCTGTAATGCATAGCTCACCGGCTCTCGAAAGCCGTTTTCGCGCATTGATTCCTTCCGATGTGAAGGTCGAGGTATTGGTGGACCGTCCGTGGCTGAAGTATTTCCAGACAAAACGCTACGAGCGGCGTTTGAGCAAACTGGGGCGGGTGGCGCGCGACGTCCATAACACGCTGGCCGTGCGGCCGCACGTAGCGGAACGTATATCAAAGCTCGCGCAAGATGTTGACGTGATCGTCGATTTCGACATGTCGTTGCGACGCCTGTCCGGGCGCTTCGGCGTGACCTGGCTCGGCGTGAATCACTTTAGCTTCGAGGCTCGGCTGGGCGGCAGGCCTCGCAAGGTGCAGCGGCTTCTCAAACAATACCGGCGCTATGATGGCGTGGCTGCGTTGAATCAACATATGGCCGACGAAGCAGCGCGGATTTTCGAAGGCAAGCTCGAGCGCGTGATCGTGCTGCCGAACGCGCTCGATATCGCGTCGATCCGCGAACGCGCCGCTGCACCACGCGACGCGATCAAGCTCACGCCCGACGACGCGCCCTACATTGTGTCGGTCGCCCGTCTCGACGAGATTCAAAAGGATCACCGAACCCTGTTGCGAGCCTATGCTGAGTTGTTGCAGCGTGACTCCGTTGAAGAACACCTGGTGATCGTCGGAAACGGTGCCTACCGCGAAGAACTGGAGAATCTGGCACGCGACCTGGGTATAGGCGCCCGCGTGCATTTTGCCGGCCACCAGGACAATCCGCATCCCATCGTGGCGGGCGCATCGGTGCTGGTCTTGAGTTCGAAATACGAAGGGATGCCGATGGTTCTACTGGAAGCGCTCGCAATCGGCAAGGCTATTGTCGCAACCGACTGCCCGACCGGCCCGCGGGAGATTCTGGATGGCGGCAAGGCTGGAGCACTGGTGCCGGTTGGCGATGCCGGTGCGATGGCGGATGCGATGGAGAGGCTGTTGACGGACAGCGCGGTGCGCAATGCTGCGGCAGCCGAAGCCCAAACCCGTGCGGCTTATTACGGCATCAAGGAAAGCAACGACCGCCTGATGGCGTTTATTGAAGCAACCGCAGCGGCTTGACAGACGGCAGGCCGAAGTCAGAACCGGCCGCGCTTCAATAGCAATCGAACACCACCTCGACCATATCGTCGGTCACGCCCATTACGCCTTGGGTATGCACTGCGACAACGTGCAACTGCCTGTCCTGGGCTTTGCAGTACGCGGCTGCGTGCTTCACGCCGACGTTTTTCACATGGTTCCAGGACGTCAAGCTCCAGCGAGCCCGGCTCGTCACCGCCAGATGACCGTCTTGACGCGAGTCGACGGGTGAGACAGCGGTGCATGCGGACAGCAAGCCGATGCTTGCCAGGAGCGTGCTGCTTTTCATAACAGTATTCCAAGGCGAGGCATGTGATAACCCGCGCAGCCTGGGCGCTCGTCGATACGCGAGCGCCTTACGCCTTTGTGCGGACAGGGACCAACAATCTTAGACAACGCGATTGTATAGGCTGAAATCGTCGAAATGTGTATCGAATCAAAACTCCAGCCTTACCTGTGCACAACGACAAACGTGTTATGTCGAATGCAGCGTGAGGGAAGAATGAGAGAGCGCTTCGGACAACGGGTTGCCGGCGTTTGACCGAATCGATCCGGTGCCCGCGACTGTCGCTGAGTGCCCCCCATCCTCCTCAAGCCGAAATACAGCCACCGCGTCTCTCAACACGGCCGCCTGCTCTTCCAGCGATTTCGCGGCCGCAGCGGCCTCTTCGACCAACGCGGCGTTGTGCTGCGTGACTTCGTCGATCTGGGTAATCGCCTTGTTCACCTGAGCGATCCCTTCGCTCTGTTCGAGCGCCGCCGCTTCGATCTCGCCCATGATGCCCGTCACACGCTCGACCGACTGCATCGCTTCGCGCATCGTCTTGCCGGCTTCATTCACCAACGACGCCCCTTGCTCGACCTTGGTAGCCGATTCGCCGATCAACTCCTTGATTTCCTTTGCAGCCGTGCCGGAGCGTTGCGCGAGGCTGCGCACCTCCGAGGCGACTACCGCAAACCCACGTCCCTGCTCGCCGGCCCGTGCCGCTTCGACGGCGGCGTTCAAGGCAAGGATGTTGGTCTGAAAGGCAATCCCTTCGATCATGCCAATGATCTCGGCCACCTTGTGGGAAGAAGCCGTGATGCCCTCCATCGTCTCAGTCACCCGACCCACCACGCTGCCGCCGCGCGTCACCGTCTCCAAAGCGCCATGAGCGAGCCGGTTGGCCTGCTGCGCGTTGTCGGCGTTCTGCTTCACCGTCGCAGACAGCTCCTCCATGCTCGCCGCCGTCTGCTCCAGCGCAGCCGCCTGCTGTTCGGTGCGGCGCGACAGATCGGCATTGCCGGAGGCGATTTCGTTGGCGCCCTGGGTAATCAAGCCCGTGCTGCCGCGCACCTTCGATACCGTATCGACGAGGCCGTCGCGCATTTGCGTGAGGGCGCCGAGCAACTGCCCCATCTCATTGCGCGATTTCCCCTTCACAGCGATCGTCAAATCGCCCGCCGCAATTTGCTGGAAATGGCGAATGGTCTGGTTGACCGGCTTGATGACGGCAGCCGAGAGGCCAACGCGCGCCATCACTCCGATCACAAGCGAAATCACGCCGATCGCGCCGAACAGAAGCGTCGCAATGCGAAAACGCGAGGTAGCGGTGTCGGCCTGACGCTGCTGGTTGCCGGTTTCCAGTTGCTCGAGCGCATCGATCGCTTTCGCGTAACTGGCGTAGAAACGGTTGGCGGTTTCGCCCTGGATATTGCGGAAGGTATTGAAATCGTTGTCGGCAAGCGCCTTGAATTCGGGTTCGATGGCCTGGTCAACCAGCGCCGTGCGAGCCGTCGCCACGGCGTGGGCGAGCTGCGCCTCCTCGTCGCTGCTGAAGGGGCCGTCTGCATACGTGCGGAAGTCGTTGTTCGATTCGACCAGCACCTTGTGAGCCGCCGGCAGCAGATCGTCGGTTTGCTTGCCGACACTGAACAAGGTCTCGTAGCTGCCGAGCGCCAGCCGCACCTGCAGCAGCTTCGCAGAACTCGCGTTCAGATGCGTCAGTGCCACCGAATTGCGCTGTACGTCCTGCAAACCGTTGCTCGCCAGCTTGAGCGCGCCGTAGCCGACTCCGATCACGGTTAGCAAAAACGCAACGAACACGCCGATGACCAGCGTCAACCCGCCCCGAATGGTGATGTGATTTAGCATTGTCTCTCCGTAACGTCCTGGCCGGGCAGCGCGAACCCAGGGATCCCCGTTCGCACTCTGCCCCTTCCGGGTTATCGGCCTTTCGAGACTTGAGCTGGATAGGGGGAATCCATGACAGGCAAGGGTTTGCGGGGGCCGGCCTACGGGGTGTTACAGGGTCACTATTTGGGACCGGAGGCGGCGTTATTGCTGGGTGACTTTCCACAGCATGGAGAACGTACTCGACCCCAAGGTCACGTACCCGGTCGACATACAGTTATCCGAGCGCGGATCGCACAGGATGGTCAGCGTCTGCTTGTCGCTGAAATTGATGTTAACGGCCGGGTCCACCGCACCGTGTTGCTCGGCCGGTACGTTGTAGACGAACCGATAGGTCTGCTCGGGCATTTTCGAGTGATCGCCGTGAATGACCAGCGTGCCGGTATCCGCCGGGGTGGGGTCGAAATGCAGCTCGGCGGTATCCGCCATCTGCGTGACGCCGGTCATTACGACGGGCCGCGCATAGCCATCGGCGAAGGCGCCGTCGGCAACAGAAAACAGAATGAAAGCAATGGTCAACTTGCCGAACATGCGAGTCGCTTAATCCTAGAAGTAAAGACTAGCAGTATGAATGAAGCGCCGATTCTTTTCAGCCGAGCGGCACAGGGCCGCCTGGCGGCCCGCCGAAGGATTCGTTCATTGAGACTTTAGACCCCGGCAGGCGGCTTTTCGAGGCCTGAGCGTTTCGTTTGTATAATTCGGCGTCTTCGCTCAGGCTCACTTTCATGCTTAGTTTCGCACTCGGGTTTCTCGTCTCATTGCTGGTCACCCTGTTGATCGTGCGCTATGCGCATCTGCATGAAAGATTCTCGACCGACACCGACCTCGCCGGCGTACAGAAATTTCACGTACGACCCGTACCGCGGATCGGCGGAACGGGCATTCTGGTCGGGCTCGTGGTGTCGGCCTTGCAGTTGCATCATGCCTATCCCGCCGTCTCCGGTGGGATTCTGGGTCTTGTGGCATGTGGCCTGCCGGCATTCGGCTCAGGACTCGTCGAAGACCTGACCAAGCGGGTTTCGCCGCTCGCACGGCTCGTCTGCACCATGGCCGCAGCCGCCCTCGCCTACTTCCTGCTGCATATCGCAGTGACGCGCATCAGTGTGCCGCCGCTCGATTTTCTGCTGTCGTATGCGGTGATTTCTTGCGCGGTCACTGTGCTGGCTGTCGCGGCGCTAGCAAATGCCGTCAACATCATCGACGGTTTCAACGGGCTCGCCTCGATGGTCGCGTTCATGATGTTCGCCTCGCTCGCCTATGTGGCCTTCGAGGTATCCGACCCGGTCGTGCTGTCCGCGTCGCTAATCATGATGGGCGCGGTGATGGGCTTTTTCATCTGGAATTTTCCGGCCGGTCTGATCTTTCTCGGTGACGGCGGCGCGTATTTCATCGGCTTCATGCTCGCCGAACTGTCGATCCTGCTGGTGATGCGCAACCGCGAGGTATCGGCGTGGTATCCGGTGCTGCTGTTCATGTACCCGATCTTCGAGACGTGCTTCTCGATCTACCGGAAGAAGTTCATTCGTGGGATGTCGCCTGGGATTCCGGACGGCGTGCACCTGCATATGCTGGTGTATAAGCGGTTGATGCACTGGGCAGTGGGAGCGAGGACGGCAAGGGAGCTGACGCGGCGCAATTCGTTGACCTCACCTTACCTCTGGTTACTGTGCCTGGTGGCTGTGATTCCGGCGACGTTGTTCTGGCGGCATACGCTGCACCTGTTCTGCTTTGTGATGGTGTTTGCGGCGACTTATGTCTGGTTGTATGTGAGTATTGTGCGGTTCAAATCGCCTAGGTGGTTGGTGGTGCGGAAAGGGCGGAGGTAACAAAAAAGGCGCCTAGGCGCCTTTTTTACTTGAGCGTCGTAGCGATCCCTACGACGCACGCATGGCGGCCTGTACGCTGCGTAGAGCTGGCGTTGCCGTTGGCTGGTATTCAGGCACCCACCGGCGCAAATCCCTTCGCACCTCATCATCTCCGGGTACACGATGCTGCATCAACCACGGCAGCAGATCATCCAGCAAATGTTGAGAAACTTCCCGAGCCCGGGCGATACGCAGCTTGGGATGTGGAGTGCGCGTAGTTGTCTCGTCGCATGCGAGGAGCTCCTCGTAGAGCTTCTCACCAGGTCGCAGGCCCGTGAATACCACCCGGATCTGCTCCTCATTAAAGCCGTAAAGGCGAATCAGGTCGCGTGCCAGATCTGCAATCCGAACCGGCTGCCCCATGTCCAGAATGAAGATTTCGCCGCCTTGTCCCATGCAAGATGCCTGCAAGACCAGTTGCGAAGCCTCAGGAATGGTCATAAAGAAGCGAGTGATCTCCGGATGCGTGACCGTCACTGGGCCGCCACGCGCAATCTGCTCCTGAAACTTGGGAATCACGCTACCCGCACTACCCAGCACGTTGCCGAAGCGCACTGTCTCGAAGTGAGTGCGCCCACTGTTCTGCTGCAGTGCTGAACAGGCCATCTCGGCGAGTCGCTTGCTTGCGCCCATGACGTTGGTCGGGTTGACCGCCTTGTCAGTCGAAATCAGCACAAAATGTGCAACGCCGTGACGGATCGCGGCACGCCCTACGCGATAGGTACCCAGCACGTTGTTGCGCACCGCCTGCCAGGTGTTGACCTCTTCCATGAGCGGAACATGCTTGTACGCCGCGGCATGAAACACAATGTGGGGGCAGTGGCGTCCCATTACCTGATCCAGCAGCAGCGAGTCTTTCACGTCGCCGATCGTGGGTACGACCGACACTTCGGGATACTTGTCGCTGAGCTCTTCGTTGAGTCGATAAATCGAGAATTCGGAAACGTCGAACGCTATCAGCTGGGCAGGTCCAAAGCGCAGAATCTGTCGGCAAAGCTCCGAACCGATCGAACCGCCGGCACCCGTTACCATGACGACACGGTTTCTTAGCAGCTCATCCACGTGGGCGGTGTCGATCGTGACCGGCTCACGGCCTAGCAGGTCTTCCAGATCGATCTGGCGGACCCGCGAGAGGAAGGCCTGACCTTGAGTAAGCGGGGTGAGCGCGGGCAGAACCATCGCACGTACGCCTGCTCGCACACACAGTGTGGCAATTCGACGATGAGCTTCCACCGAAGCCGACGGCACCGCAATAATCACGTGCTCGACCTTCAAATCGCTCGTAATCTTCTGCAAGTCGCTGATTAGGCCCAGAACGCGGCACCCGTAAATCTCCCGGCCTTGCTTGACCGGATCGTCGTCCAGCAGCCCCGCAAGACGCCACTCGCCTGAGCGCTTGAGTTCGCGAACCAGACTTGCGCCCGCCGTCCCTGCACCAAGCACCAGCACCGGCTTACCCTGCCCGACCAGTCCGCCATACCGGTAGAACTCCTTGGCGGCGCGATACAGGGCGCGTGAACCGCCCATAGCCAGAAACAAAAGCAACGGCGACACAATCAGGACTGAACGAGGTACAACCGGCTGCGGCTGCAGTAGCACCGAACATATAACAACCACGACCGCGCCGACGCAAACCGCTTTGGCAATTCGCACCAGATCCGGCAGGCTGGCAAACACCCACATGCCGCGATACAGGCCATAGCTGCGAAACATCACGCCGTAAATAACGAGTACCCACATCAACGCATGCGTACCGCTGTCCCAGAACGCGGTCGGTACCGGGCCATTGAAGCGAATTACGTACGCCAGCAGCCAAGCGACGAGGACTGCACACAGGTCGAATATGAACGCACTGAACGAAAGCCACCGGGCTTTAAAGGTTTTCATATGCGCGGAACCTCAGGGTTGCTCAGAACGGGACAAGTGACGACGCCAGCGCAAGTCGACGTAAACTCCAGCCACCACGAGGACAATGGCCCAAACACCAACCACAAGCCATTGTTGGGCGGGAGCAAAGCCCATCGCCCAGGTTGCAAGCATTATGCCCGCCATCATAAACAAATACCAAATTCGCGCGGTAAATGCGTGACCCAGACCGGATTGCACCATCCGCTGGTAATAGTGCTCACGATGCGCCTGCCAAAATTTTTCCCCACGAACGAGGCGTTTCAGTAAAGTTACGGAGGCGTCACCAATGAACGGAGAAAAAATTACCGCAGAAAACCAGAATGGCCAAACATTATTTCTCCAGCCCCAGTAGCCGAAAGCACCTGCCAGAAAACCCAATGGAATCGAGCCCGCATCTCCAAGGAAAATCCGGGCCGGATGGAAATTAAACAGCAAAAAACCGGCGGCGGCGCCCGCCACCGATGCACAAGCTATAGCGAGGAACCAATCCGGGTGAGGAGAAATTACAGCGGCGAGCGCATAACCACCGAAGCCGAATAGCGCCATGCCACCCGCGAGCCCGTCGGCACCATCCATAAAATTGTACAAATTGACCAGCCAGACGAGTAAAAATCCAATAACTACAAGCACCCACCATGGAACATCCGCCGGGTAAGCGGCCAGCAACGCGGCAACTGCTACGACATGTCCGCCAAAGCGCACGCGCGCAGGCAAGCCTCGACGATCGTCAATTTGAGACAAAGCGGCAAGAAGCACCGCTTCGAGCGCCGGCAACCAAAGACGAGGTGCAGCTATCCAGATCAGAAGCGCCACTACGGGCACAATGCCCCAGCCCCCCACACGCGGCGTCGGACGGGTGTGCAGAGAGCGGTCGTTTGGGATGTCGGTTGCCAGACGCCATGCGAGGCCCGTTCTAAGCAGCGCCCAGATAATCCCGCCACACAAACAAGCGGCGATCAAAGCACAGATAACTGGGCGCACGATGAAGCTGACAGATAGTAAGTCGAACGGCATGAGGTCGATTCAGTGTGTCGAGCGATACCAGGTTGCTGTCTCCAGCAGGCCATGCTCAACGGTATATGGGGGACGCCAGCCAAGTACATCGCAGATGTGGGAACTGTCGAGCAAAAGCTCATCGATCAACCGGTCGACCTGAACCGAGCGCCCGGTCAGACGTCCGGCAAGGCGAAGCAACGGCACCGGCACGGGTAACAGGCGGTCCGGCACGTGAAGTTGTTTGGCTAGCGCACGAGCTAGCTCGGCGACACTCAGATCGCGGCCGTCCGTAACATGAAAAGTCTGACCGGCAGCGTGCGGGTTGGACACGCAGTGAACAACTGCGTCAGCCAGATTATCAACAAAGACAAGACTGCGACGCGCTGTAATGGCTCCGAAAGGTAGCGGCACTCCACTTGCGATGGCTCGCATCAGTTGCAGGAAATTCGCACGCACGCCAGGGCCGTAGACCAACGGCGGGCGGACGATCACAATCTCAAGGCCGGACGCGCGACCGTATTCCAGCAGTGCCTGCTCGGCTTCGAGCTTTGAAATACCGTAGGGGTCGCGGGGCGCAGGGGCATCGCGCTCGCTGATCGGTCGACCAGCACTGTCCTCCCCGACCGCCTTGATACTGCTGACGAAAACAAAACGCCGGGCGCCCGCGCTGCGGGCCGCCTGCGCAACCCGCAGCGTGCCTGTGACGTTGGTTGCGCGATAGGACGCAAGCGGATCGACCGTCGTTTCGTGCATCATGTGGACTCGGGCCGCGAGGTGGATGACCGAGTCGCAGTGCAGCGTAGCCGGCCACCGTTCGTCAATGCCCTCGAAGTCATTCGCATCGAAGAGCCATTCGCTGACGCCTTCAGCGGTCGTTTGCGGACGACGCACGAGACCGGTGACGCTGTCTCCGCGCTGCAGCAATGCTTTAGACACTGCCTTGCCGACGAAACCGTTGGCGCCGGTAATCAAAACCATTCGACTCATAACTCTATCTGCGTGGGGCGACCAGGATGTGTACTTTTAGGCATGGCGAGCCAGTTGGCGTCCAGCGTAGACCGTGCGATCCCATCACGCGTCTGGAACCCGCACATGCCCTCGGGGCACGGCCGGAATGGTAGACGAAGCAAGGTACAATACGGCATTTGTATGGTCGAGGGCGGCACAATCGCCATAAGTCCGGGCCGCATATTGTAAGCGGGTTATCTCCATGGCAAGCGTTGCCGGGAAGTTTAAGAGTTCGAGCATATAAAGCTATTATGAAAGTGCTGTTTGCAACGTACCCTATGGCCTTCCACACACCCGGCGGGGGGGAGATACAGCTACTTGCGTATCGCAAACATCTTCCCGCACACGGCGTAGATGTCACGCTATTCGATCAATGGAATCCGCGTTTTCTCGATCACGACGTGGTGCACTTTTTCTCATGCGTCGGCGGATCGGTACATTTCTGCAATTTCGTCAAGCAGTTAGGCTTGCCGCTTGTTGTGTCCTCCAGTCTATGGGTCACTGAGGCAACCAAGCATCTCTATCCGATTGACGAGATCAGGCATCAGTTCTCATTGGCCGATCGCGTGGTGGCGAATTCCGACATCGAGTGTGAGACGCTTGCGCAGGTATTCCAATTGCCCCGCGAGAAATTCGTCACGGTCTATAACGGCGTCGAAGAGATGTTCTACGAGCCGGTGTCGCCGGAGCTTTTCCGCGACCACTTCAATATTCGCGAGCCATTCCTGCTGAACGTCGGCAATATTGAGCCGCGCAAGAACCAGTTGGCGCTCATGCATGCAATGAAGGCTATTCCGAAGCTAAAGGTGGTGCTGATCGGCCATCAGCGTGACCCTGAGTATGCCCGTGCGTGCCTCGAAGCGGGAGGCAGCCAGGTCACATACCTTGGCCCCCTGCCGCATGAGTCGCAACTCCTGCGCTCAGCCTATGCTGCATGCGAGGTATTCTGTTTGCCAAGCACCCTCGAGACACCCGGGCTCGCAGCACTCGAAGCGCATGCGGCCGGAGCGCGTATCGCCGTCACACGCGTAGGCTCGACGGAAGAATACTTCGGGAATCATGTCGCCTATCTCTCCCCAGAAGACATCGCCAGCATCGCGCAGTCAATTCGGCAAGCGTTGACAATTGAACGTGCCGCTGCGCGGCCTGAACGAAATCTCCACTGGCAAGCCGTGCTCTCGCCGTTGAAAGAAGTTTACGCATCCTTATCGACGAAATGATCTTAGAGTTTTTTACATTCACAACATCGCGCCTAATCAGGGTTACATGGATCCCGAATCGGCGAACGACGCCGATCCACAGTTTGAACTGATTGGCCAGAGGTGCCCGTCAGGATGCATCACCTGCACGTCGTTCGACATTGCCTCTAATGCGTGCCTGCTTAGCGTTCGATAATGCCGTCCATCATAGATATATCTACAGCCCGTCATCCAACATGAAACTTGAACTGCAACCGCTCAATAACGTTGAAGCATTTTCGGGTGCTGCATACCAATGGACCGCGACGACAAACGATCCGCAGTTTGCCATTGTGGGTTGGGAAAACATGCGCGGGCGCACGGTGCACCTGTCTTTTTTGCTTGAGACAAGCACGATGCCAAAGACACCTTGCATGATTTATGTCGACAATGGCGACGGCATGTCGGAACAAGCCGCTGTCTGGCTGCGCGTAGACACCAGCGGGAAGGTGAACCAAACCATCTCGTTCCCATGGACGCTCCGTGCGGCGCGCTTTGATCCCATCGCATTTGCAGGGCAGTTCTCACTGAAAGACTTCGCGCTGGTCGTCGATGAGCATTCTCTGCCATTCGGCGAGGCAAACGATGCAGCACTTGCGCAGATTGATGCAGCCGCGGCATCCGGCACCGCGCTCGCGGCTACCTACGAGAACTGGATAACACTCAACGAGGTGGCGCCGGATCGCTATTCGAGCTTGGCAGATACCGTTAAGACATGGGATTATCAGCCGCTCATCAGCTTGGCGATGCCTACCTACAACTCGCCCGACGAGTACCTCCGCAAGGCAATCGATTCAGTAATTAAGCAAGTCTATACAAACTGGGAGCTCTGCATTGCGGACGACAAGTCCACGCAGCCCCATGTGAAAGCAACGCTGGACGAATATGCGGCGCGTGATCCGCGCATCAAGGTGACATATCGCCAGACCAATGGCCATATAAGTGCGGCAAGCAATAGTGCGCTGGCATTGGTCACCGGCGAGTTCACTGGCCTGCTCGACCATGACGACGAGTTGCATCCGTTAGCGCTGTACCACGTTGTGGACCTGATCCGGCAGGATCCACAAGCCGCCCTGATTTATAGCGACGAGGACAAGATCACAGTCGATGGTCGTCGATACGAGCCATATTTCAAGTGCGATTTCAATTACGACCTGTTCCTTGGCCAGAACATGGTTTCGCACTTCGGCGTGTACAAAACGTCTATCCTTCAGCAGATCGGTGGATTCCGTGAGGGGCTGGAGGGCTCCCAAGACTACGATCTTGCGCTTCGTGTGATGGAAGCGATTGGTGCTCAGGGAATCCGCCATATCCCGCGCGTGCTGTATCACTGGCGCGTAACGCCTGAAAGTACCGCGTCAAGTGCGGATGCGAAGCCCTACGCGGTGATTGCCGCTAGCCGGGCAATCAAGGAGCACCTGACGCGCTGCAATATCGCAGCGAAAGTGCAATCTGCCGACGATGCTGTGATGTATCAGCGGGTCGTCTACGCTTTGCCTGAGAAAGAGCCACTTGTCGAAATCATCATCCCGACCCGCGACGCGGCCGACCTGGTCAAGCAGTGTATCGACTCCATCAGGGAGCGCACTACGTACCAGAACTACCTGATTACGATCATCGACAATGGCTCGGAGAAACCTGAAACCTTTGATCTGTTTAAAAGCTATGAAGGCGATTCCCGCATTCGAGTGGTTCGTGACGATTCTCCATTCAATTATTCCGCGCTTAACAATCGCATTGCGCTGACGAGTCAGGCCGAACTCGTCTGTCTGCTGAACAACGATATCGAAGTCATCACTCCGGATTGGTTAAGCGAACTCGTTTCCATCGCTCTGCAAAACAGCGTCGGTGCAGTGGGTGCCAAGTTGCTCTACCCTGACGACACGATCCAGCATGCGGGCGTGTATCTCGGCATGGGTGGATTGGCCGGCCACGGCCACAAGTACCTGCCACGCAATGCACCGGGGTATTTCAGCCGGGCTGTCCTGCGCAATGCGGTCAGCGCGGTCACGGCGGCGTGTCTGGTCATCCGCACGAGCATCTATCGTGAAGTGGGTGGGCTCGACGAGGACCTGGTCGTAGCCTTTAACGATGTCGATTTTTGCCTGCGCGTACGTGAAGCAGGCTATCGCAACGTATGGACTCCATTTGCCGAGTTGTACCATCACGAATCCGCCTCGCGCGGTTATGAAGATACGCCGGAGAAGGCGGCCCGCTTCGTCAATGAAATCGACTTTGTAAAGAAGCGCTGGGGCGACGCATTGTGGAACGACCCGTACTACTCTCCGAATCTTTCCATCGACTCGACAGAATTCGTGATGACAATGAATCCGCGTCTTGCGAAGGCTCAATAACACCATGTCACTAACAAAAGACTGGGCAACGGAATGTCGGCATCCATCTCCCGATGTGCTGTTTGCGCTCCCTAACGCAATCTATTTCCTGTTGAAGTTCAGGTCCGACCTTGCGTCCTTCGAACATCAGACCATTGGAGGCCGGATAACGCTGTATTTCTGGTGGAAGGCTTACGGCGAGCGCGACTATCCGGATTTCGAGTGGGTGCTGAATAAATCAGAGGTTGCGTATGCGACGGAATTCGATCCAGCGACGTTGATCGACAAATATCCGCGTGCAATCAGCTTCTGGCTTGCCGGCAACGGCCTCGATATTCTGGACGAAAAATCGCTGCTCGATACGCTGCTTGGTAACGATATAGTGATCGGGCCGACTCGTGCGCGGCTGCCACGCTTCATTGCACTGCTCGTGAACGCGCGACCGGATTTGCGCGCCCATATCGATCTTGGATCCTTCTCTGGACAACTGGGCGCATTAAGCTGGTGGGAAACGCACGGTCAGTTTGAATATCCCCGGCTCTCATGGTCACCCAACTCGGTGTGGGACAACCTGAACGAGTTGGGCAGCGAGCAATCGGCAACCTTGATCAGCGTTCCGGCATTCCTCGAACTGCTCGTGAATAGCCGCCATGACCTACGCGCCAGCTTGGACATGACCACGTTTGCTGGGCGTTTCGGCGCATTGGTCTGGTGGGACGAGCACGGCAAATTCGAGTACCCAAGACTGGTATGGCAAACCTCGCCCGTCATCCACCAGTTGAACCAGATCGTGCAGGATGAGAACGGGACACTGATCGATATTCCGCGTTTTCTCGCGCCACTCGTCGCGAGCAGACCGGATCTGAGCCACGAGATCGATCTTGGTAGCTTTCATGGCCGATTCGCCATGCTGCTCTGGTGGGACGTGCACGGCAAACGCGAATACCGCCGTCTGGACTGGTCAACGGCGAAGATATTTGACCGGCTCAATGAATTCGACGACGGGGACAAGCAAGGACTTTTCCGTGTACCGCATTTTTTGCCACACCTGGTCGACAGCCGGCCGGATCTTCAATCGCTATACGATTTCGAAACCTTTCAGGGTCGACTGAGTGCGATGCAGTGGTGGATCGGGTCCGGCCAACGGGAATATCCGAGCCTCCAATGGAAACTCCAGGAAAGCCTGAGCGACCTGATGTTAATCGAGAGCGCACCTGCCGCAGCAATGGCGCTCCCCCGGCTCCTGCTCTTGATCCGTGAGAGCCGCCCCGATTTGACTACAGCTTTCGACATCTGCACTACCCAGGGTGCCTTGGCGCTTATCTCATGGTGGCAAGCACATGGCAGAAGTGAGTACCCAGAGTTCCGACACCTTCGCCTCGTCCCAGCCGAGGTACGCGAGCAGGCCCTCGAATTGAGCAGGAACCAACAGGCAAGCATTTCAGCACGGCCGTTCGGCGTAAACATCGTGGGCTTTCCCCAAGGCGTGCTTGGGCTTGGCGAGGACGCCCGGATGGCCGCACAGGCGATGCAACTCGGCGGTTTCGAGGCCGCACTGATCAACGCACCCATGAGCGGACCACCTCGGCTCGACATGTCAGCCAACCATCTGCTGCGCAACGACCTCGCGTATCAAGTCAGTCTGTTCTGCCTGCCGCCGCCCGAAATGGTGCGGCTGACCCTAGAGGGTGGCCGCAAACTGATTGAGTCTGACACCTACAGGATCGGGGCGTGGCCGTGGGAATTGCCTCACTGGCCGAGCGCGTTCGGGCAAGTTCACGAGTTCGTGGACGAGATCTGGGCCCAGAGCCGCTTCGTGGAGGCCGTGTACGCGAGGTTTGACCAAACCAAAGTGCGGCACATGCCCATGGCGGTGGTCGTTCCAGCACCGCAAAAGATTGACCGCAAGCGCTACAACCTTCCTGAGCACGACTTCCTGTTCTATCTGATGTTCGACGGGAATTCCTGGATGACACGCAAGAATCCCGTGGCAGGGATCATGGCATTCAAACAGGCTTTCGCGAAGGAAACCATCGGTGTCGGTCTTGTCATCAAGGCAATGAACGCCCGCGATGACGATCCTACGTGGCGACAAGTCCTCGACCTCGCGACGGCAGACGATCGCATCCATATCGTTTCCGAGCGGCTGGACCGGCAGGACACGATCGATTTCATGGCGTGCTGCGATGCCTATATTTCGCTGCATCGGAGCGAGGGCTTTGGCCGCGTCATTGCAGAGGCGATGGTGCTGGGCCAGCCTGTCGTCGCAACCAATTTCTCGGGCAACGTCGATTTTTGCGACGAACAGACCGCGTTTCTGGTCGACGGCGAATTGGTACCGCTACGCCCCGGAGACTATATGTTCCATGAGGGGCAATACTGGTGTGATCCTGACGTAGGGACTGCCGCCAGCCAGATTGCGCGTGTATTCGGCGACGCAGACCTGCGCCAGCGTATTGCCAAGGCGGGTCGTGCGCGCATCGAAAAAGACTATTCGATGGCGGCGGTGGCACGCGCCTATGCGCAACGTCTGGATGAAATTCGACAGTCGGTGAACGAACGATGAGACTGCTGATCTGTGCACCCGACATCTTCGAAGGCGACGCCGTCGGCAACCATTGTCTCGGGCTAGCTGCTATGGCCGAGCATTCAGGGTGGGATTCAAAAACGTACGCCCAACGTTTCGATACCTCAGTATCGAAGGTGCAGCCGATTGAATCGCTTTTTTCGGAGGCGACAAGCAAAGATTTGCTGTTTGTTAGCTATTCGATCGTCGACCCACTTCTGGATCGGCTACTAGCCTTGCCGTGCAGAAAGATTTGTTATTTCCACGGGGTCACCGATCCGGCTTTATTGCGTGAGTTCGAACCTGTAACGGCCGACCTTTGCGAACTGGCGATGAAGCAATTGCCACAGCTGGCAGGGTTCGATGTCATCATCGCCAACTCGATGCACGTGGCTCGCGATCTCGTACCCTATGTCGACGTTTCGAGTGTTGTGATCATCCCCCCTGTCTTCGAAAGCTTGCCGACATTCAGGAACAACGCGATCGAACACCGCAACCCGACTACATTAAAGATGCTGGTGCTTGGTCGGGTTGTGCCGCACAAGCGAGTCGAAGATGCCATCGATGTACTCGCCCGGGTAGTCGATGGAGGTCTCGACGCAACGATGACAATAGTCGGCAGTATGCCGAATTACGACTACAGCAAATTCCTCCTCCAACGTGCACGCGCGCTGGGTGTGCTGACTCGTATTGATTTCACGGGAATGGTCGACGATGCAGATCTGCTGTCGAGCTATGACCGCGCTTCGCTGCTGCTTTCGATGAGCCGCCATGAGGGATTTTGCATCCCCGCACTCGAGGCTATGTACCGCGGTATTCCCGCAGTGGTACGGGCCGGTCATGCAGCCGCTGAAGTGGTAAGCGATGCCGGGCTGGTCATCGGCGAACGCGAAACACCGGACCATATAGCCGATCAGATTATCGCGCTACACAATGATGCCTCCCGCTGGGACGCGTTGACACACCGCGCGCGCTCGCGGGCAAGCGTATTACTGGAACTCGCGTCCTCGCAGCATTGGAAGAAGGTCTTCGACCGAGCCCTTCGAGGAGCTGACGCGCCATGATTGTTTTGCTGAACAGTTTCTGTACACCTCTCCCCGCGCGCGGAGACAAGGTCCGACTCGTGCAGGGCGTCAGGTCGCGTGCTCCCTTCGGCGAAGACCGCATCCTCGCATTTGTTGATGCTGGCGTATCGGGGAGAAACGTATGACCGGACTCAAATTCATTCTGACGACCTACAGCACCGCGTTTACCGTCAGTGGCGGTGGCGAATCGGAACTCGTGCAGGTTGCCGAGATTCTCAAGGCGTCTGGCGTCCATACTGACATCTACGGTATTGGTAGCCGTCCACTCAGCTTCTACGACGGTGTGATTCATTTCTCTGTGCATGCCGACAGCCACGCCATATTGCGTGAAGCGGCAATCAGAAACAAGCGCATCTTCCTCTGGCCAAACGTTTGGTGGCTCGGCCCCATTCCGGCCGGTGAGGTCGAGCGCATTCAGGAAATTACGCGTATCGCGCACAAGCTATTATTCAAGTCGCACGCGGAACTCGAAAATTTTACGCAATACATTCAGGTGCCAGCAGAGAAAATCGAAGTCCTGCCCACCTGCGTATCGAACCGTTTTCTGGCGCAGCCCGACAAAGATCTGTTGTCGACGGTTTCAAATAGTACCGACTTCGCACTGTGTCTAGGCCTGATCGAGCCAATCAAGAATCAGCTAAACACGATCAGGGCCTTGAATGAGCTTAAGCTAGATGGTTTGTTTGTAGGAGGCGCGCGTGACGACGACTATTATCGGCAATGCGTCGCGGAAGCTCATCCTGGCATCAGCTTTCTGCCGTTCGTCCAGCCTTGCAGCGCCCTGCTCAGATCGATCATTGCCAACTGCAACGTGATGGTTGAGCCGAGTATCGATCCGCCAGGCCGGTCGAGCCTAGAGGGCGCAATCATGCAGAAGCCCTTGATCATGTCCGACGGCCCCTGGCAGCGAGAGCATTTTGAAGCCGGCGTGTGGTACACATCGACAGACTCCGTGAGCTCAATAGCATCCGCGATCGCGGGCGCGATCAACGACCCCGACCGCGATGCAAAGGTAGCAACGACTTATGACCGCGTGATGGCACGTCATTCAGCATCGATCATCGGCCCGCAAATCGCCGACCTGCTTGCACGAGAAAGTATTTGAAATGCCGAAGATTCCGCGTCTACTAGTTGTTCAGCGAATCTCGCTCTCCCACGACAGACTGATGTCACGGTCGATCGCTGCCCGCTTTGGCCCGCTTCTAGGCTACATGGCCAACAACGGGATGCTTGAGTGGGAAGAGATTGTCGAAAGCGACGTGACTGTTGGGCAGTTGCGGCGTTTCGATGCTGTGCTGTTCAACAAGCATAGCTCGAACCGTGCCACCGACGTGATGCGTATGGCCAACGATCTTGGACTGCGCACCATCTACGATATGGACGACTGGATCATAGACTTGCCGATGTACAGCGTCACCGATTTGAACGACGACTTGTTGGCAAACATCACCTGGCTCATCCGGCAAGCGTCGATTGCCACTGTCTCGAACGAAACCCTGCGAAACAAGTTGCGGCGAATCAGGCCGTCGGTTGTCGTCATCCCCAACGGCTTCGATCATCAGGCACTGCCGTCTGACCCATCAAGCTGGCATGAAGCGAACCCGCCGAAGATCCTGTTCTCGAACACGGATGGCATCAAGCTTGTCCAGTTCAGGAAGGAATTTTTCAGGGTCATCATCGATTTCTTGCAGCGGCATCCTGATGTTGCCTTTGAATTCTGGGGCGATGGGTTCCCCGAGATGTCACGAATTCCGCGGCTAGTCTCAAAGGGCTTTCTGGAGAATTCAGCGTATAAGGCCGCCATTCGGGACGCAGGTTATATGTTCTCGATCGTGCCACTAGGCGGACGTGAGGATCCCGATGCGCTGTTCTTCAACAGCTGCAAGTCGTGCATCAAATACATCGACTATGGCAGCCTAGGCATCCCCGGCATCTATTCACGATCGCCTGTATACGAAGAGGCAGTTTCGCATGGCAATACCGGTCTCCTCGTGAATAACACTGCGGAAGAGTGGGCCAGCGCGATGGAAGAGCTATATCAGGATCAGCAACTGCGCAATTCGTTGCGGCGCAAAGCTTATGACGACGCTCACGAGAGATTCGGTCTCGCCGGACCGGCAAAGACATTTCTTGAACTCGTGAGAGGCGAGAATCCAGTCTAAACAGGGCACACTATTATGGATCTCTTATTGATCAGGCATGGCCAATCGGTTGCCAATGAAAAAGGATTACTGATCTCGACCGACAAGGACGGTCTAACCGAGCTCGGCAAGACCCAATCGATCAATCTCGCAGCTACGCTCGATAGATTCGCCTTCGAGCCGGCGCAGATTTACTGCAGCCCATGGGCACGAGCACGTCAGACAGCCGAACTGGTGTTCGGCGAGTCAACGCCCATGACGTTCGATGCGCGGCTCGCAGAGACACATCCCGGTAAATACGGATCGTGGCTCGAAGCTGACTTCAATCGGTCGTTTCCGGATTTCAACAAGGACATCCGAAACCGTTATGAAGAAGGTGAATCGCATCTGGATATGGCCGAGCGGGTGCAGGCGTGGGTCAATTCAGAGGTTCTGCCGAAGACTCAACAAACAGGATTGATCATTGCGGTCGCGCATGGTGGCCCGATCAGCGTGGTAGTCCAACACCTCCTGGCGGTTCCGATCGAAACCCACTATCCCAGCTTCACTGTGCCGAACGCGTCATTTACCTATCTAAAGTGGCGCGCCGATTTGAATCGCTTCTGCCTCGAACGTGCAGGTCACGTATGAGCAAAACCGTCGCGATATTCGAGCCGATCTACTCACCCGATCAGACGCTGACCTGCGGCGAGTTTCTGCCGCTGGTACGCGAGGACAATTCGCGCCCCGAGTGGCGCGAATTCAAGATTTTGATCGATATGTACCGGAATGGTGAGCATCTTCGGCACGACTATACTGGCGTGTTTTCGCCGAAGTTCACTCTGAAATCGAAGATTTCCGGCGCAGCGTTTATCGATTTTGTGCGAAACCATTTGAGCTCGGATGTCTGCTTCATCAATCCGTTTCCACAGCTTGCGTACTGGTCGTATAACGTCTGGATGCAGGGTGAGCATGCGCATCCTGGCTTGACGCAGGCAGCGCAGACACTCCTAGACGCCAGCGGGCTGCACTGGACGATTGGTGACACGCCGCGTCACGGGCCGGGGTTGCTAGCGTACTGCAATTTCTGGGTAGGATCGCAGCGGTTTTGGGACGAATATGTCGGCGGCGTCTTGATTCCGATTGCCGACTTCCTCGAAGATGATCCGTCCCATGAAGCGGCGCGCGCCGCTATGCTTGACACTACCCACACCGACCCAGCGCCGCTCCTACCCTTCATCGTCGAACGGCTGTTTAGCACCTATATGTCGCTGCATCCTGAACTGGCCCGAGCAGCTTACCCATTCAGCATGCAAGAGGTATCCGGTTACTGCATTAACGATTTTGAAAAATTGCTGTTTGAGCGCATGCGGAAAAAGATTGACGACGCAGACGCGTCCGGCACCTTCGATACACGATTAGTGGATCAAATGGACACGGTATGTGCGTTATGGCAGAAGCACTTCTTCGATTTCTATGAGACTCGGCCACATCCCCATACGGGAAATCCGGTTCGGATGGATTGACCAAATTATCGCCAAAGCAAGCGAATGCGGCGACACTGAGCGATATCAAATTTGCTCTGCCAGGTTACGCTCAATATACAAGACATATTATGTGATCAGCCCCTATTCCCCCAATGATCCGGTGGTGTTGCCATCGAACCCGGTGGTTGGCTGCTGATCGCGAATAGGAAACGTCCAAGTCAGATCCAGAATACTCGGCGTTAGCCGAGTGACGTTAATCAGTCCGTCCTGAACAATCCGTGGAGCCTTAAGCAGCGGGGCTTGCCGATAGAAATCGTGTTGTTGGAATTGCAGAGGCCAGGCATATTACTGCGTGAAGCCTGCAAATTCTGACGAGGTTCAGATGGGTCCAAAGGCACCTGTAGCGGAGAAGGATCTGTTCCGGCATCCGCTGCGCGAACAGATCAACCTCAAGCACCCGCTGGTACGCCTGGCCGAGCTGATCAACTGGGAACGGCTCGGCGCTTCGATGAGCGCGAGCTTTGTCTCGGGTAAAGGCAGACCAGCGACATCACCGCGACTGATCGCCGGTCTGCTGTATCTGCAGCACGCCTTCGACCTGTCTGATGAGGATGTGGTGTGGCAATGGGTGGAAAACCCGTACTGGCAGGTTTTTACGGGCGAGACGTATCTGCAGACCGACCCGCCGATCGATCCATCGAGTCTGACGCGGTGGCGCAAACGGCTTGGCGAAGCCGGCGTCGAGGAACTGCTCGCCGAGACGATCGAGGCGGCGAAGCGTGCCGGCGTGATCAAGGCGTCGAGCGCGAAGCGGGTCATCGTCGATACAACTGTGATGCCAAAGGCGATTGCACATCCGACTGACTCGCGGCTGCTGGAGCGTTGTCGTGAACATCTGGTGAAGGCCGCTGCGCGGCACGGCCTGAAACTGCGGCAGAACTACAACCGCGAGGCGCCGCGCCTGGCCACGCAGATCGGCCGCTACGCACATGCGAAGCAATACCGGCGGATGGGAAAGGCGCTGCGTACCCTGCGCTCACGCGTGGGTCGGGTCATGCGCGATGTCGAGCGGCAACTCGGCGCGGTAGCTGGTGGCAAGCGGGCAGAGTTGCAGGAACTGATCGCCCGAACCAGACGGATCCTGACGCAGAAGACGAAGGACAAAAACAAGCTGTATGCGCTGCACGCACCGGAAGTCGAGTGTCTGGCGAAAGGCAAAGCGCGAACACCGTACGAATTCGGGGTGAAAGTGTCGATCACGACGACGCACCGGGAAGGACTGGTGGTGGGCGCGCGCTCGATGCCCGGCAACCCGTATGACGGCCATACCCTGGAAGAAGCGCTGGAGCAGGCGGCGATTCTCAGTGACGTCAAAGCGGAAATCGCCATCGTCGATCGTGGCTATCGGGGCGCCGAACCGGATGGCGTCAAGGTCTACCACCCCGGTCTGCGGCGTGGCATCACGCGAACGCTGCGCGCCATGATCCGGCGGCGCAGCGCGATCGAGCCAGCGATCGGTCATATGAAGGCAGATGGCAAACTCGACAGGAACTGGCTGAAGGGAACGCTGGGTGATGCGATCAATGCCGTGCTTTGCGGCGCCGGCCACAAATTGCATTTCTGACCGGCTCTATGACGATATTCGTCATCGTATTAATCGCTAGAGACGAAACGAAAACAGCTGGGAGAGAAGCAGCGACAAACGCCTATCCGCGTGTAACGACACTGTGGAAGGCCACCATCGACAAAACGTAGCCGACGAGCCAGTGTACGAGAAAAACAGGATAACCTAAGTCGCCGAGCCACTTGTCGATGCGACGTAGTTTAACTGTCGGCGAAATCTTCGAGCAAACGGCGACAAGCAGGAACATAAAAATAGTGTTCGCGTAGACGCATTAAAATGGCGCCCCGATGTTCCTCCGAACCAGCCTGCAAGAGCGGTATTCGTCACTGAAAGGCCTGCCAATATGGCAGTGGCGATAACATAAGAGCGGTTGTTCCATTTCAGATAACTACCGTCCCTGATCCAGTAGATGCTAGCGCCAAGTGAGAAAGGTAGCGTCGCTGCATAGAAGGGAAAGTAGCGATCACTCCATGGCGCACCATGTGCGAGCGAGAATACGTGCCACACGGTGGAGAGCATAAGTACGCAGAAAGTTGTCGTCCTGTTTCGCGCGATCAACGCCCAAAGCAGGAAGTAGTTGACGATTTCCACCGCTACCGACCACGCGGGAGGAATGATCCGGAAGCGCTCGTCCCCGGCGACGAACGGGAAAATAACGAAATTTCCGAGCCAGTCCTGAAATCGCTAGCTCACTACCCAGACCGGATGAAAAGCCTGCGGATCAGGTGTCGCATAGAGGCATACGAGCGTTGCAGCGGCAATCACGAAATATGGTGGGTAAATCCTGAGGAAGCGATTTTTCCAGTAACCCAATGAGTCTGCGGCGTAGTTGTTCCTCAGTATCAGTGTGATCAGAAATCCTGAGACGGTGTAGAAGCCAAATACTGAAAATATTCCAATTTGACTGATACAAGCAGGTCCCTCTCCAAGATGAGAGACCACGACCATGATCGATAAGATGAGGCGATAAACGCCGAGCATTTGACCACTCCGTAAAATTTAATTCAGCTCAACTTGGACATGCCTCAGCATGACCGGATATTCAGTCATGCTTCGGTTGGTGAATTTGCTAGTTGGCAAAACTCACGTGGTGAGCGGTATTTCAGGCACTGTGCGGACGCGACTCGTTATAGTGGAACGCGATGGCCAAGCTCTGCAATGCCGTTCTCGCGTCCGGCTTAGGTATACACGAAACCTCCCATCTCCTCATCGTTTTGACGAAGCTCTCGGCCATCCCGTTGCTCTACGGACTCCTGACCGGCGTGTCGTGACGGGTTTCAAACCGATTTGCTACGAAAACGTGAGCGTCTCTTCAGCAATGCCGCAGGAACTGTTGTCGCTGAGTCATTCGATTTCGCTATCGGCCTTTAAAACAGGACACCGTCGCCGTAGCGAAATTCGAAACCGTCCGAACTCCAGCGGACGTTGCTCCTGTCCACAGCATCCCGCCGACGCGTAAATTGGGCGCGTTCGGGCAGCAGGCCGTAGCGACACATGACTCGATAACCCATTTTGCATCGACACGAGGCTGGCCTAGCGCATCCCGTCCCATGCACGTCGGTAGCCATATATAGGTAGATCGGCAACCAGTTCTCGCAACTCGGTGACGAGAGGCGTGCCATCCAGAACGGGCGTGTTGCGCTGACCGACCCACATAGTAGTATTAGACGCGCCGGACCAAATAGGAGCAAAGCATATTTTTGCGCCAGATCTTAGCGCAGCAAGCCCCCTTTTGGCAGGTAAATTCTTCCGTCTCTCAAGCCCCGCAGCCTCTCGGGGATTTTGGCCAAGCAATTGCCTGGCTTTTTTTGCGATGGCGCAAAATCGGCAAGTTGCCACTCTCCCGCAGGGCCGAACCGAAACGGCATGTCAGCATGAGCCGGTGATGGAGCGACAGGAGATGCGTAAGCATCCCCAATCGCGATCTTGCACGGCAGTCTTCCCGATTAAGGGGTGTCGATCGCTTTTGGCATACGAGGCGCACCGTGGCAATATGGCGCTGCGTTTTCGATTAACGCTGTCGCATAGGAGCCGCGCGGTGGGACGTGCGCCTGTAACGCCGTCGAAAGGCGCGAGGCTACAAGTGGGGCTCGCGGCATGCGGCTCTGAGATAATGCGAAACATTCGATGATTATGCGTTAGCCACGACGTTGGGCCGGCATGCCGAAGAGAGGACTGCGGTAACGTCAGCGTCATCGCTAAGCATACGCCAAGAACTGGATAAATCCGTGATCGAGCCAGCTTCGATCAAATACAGCAAGAAACGACGAAGGACCGCGTTCAACGTGCAAGCACAATTTTTCGATAGTCCAGGTCACCGACTGGATAACGATTTCGGTCATGTGGCCGTACTGGTTCCCTGTTACAACGAAGCGCAGACGATCGCCAATGTGATTGGAAGCTTTCGTACGGCACTACCGGGCGCGCGCCTCTATGTCTTCGACAATAAGTCGACTGACGCGACGAAGGCGGTCGCAGCGCGATGTGGCGCGACGGTCCGTGCGGTGAATTATCAAGGCAAGGGAAACGTCATTCGTCGCATGTTCGCCGACGTCGAGGCAGATGTATACGTGCTCGTGGATGGCGACGATACGTACGATGCGACGGTCGCGCCGCAATTAGTGGGGCTGCTGCTGGATGAGGGGCTCGACATGGTGGTTGGAGCACGCGAATCCAACGAAGAGGCAGCATACCGACTTGGCCACAGGTTCGGCAATGTCCTGCTCACGCGATTTGCAGCGGCGATTTTTGGCCGCACCTTCAGCGACATGCTGTCCGGCTACCGGGTGTTTTCCCGTCGCTACGCGAAGTCCTTCCCAGCGCATTCGTCAGGATTCGAAACAGAAACGGAACTCGCCGTGCATGCGCTGGAGCTGCGCATGCCAGTGGCTGAAGTGCCGACCGTATATCGTTCGCGGCCGGAAGGTTCTGAGAGCAAGCTGAACACGTACCGCGATGGAGTGCGGATACTGATGACGATCCTGCGCCTGTTCAAGGCCGAGAAGCCGCTCCTGTTCTTCTCGATCGGTTTCGTCGTCTGCGCGTTGTTGTCCGTGATCCTCGCGGTGCCATTGCTGGACACATATCTGCAAACGGGGCTCGTGCCTCGCCTGCCGACGGCATTGTTGTGCGCCGCACTTATGCTGTTCGGCTCAATACTGCTCGTCTGTGGGATCGTGCTCGACACCGTGACGCGTGGACGTTCTGAGGCGAAGCGTTTTGCATATCTGCGCGTGCCCGCGCCGGGCCGGAAGTCCCGTGAATAGCGCGCATCGCGAGTTCCTACGGTTCGGCGTCGCGGGCGTAGCCGGCTTTGCCGTCGACGCCGGCGTGTTGTACGGGTGTCTGGCGATCGGACTCGGCTATTTCCTCGGCCGGGCCGTCTCGTTTCTGTGCGCGGTATGCTGCACTTGGCAGATCAACCGACGCTTCACCTTTGCGCCGGCAGATGGTTCGCTGTGGCTGGAATGGTGGCGATACCTGCTCGCGATGGCTGCGGGTGGGACTGTCAACTATGCGGTGTACTCGGCCGCCGTATTCTCGCTGCGGGGCATGCCGTTCCTGCCACTCATCTCCGTTGCATCTGGCTCAATCGCGGGCCTTGTCGTCAACTTCGTCGGCGCAAAACTGTGGGTCTTCAAACACCGTTGAACATCATATGAACGTAACGGAACAATCACTGCAAGGAGTGTCGCTCTGGCGACGCGTTAAATCGATAGACCTGAATTCGTCCCGGACAACGACGCTCGCGCGAATATGGGTACCGCTGCTATTCGGTCTTTGGTCGCTTCTGCTCGGACAGGACCGCAACTGGGACAGCTTCAACTACCACCTTTATAACGCTTTTGCTCTGCTTCATGGCAAGCTGCATCTGGACTTTGCGGCCGCTGGAATGCAATCATACTTTAACCCTGCACTCGATACCGCAATCTTCCTCCTGTATAAGTGGCTTCCGGCTCCGCTCATCGGCTTCGCGCTGGGTGCCTTGCACGGGTTGAATTTCCCGCTTCTGCATTCAGTTATCCGGCGTGTGCTGGCCGACCTTCCCGAAGAGGATCGCTACAGAGTGCCGCTGCTGCTCGCCATCGCAGGCGTCCTGACAGCGAACTTCCTCTCGGGCGTTGGAAACGCGATGGGCGACGATACGACGGCGCTGCTCATCCTGTCATCCCTGCTCGTGCTGTTGCGCGGCTGGGAACGGATCGGTTCGATCAGCGTAGCGACGACGGCCGGGCTCCTAGCCGGACTTGGCATGGGGCTCAAGCTCACGAATGCTACCTATGCGCTTGCTCTGTGCATATCACTTCTGCTTGTGCCGGGCACGGTTGAATTCCGGATTCGAGTCGCCTTCATCTTCGGCGTCGGCGCTCTTGTTGGCCTTGTCGCTGCAGGTGGCCCGTGGATGGTGGAGATGTGGGACACGTTTCGCAATCCGTTTTTCCCACAGTTCAGCTCCGTTTTTCCGAATCCGCTTACGCCGTCAGTGGGCGTGTCGGACAAGTCCTGGTTGCCGACAAACCCCGCGGAATACCTGCTATGGCCGTTTTATTTCTCTTTAGACTCTAAACGCGTCGGCCAGGCGCGGCTCCATCAGATCATCTGGCCGCTCGTATATGTGCTTTTCTGGACTGTGGCGACAGCCCGCGCGGCGGGGCTCCTACGCAAGCCGGATAAAGCTCTATTTGACGGCAAGGCGCGCTATGTCATCGGGTTCGTCGCGATCGGCTATCTGCTGTGGATGATCGTCTTCAGCATTTATCGCTATATCGTCCCCATCGAGACACTGACGCCCCTTGTCGTATACCTGCTGTTGACCAAGGCGATACCTTACGCACACGCGAGGCGCGCGGCAGCTTGGCTGCTCTCCGCGGCCACGCTGGTCGTGCTCGCGGGTGGCGTCGAGACCTGGGGGCATGAGCGGTGGGCATGGCATGCGTATAGCGCCGACGTACCGGCAATCGCGCAGCCGAAGAGAGCGACTGTGGTTCTCGTGGGTGGTAACCCCGCATGGGGATGGCTTGCGCAGTTCTTTCCGGCGACTTTGGCATTCACCCAGATTGACGGTAGCTTCCCATTCACGCCGCTCTATGATCAGCATGTCCATGACATGGTCCGCGCGCGAGGCGGCCCCGCCTTTGGGGTAATAGAGGGCAAATACAACTGGCGTATCGAGAACGTTGCGAAGATGGACACGCTTGCGGGCCAACTGGGGCTCCGAGACAGTGTGCAGGGCTGCAACGCTATGCGTTTCGCGATCGCGCGGCTGCGTCTGCACGCCTCGGTCGACTGGATACGGCATAGGGGGGACAACAGCGTGTGTCACTTGCAATTGCGCGCTGACGACGTGCGCGACATTGGTAACGATAATGCCGGCCTCGTGGAGGGGGCTAGGGCGATCTTGGAGCGGCACGGCTTTACGGTCGACGCGGGCTCGTGCACACAGCATCGCGCCTACGTGGGGCAGGGCGTATTCCCATATCAATGGTGCCGCATAGAGCTCCAGTAAGCGATATCTCAATGATTTCGCGCTATCGCCTTCGACTAGCTGGCGAACGCGGCGCGGATTTACTTGGGGCACTGGAAAACCAAGGTGACGAAAGGAGCTTCGTGGCCCTCAGGAGGGGCGAGCTTCCCAGTGTCATGCGAACCGTGTGGGGCCATTCTCCGCCGCCCGTTCCGATAGTTCGGCCTCAATGGCCTCTGCCATTTCCGTGAGCGTTATGTCGAGTTCTCGGCACAGGGTAAGCATGGTACGCAGAGACGGGGAATTTTCACCGCGTTCGAGCAGGGGTATGAACGTCCTATCCAGACGTGCGAACACAGCCAGGTCGTGCTGAGTCGTGTGCTTGCCTTTGCGCAAACGTCGCAAAGCCCTACCGAAGGCAAAGTTCTTGCTGTTCTCTCTGGGCATTCTGGCCGGAGTTCATCGGCCATATTGTCGCAATCGGGACGTCGCACGAATGCGACGAAAATTTGCTCTAGTACAAGTTTTGTTTTGCAAATTCCGTATAGTTACTATTATACGGAATTCAGAGCAGCCCTTGACCCGTGCTTGCACCTCAAGCCTGCATCGCAGAAGCCAGTAGCAGCTACCATGTTCAGGTCGCGGCAATCAACGCCGTGATCGAGCATGGCCTGCCCGCCGGCACGGTGCAGGGCGGGCGAGTAGAGCCGATGGCAGTCCCGGTGCAGTGGCTACCAGTATTCGGCCTCATGGGCATCGACCAGAACGCCGTGGTCTCCGACGCATGTGAAAATATCGGGTATCCGTATTTCGTGGTTGAAACGGGTCAAATCTTGCCTTCTTCAATCAGCCGCGCCAGTGTTGATATGTCCACGCCGTAGTTCTTTGGATCGTGTGTTGATGCCGGGCGAGCGCGCGGCTCCTTCGCTGGCTTGTCGACCACCAGCAGGTCTGCAAGGCCCATACCCATCGCGTCATCCAGCAAGCCGTGTCGCAACATGTCGTTCACCTCGCGCGGTTTGACTCGCCGCTCGAACTTCGGCCGACTGTTCGTTCGCTTGAACGCGCCTTCAGCAAACAGGATCTTCGCCCGCAGGGCGTGGAAGCTGTAACTCCGGCCGAGCCGGTTCATCACCTGGATCAGGTTGTTCAGCGACTCGGTGTAGGCGTTCGTGATCGGATGTTCAAAATACGTCAGAATCTCCGGCATCCAGTTATGGGATGCCTTGGTCAGTGGCTCAAAGCGCCCGTGCAAGCCGTGCGGGATCGACTTGAATCAGTGGCCGTAAGCGTCGTGCGCGTCGCCCGGCGTGGCGCTGTCGTAGATCCCATAGAAGGCTTCCTTGAGTCTGTAAGCGTCGCCGAGTAGCGGGTAATTCTTCGTCCAGCCGTCCGTCAACAGCCGCCTTGATCGGTCAGGTCTCGCTCGCGCTTGAGCAGTACGAAGCGGTCATGCATCAAGGCGCGCCGCTGGCTGGTCGTCAGGTTGGCACGAATTGCCTTGCGGGCCGACTCCATGGCGTCATTCGCCATCCGGACGACATGGAACTTGTCCACGACAATCGTCGCCTGCGGCAGCACGGCGCGCGTAGCGTCCCGATACGGACGCCACATGTCCATCGCCACGTACTGCACCTTGTCGCAGCCTTCTAGCCCGTAGAAGTACCGTTCTACGGTCGTTTTGTTACGGTTCGGCAGCAACTCGACGATGGTGTTGTTGGCAATATTCGTGATGACGCCGCGCGGGCGGATCAGGTGGATCTCGTCGATGCCCATCCATTTCCGCGTCTCGAACCTGATGTGCTTTTGCAGCCCGCTCACGTAGTCGCGGAACACCGAACGCACGGTGCTCTCGTTGATGTCGACTTCCTCGGCCAGGCTGGCGAACGTCCGTTTGATCGCCTGCTTGCCGATCCAGGCTACGAGGCGTGCTGTCATCGACCGCCTCTCGTCGACGTCGGGTAGCGCTTCGCTGAAGGTCTTAATGCACGCCTGGCAGCGCATGCGGCGCGTGCCTACGTACATCCCGACGCGTCGGCCGTGCATCGGCAGATCGCGCACGAGCGGCTCGCGGCGGCCGAAGCCGACCAAGCGGTCAGAGTTGCAAATCGGGCAATGCGTAGGCGGCTGGATGACCTGGACGCTAACGTGGTAATTATGGTCGTCGTGATCGACTACCAAAACGACATAGGCAGCCAGGTTCAGTTGTTCGCGGGCATGTTCTTGTTCGAGGTGGCGGGGAACGGAATGATACTGCTGCGTCCGTCTGGCATGGCTTTCGTCATGGTGGACCTCATGCATCACCCGATGCCGGCGCAAAGGAACCGCAGCGGCGTCGAGTCGCGCACTGCTTGTCCTCTATCGCAAGTTCCTTGCGTTTCGCTTCGCACAGGTGAACCTCACCGCACGTTCCGTTTCCGAACTTCAACTCAGTCACCAAGCGTCGACTGCACACAGAGCATTGCCCCAGGTGCGGCTTCATGAATCCCCCGTATCCTTCCGGCAGTATCGGACTAAGAAGGAATGCCGCCGTCCCGTGGTACCCGTTTCCGCTCATTTGGTTGTAGCAAGTGTATAGACCGGGGACATGGTTGACAGACGTGCGGAGACATCGTTGACACTTTATGGTCAGTGATTCCCGTTCCTCAGGTCAAGGGTGAGGATGCGGTGATGGGCAAACCAGAATTCAAATACACCGTCTTCGCCCACCTTCGCGCATGCCGCAACCGGCAGGCCATAAAGTGCGTTTGAGACTTTGAGTTTCTGGCCTTTAAAGCGTAGCTGGCCATCTGACTTGACCCGTAGCACCACGTCGTCCGGGCCATATTCAGGTTCCCGCAGGATCGATGGATACGCCCGGGGGCTGGGCCTGTAACGGCTGACCGGCGTGGCCAGGCCGATCGCCTCGTGCGGGCGTTCGCAGTTATACACGGTGCGCCAGCGGTCCAGTTCCTGTTGCACGTGCTCCTGCGTGGCGAAGCTTCTTCCGTTCAGCACTTCAGCCTTCAGCGTACGGTGAAACCGCTCATCCTTGCCATTGGTCTGCGGGTGATACGGCCGGCTGTAGCTGATGCGGATACCCAGCCGGATCAGCCAGACGGCCAGTTCGGTAAGCTGCCCCGGACTGCCGGGCGAACCCCACGGCGAACCGTTATCGGTGTTGATGCGCAACGGCAGGCCGTAATGCCCGAACGCCTCACGTAATCCCGCCTGCACGGTCGCGGTGTCTGTCGGCCCGCAGGCACGCAGCAGGATGCTGAAACGCGAGTGGTCGTCCAGCACCGTCAGGGGACTGCAACGCTGCTTCTGGAGCGTCTCGAAGTGCCCCTTGAAATCCATCTGCCAGAGTACGTTGGGCTGCTCGTGCTCAAAGCGCTTCCACGGTTCGCTCATGGCTGAATCGGCCGGCAGGATCAGGTTATGCCGGTGCAGGATGCCGGTCACGGTGCTGGGCTGCGGCACCGCCTCAAAGCCCAGATCCTGCAGGCGCCGGCTGATCTTGCGCCCGCCCCAGCGCGGATGTGCCTGGCGCAGCCGTACCACTTCCTGCTCCATCGCAGCGGGAGTCTTCAGGGGGCTGGTGGCCGGGCGCCGGGACTGGTCTGACAGCGCGTTCCCGCCACGCTTGAGCCATTTGTAGCCGGTCTGCCGGCTGATGTTGAAACGCTGGCACAACTCGGTGATCGTCAGCGTGTCGTGACTGGCCAGATGAACAAATTCCTGTCGGAGGCTCATGGTGTCTCTTGCGTTCCAGGGCATGGTCGGGACCGGGCGTTTTGATACCCGGAAGTGTCAACCATGTCCCCGCACACCTGTCAGCTATGTCCCCGGTCTATACAAGCAAGGTACTCACCGGTCGCAGGATCAACAATGCATTCCAAACCGCGAAAAACGTAGTCGCTCACGAGATAGCACGCTCCCCGTTTCGTCGACAGGCCTCGCCGGTACGAGCCGCCGCAACGATAGAACGAACCAGGCAGCGCAAACAACTTTCCACCGCGCTCAATGACTTTCCTCGCCCGCTCGAAATCGATTGCCTTCCAGTCCGTGTAGTACGTCGCTGACATGCTGCTTCTACCTAGTTGACTTCGCCGAGAACTTCCACCGCAACAAGGCGCGGTGTCAGCTTCTCACGTGAAACGGTCTTTTCTTCCCGAACCCATTCACCGTTGATCTTTGGCGCGACCGCAATTCGCGCACGGGACGCAGTGAGATTCAGCACGACGGCTGCGACGGGGATCACATACCCGTATCCGCCTGGGGCGTTGAAACTCCGCGTTACGCGATCGCCAGGCTGTAGGTTTGGCATTTCCATCGGCGCACCTCATCGGGAATCAACCGCGTAAACCGGATACCCGTAAATTTCTGTTATATTCAGAAAAATAAGCTCCGCCCGCCTCGAAAAGATTACTAATTAATGTGGCTGCAACCCTTCTGAAAAACTCATCGTGAACGACCAAACCAAGAAAGAGCAACTACAGCGATTCTATGATCGTACCGTGGCTCCGATTATTCCCGTAAACCTTGCAACTCAAAATTTCCGTCACAAGGATTTTCCGGACTCTGGACCTTATCCGTGGCTCGACCGTCCGGATGCACACGAGCAGATTGATGCTCGACTGCGCGCACAGGAAATCACCGAAGAAGAAGCTGAGCTGTGCCGCAAGTGGGAGCGCGATGGATACGTTATCCTCAACGGCTTCTTTAGCCATGAACAGCTTGATGCCACATGGGCCGAGTATGAGGCCGACATTGCATCCGGAAAGGTCAAACCGCCGCATGAACCACTGTTCGACGGCGATACCATTCCCGGTCGCGTTCTCAATCCTCATTTCTCCGTCGATAAGATAAAGAAGATGCTTTTCGACGAGAAAATGGGCGATATCGTTAGTCTTCTGCTCGGCACGCGTGCACTGCCGTATCAGACCATCAGCGGCCACAAGAGTAGCGAGCAGTTGCAACACTCCGACTCGATCCACATGTCAACCTATCCCACCGGATACCTGGTGGCAAACTGGATTGCCTTCGAAGACATCCACCCCGACTCCGGTCCGCTCGTCTATCACCCCGGTAGCCACAAATTGCCGTACTTGATGGCCGACGATCTGAGCATTCCGTTCGACGTTGGTTATCAGGCATATCGCAGCATCTACGAGCCGGCCATTCAGGATCTGATCGTCAAGCACAAGCTTGAAACCAGTTACTTTCTCCCCAAAAAAGGGGATGTGCTGCTGTGGCATGCCAACCTCCTGCATGGCGGTAGCAAACTGCGAGATACAAAGCAGGTAAGCCGAAAAGCACTGGTGTGCCATTTCTTTGCGCAGGGATGCACCTGTTACCACGATCTGGTTGGTATGCCAGCATCGGTCATGAACATCAAGTTCGATACCGAAGGATATTTAAAATCAAATCCGGACGTTGCAGAGTCGGGATGGGACGCTGGACACCATTACTTCACGACTGGAAGATACGAGGGCCGCGTACCGGGTGAGTTTGATTCGGAGAGCTATCTGAAGGCCAATCCCGACGTCGCAGAAGCTGGTCTGGATGCCTATACCCATTATCGAATGCACGGGTACAAAGAGGGGCGATCGCTGAAATAATAGCGTTAGCTCGCGGCTCAGAACGCCGCGAGCGCCAGCAAGCGTTTGCGAAGATAAACGAGAGTCTTGTCGATCTTCCAGTCGCGATGCCGGATCCATCCCTTCAGTTCGTCGAAGTTGCTCGCAATTTCCTCTGACAGAGGTGTGAGTTCAGTCAGTTCAGCAATTCGGTCGGCAGGTATTTTGCCACTTGGTGATCAGCGAGGAATCAGTTTCTCCTTAGAGAGTTCAAATGTGCCGAGGAAGGTACGCATAGGCGTCTTGCCATAGCATCATGGCCCTTGATGTTCGCGCTCATTGCTGTACTGGTCAAGCCAAGCGCCAGATCGGCCTGCAGGGGGGCGATCGAGTCGTAGAGCTTCCTGGCGATAGAACTCGATGAGCATGGTTTTGTGAAGCCGCTCAACGTTGCCACTTCATCGCTGGACACCCGCTACGGTCTGATAGAAATTTACGGTTTCTTTACTGAATTTTTACCGCAAGACGTGTAGTTCAAGGTAAGAGATAAGGCCCACGCTGAAATCTATCTTCGTTCGTCGCCAGTTATGATCTATAGGTAAGTTGGCGATGGAGCGGAGATGCACATGCATTGGTTGTGGGCCTTTATGTTAGTGGTGTGGTTGTGCCTTGTTCGAACACCACATCACGACTCCAACGATAACCCCACTAAGCCCGTCGAAAAGGACTCGTCGGAGGTTTAGGCCAAGTGAGCTAGCGCCTGTGAAGCGCTGCCATTTCGACCGGCGCTACCCGAACCAGTCACGATACAGCCTGCTCGGTCGGAGATTCGACTGGAGGACTGTAACCGCCACCGACAACTTCATCACTCAGCCGTACATCGGTTCCTTTCAAGGCGGCTTCACGGTCTCGTGTAAGACACGTGTCTAGGTCTGAGGTGTAAGCTCGCTTACCTCTCCCCTCGAATTTGATCCCCCAGGATGGTAAAGACACCACAGGCAAAGTTACCTACCAGGCTCTGCTCAAGGTAAGCGCGCAATCTAGCGTATACCTATTGCACCTCACGACAACACGTCAATCGATGACCTTCGCACCATGTGTCAACGCCGGTTGAAATCTGACCCGGTGGGTCATTTTTACATCGACGCTAACACCAATGCCCGGGTTGAATCAAGAGAGACGTGCGACAGCTGCGAGCTTCGCGAAGTTGAAGGGCAACAGGTCGGTGACATCGGCATCCGGTGCACGCTGCAGCAATTCGGTTAGCAGATCCACGAGGTATGCGTAGGGCTCGACGTTACGGGCCTGACCTGTCCGAATTCCCGGCGCAATAAAGACGAAACAGGCGTCACGAAGAAAAGATCGTCGCGAACGTTGGCTTTGCTGGGAACGCAAGCCCTGAGAACGTCTCGCGACCACCATCCACGAAAAGCTCGAACGAATCCCGATCAAGCAGGATCTGTAATCGGATACGACCATGGTCTGCGACGACCGGGATGTTGTAAGGGGTCTTATCAGTCGGAAACTGATAGCCATCATAGCCGCGACGATCAATCTGGACCGTTGAGGTAGATGGAACGAGCCTCAACGCGATATGCCTCGACCCGGTATCAAATAAGTTCACAGTGACAGTGGGATCTGCCTTTCTATCAGGGATATCAACGTCAATTTCTTGAGCCGTTTTCGTCTTGAATCTTTGGATTCCCCGCATCGCGTCAGTCTTCACAACGATACGATCTCGCGCGAGCATCGACTGTACAGACTTCACTGGCTGTTGCTCCAAAAAGTAGCCAGAATCACCATAACGTAGAGAAAGTTCGCGCGGGACAATCATTTCTCCACGGTATGTCGAAGCGGGGGTCTCTTTGGCGTACTCCCAGTTTGCCATCCAGGCAAGCAGTACTCTATGTTGAAGCGAACTACTCTCTGGGATCCATGTCTTGGCTGCGTAAAAGTCACTTCCGTAATCGAGCCATTTCACGTCAGACGGGGGCGCAGAATTTGTAAAAACCTTCCCGTCGAAGCTCCCGACAAAATATCGATTCCCGAATGAGCCGGACGGCGCTCCATGCTGGACGCTCACAATCAAGATCCACTTCGTCTCAATTTTTCCATCTCGCATAACTTCGAGGGGGAACAGATCCGGACATTCCCATGGAATCCCTATCCTCGCTTCAGCTTGACCAAAGTCTCCTACGTGCGTCCAATGCCGCAGATCCGGAGAGTTGTAAAAGCAAACATGGTCTCCGCAAGAAATGACCATCGCCCAACCGACGCTCTGCCCAAACCAGAAGACCTGCGGATCGCGGAAGGTATCGGTGTTGTTATATGGAAGCACTGGGTTCTTGGCGTATTTTGTCCACGTGGTGCCGCCATCCAGGCTGTAGGCAATTGCCTGTCGCTGACCACTGCCGGGTCCAAAGGTGTCAGCAAGCGTATATATTGCAACCAGCGGCGGATGCCTCCGTGTTCCTAAACCGCTGGTATTAGTTCGATCAAAAACAACGCTGCCCGAAAAGATCATCCCTTGAACGTCCGTTTGATTCACCATTTTGTCCGGGGACAACGCGACAGGCAAATTCTGCCAATGCACCAAGTCCTTGCTGACTGCGTGGCCCCAGTGCATCGGCCCCCAGACCAATGGATCCCTATAGCGACCGTCCTTTAGTTCCCATCCACCGTTATAAAACTGGTAGAAGAGGTGATACTGACCGTTGTATTGAATGAGCCCGTTGGGATCATTGATCCAGCCGCGTATTGGAGCAAAGTGATAGGTCGGATGGTCCATCTGTGCATGTGCGCATCCCGATGCGAAAAGCACGGTGATGAGCACGGCCCGGAAAAGCATTTGCGCAATGTTCATTTGTGGCTTCGCTGCGGACATGAAGATCGCAGCGATCATAGCAGACCGTTTTCAGACTACTCGCGCCACCTCTGGCGTCATCCAGTATCAGCGCTTCAAATACACCTGCCCGTCCCGCGACCTAGGCGTCAAGGTCACGCCAGCGCCGACGCGCATCATCCCGCCCGGCCTGCTGATTGAATCTGCGCTCGCGTGGATCATAGCCGGAAATTACCACTACGTTATACGTCTGCAAGCCAGCCCACCCAGCGTATAGAGCACACCCATCAAATCAGTGTAAACTTCACACTAGCAGTCACGTCAGCCTAGGTGCATACGGTTGGGTTGGCGTAAGGGGTGCCCTATCCATGTTTCCTAGACCGTTGGGAAGCACCCAAACCGGCCACCAATGGTCTCAATCGAGACGCATTCGAACCAACACAAGAGGTGTGACTAGCGATAGTTCTGGGATTTGCCGGCACACCCGCAACCATCGAGCACCGGCCCCTCAAAAGCCGGCCCATCTGCCCAGAGGAATCGAACACTCCATCCTCCAAGCTGTATGTCAAGAGGCAGTAGGTTAGTCAAACAATATGAGTCAAGGAATCCTCGTGCCGAAAAGACTTTTGGCATCCTTCGCTGCCACGATCTGCATTGCGCTATTCATTATTGCATTCGGGAAAACGTTCGCATCCAACCAACTCTATGAGGTAGGCGACTTTGCTGCAAATTCGCTGCTCATACAGGATGCCAAGCATCTCCACCTACTCGTTGGCAACTATTCTCGAGTTGGTTTCAATCACCCCGGGCCTGTGTTTCTTTATGTGCTAGCGGCTGGTGAGATCGTGTTTTTTGATCTCACCCGAATCGTGGGCTCAGCGCTTTCGGGACAAATACTTGCTATCGCACTGCTCTCCGCCTTCTGGATCACATCGATCGGTAAGCTTATGTGCCGGCTGCAAGCGTCGATTTCCAGAGGCATCCTTACGACCGCACTATTTGTGGGTACCACCGGCTACCTTAACTTTCAAGCGTTCTTGGGTCCTTGGTTTCCACATCTTTACTACTTCCCGTTCGCCACCTTCACAGTCGCAATTGCAACCTTGATCATGGGACGCAGGGACGGACTCATCCTGTTGGCCATCAGTTGGGGGTTTCTCGTGAATGGGCACGTGTCCTTTGTCGGTATCTCAGCGATCATGCTTCTATGCGCGCTCGCGGCAAATACTGGCCTGCACATGACCGGTGGCATTGAAAGGCGAGACTGGGTGCTGAGTCGTGAATATTTTTCGACGAATTCATGTGTGATCCTGCCTGCAGTGGCAATCGCACTAATATTTCTCACCCCACTGATCGTACAAACCATCATTCACTTTCCCGGGCCTGTTGCACAGTACGCAGCTTTTGGACACACTCATCATCCGAACCGTCTCGGCGACGCAATACACTTCGTCGGACTCTTCTGGAACAACGGTTTGTTCGGCCTGTTGTTGGGGGCTGCCGTCTGCCTAGTTTTCGTGACGAGCAGTGCGACAGGCGAAACTTCGCATCACCTCGATCCGGATCGAGCGATTGCGCTATCTTTGGTCAGTGCTTCAATTGCCTTTCTGCTCTATGCGGTCTTTGGTGTCGATAACCTCTCGTTCACCTACATCGGCATCTTCTACTATTCGGCTCCTGCATTCGCCGTTGTGCTTTTGTTGGCGCGATCTATCGGGTACCTGACAACCCAACGTGGCTTTCTTGCGACGGCACTCGTTTGCTTGTTAGCAAGCGTCTTTACGGCCACTCGAATCCACCAAGCGCCAGAGTACGCCGCCCAATACAACGACCCTGAGATTCCTTCCGCTTACGCTGCGATACAACAGATCGGAAACGACCCACTAGTGTTCGATCTCGACAGTCAATCGAATTGGGAGCGTCTGTGGACAACTCTGGTTGGCATCGAAGCCTACGCAAAGCGCCGAGGTTCTGTGCCGTTCTGTATCGCGGAGAACTGGCAAATTGTCTTCACCCAGCAAGCCCGTTGTACAGCAGATGAGCTCGGTCGAGCCAAGACACGTTATCTTGTATCTACGTCGCCCCAAGGCAGCTTGATTAGTGCCGCGCACGTTGACGGTCTTTACTTCTACCCACGCCTAGCGACGAAGTGAACTGCGCCATAAGTTAAAGTAAGGGCCCGGCCATCCCGTCTTGAGCTGTGTTGAAGGTTTTGAGGCATGGTATTCACTTAAACCCCAAATAGGTAGGCAAGTGAACACTATCGAAGAAAAAATGTCGTCTCGCAAGAATTGACTTTAAAGCCCGCTTACTGAAAACCTGAAGGACCGAGGGTATCGCTTTCGACCATCGCGTTGCCCCCGAAGCTGCGGTGGCGTCGTAGGCGGTCAACAAATCCGCCTGTGGCCACCGACTAACCCAATCTGTCAAGACGGGTTTGCTGGCCGCTTACGTTGTACTTCAGATTTGAAAACTCGTGAACAATTACAAGGATGGCCGGGCACTTACAAACCTTCGACGCCGAGGGTAATTGCTTAGCGCCGCCGTCGCGACGCACACCTCGCCTCGACAGGGATCGTGCTTGCCAGCATCGTCTGCGCAGGAAAACCTATAGGACTCGACCTTCCTTCTTGCCAAAGCGAATGTAATGCTCAGCCCCTGACTTAAACTGACCACCTTCGACGGCTTGTGCAACGTCAGGGTTACGGGCAAGATATGATGCCTCATCGTATCCAGAAAGTCGTGTCGCATAGATCAGTATCGATGGTCCAGCGGCATGATCATCGTCCTCGGCTCCTATGACAATAGTCATTCCTAGATCTTCGAGAACTCCAAGCAAACTCTCGCGAGTCATCCATTGACTATACGGCGCAGTTCCACCTGCAAATTTCGGATCGTTCAGGAATTGGAGATATTCGTTCCGGTGGGTGTTGATTGTCCTGCCATGGAATTCTGAGACGGTAGGAGTGTTGCTCAAGTGGCGCTTCATCCGCTCGTTCTTCTTGGCAACCTCGGGATCATAGTAGTGCGTCCAGATACACAGGGAGTCTGCGGCATGCGCCATATCTTCCAAGAGAGAGACCGGGTCGGTCATATGGTAGAGCACGCCACAGGCAAAAACCAAGTCGAATTTCTGGTCTCGCTTTGCAAGCGATTTTCGAAAGTCTCCATACAGGAAATCGGCCTCAAATTTGAACGCGTTTTGCACTATCAGACACTTTAGAAACGCCTTTGAATTCGATTCAATAGCGACGATTTTTTTGGCGCCGCCTCTTGACAGCATGTAAGTGTGACCGCCTTCGAGGGGCCCAAGCTCCAGTATCGTCTTTCCCGCAAATCCCCCACAGTGCTGTTCCAGCCATCGGACACGAACATCCTCGAAAAGCGCACTTTTGCCGAATCCGAATCCTGGAATATTCGACGACCAAGCGCCTTCGAATATTTCGAAGGCAAGCTTGGGGCTCGGCTCCTCTTCTGTGTAGTGGTCCAGCTGTGTTTCGTTCAATTGCATAGCTCCAGATTCTCGACGCTACGCATATTACCCCCAAGTCTTACCGTTGGGTAATTTGTCGAAAGCTTTGACCGCGGCGTGTAGCCACGGAATGTTTTGGCCCACGCTATCCCAAAGATCCTCCAGCAGTACACCGCCATAGAAGGTTAACGCGTGCATGTCGCCCAGCCGGCCCCCCTTCGTCTCGACCGGCGTCGCACACGTGAATGCGTGGCTCGATACGCCCATAGCCACGATAAAGCTGTGAGCTTCACGCCTCTACCCCACAGTTCCTAGTGGATCCGCCCGTGGTCAAGCTACGCGTAGGCGGCTGTTCCTGTGGATGTGCCGAGCAACCGCCGCTCGTGTTCACCTTCGTCCATGTCGCAGGCGCTCACACAATCCAGCCCAGCGACACCGGCCAGGCCGGCGGACTTCGTTACCACGGTCTTGAAATCCCCAGCGATACGGCGATCCAATCGTGGAGAAGCCACCGTCCAATTGAACTCATAAGACGTCCTTGACCATGCGCGCGTTCATCCGTTGCGCGGGTATGTTCTCTCCGGCAAAGTCCAGCGAGCAAGGCTCGCATGGTTGATTTCTGCACAACGGGAAACCTGCCTTCCGGTCCGCTCGGTCACGTTCCCGAAACGGTGGTCACTCATCAGGAACACGCAGTAGCACCATCGCTCACCGTTGGCCCTGGATAGACGTGGCCGCGATGGTTTGATATCTTCGCGCTCATGAATATTACAAATCCACGCGCCCGCGCCGCTCTAGCCTTTTTTCTGTCCATCGCCATCCTCTGGTATCGAGCACCCGAGAGGCTTGTGAACGGCTTCCTGTGGGCTGAGGATGCAGGTGTATTCATGCTCGACGCCCACACGCTCGGAAAGCACTCGATCTTTCATACATACAACGGCTATCTGCACGTATTACCTCGATTCATTGCCTACGCCCAATTCATACTGACCCCAATCCAGTGGGCTCCATGGATTTTTTGCACCGCAAGCCTTCTGATCACGGCAGCCTCTGGCGCCTATATCGCGGCCACAATACGCACGTCGGCCTTGGCACTGCTCATGGGATTAACACCGGTATTGGTCCCGCAGAACGGAGAAGTGTTCCTGTCCATCACGAATCTGCAATGGATCGTGTTTCCTCTACTGCTCGTCCTGCTCTGGCAATGCCTGTTTGAAGCACCGCAACGCATCTGGCCACGGGCGCTAGCGAGTGCCGCTATCGGACTGACCGGTCCATTCGGTGTGCTTCTATGGGGGCCTTCGTTCGTGGTGGCAGCGTATCGCATCCGTTCTCTGAGCCGCGGTCAGATTATATGGTTCGCCAGCTTTACGGCATCCGTTGCACTTCAGGCGCTGATGATGCACAAATATCCGGCGCCATTGCATGCACCAGGGCCTGTGGACTGGGCGCACCGCGTTCCGAAAGAGCTGTTCTCAGACCTGCTGCCTGGCGATGCCCCATTGTGGACGGCTGTTCCTCTGGCAATGTGGCTCACTGTGGTGATCGTCGGAAGTGAATCGGTGTCCGTGGGAGCCTTTCTCTGTACAGCAGGAATTGTCATATGGGCGCTTGGCGCACATCGCACCGAGTATTACACGCCTAACTTTTCTTGGCATGGAACCGGAAGTCGCTACCTTTACATCCCATTACTGATGTTCTGGTGGGCGTCAATGCTTTCCTTCCACACAGCTCGAAGTAAGTCTATCGCCTACGCTGCTGCGGCTTTTGCAGTTTTGATAGCTCTCGCGAGCGCATCTCAATTCGAGTTCAGTCAGTGGGGTTCATGGCAGATTTCTGCGATGCCGACGTCTTACGAAATTGTTGTACCTCCCAACTGGAAAGTATCTATCTCGCGTTGACTTTACGGTGTTTCACCTCATTTTTGCAGATGAGGCGCTCCACCACGACAACACAATATCCAGCGACTATCAGAGCCGCGATTACAACAAGCGGCTCGGCGCTCAAATCTCACATCGCCCGAAAGTTGATCGTCATTTCACTCTTCTTTAGGAAAAAATTTAAACGTCCGCCTAATACTGAGCGCCTCACCAAGGCAACCGTAAATCAAAAGACGATGTCTCTGGAACGTAAACGCTGCACGAACCTTGCAATTACCTACACCCATCAAATCAGGGGAAACTTCACGCTGATAGCCACGTCAACTTGGAAGCATGACGATTGGCGCGAGGGGCGCCCTACTCATGTTTCCAAGACTTTAGGAAACACCCACGCAACCACCAACGGTATCAGTCGAGATCTGACCTAATCAACTTCCACGGGGTGCGACTGGTGTTAGCTCTGGGATTTGCTGGCGCACCCGCAATCATCGCGGCATCGAGCCCTACACAAGGCGCCGATCAAAACGTGGACCGCTTTTAGCCAAATCACTCAAGTTATGTTGCAAATCTGCGCAAGTTTGACGTAGTTCGTAAGACCGTGAATAACTGAAATACTGGATTTTCGGGCAAACGCCGCAAATCGCACGATTCGCAACTCACCGAAACGACCACTTCTTATGCCCCACATAACTCGTAAAAACCGGCACGATCACGCCAAAAAAATGCGCAATTTCCCTCGTATGCCAAGTCACGCCCATCCAGGGCAACACGTAATACGCGAGAATCACGCTGACCAACCAAGTCTGTAACACAGCGACCAGGTTGACCAAAACAAAGAACCCTGCCGACTTCGATGTCGACTGAACGCTCTCAGTGAATACGAACATCTTCGTCAGCACGAAAGCCGTAATCATCCCCGCGATATAAGCCAGCACGATCGCCGTTGAAAACGGCAGCCAGCGACTGAGCACTATCCGGCTTCCAAAGTTGACCGCCGCGGCCACACCCCCAGCCACCAGGAACTTCAGAAAGCGTGGCGACATCAAACCACCCCCAATACCAGTACGAGCGACCGTCATACCATTCGCGCCATCTTCCGCGCGAGCCCAATGCTCTCGGAGATGCCACGGTCCTCAGGATAGTAGTAAGACGTATCGGCGACGAGCAGGCCCTTCACCGGCAACTGAATCGGAGGCAAGCGGTCAAGGAAGCCCGGTTCGCAGATGGGCTGTGCATAGCGGTAACGGCTGGCACGAACATCAATGATATCGGCCTCAGTCAAGGCTGGATTAATCCGCATCAGGTACCGCTTCACCTTGTCAATGAACACGCTGTCAGCCTCCTGGTACTTTGCATGCTCACCCGGCATATAGAAGGGGACATAGACAATGTGCTCGTCAAGCGGTCGCAGATTCGTATACTCAACGATTCCGGGGATATCCATATCCGGATCGTTAACGTTCAGCCAGAAATTCTGCGTCACGGCCTTCTTCAACTTCGCGATCACGCAGACCACGGCCACGTTCTTTACGCTCCTGAACGCTGTCAACAGTTCTGCCGGCAGATCCGGCATGACAAGCGGAACGTACGGCAGCGGAATCGTACTGATGACCTTATCGAAGGCAAGCACTTGCCCGTCGACCACTACGCCTTTGACCGCACCGTCTTCAATGACCACTTTTTGCGCGGGAGACCGCAAACGAAACTCACCACCATTCGCCTCGATATAGCGACGCATGCCTTCGAGCAGCGTGTCTGAGCCACCCTCAAGATAGCCGAGTTTCTCCCGGAACAAATCGTAGCGCGACCGGCCGATACGCCGGATACGGCTCCAGATCCATGCAGCCGAAAGGTTGTACGCGTAGTCGTAGAACTTGTAGTCGAACAGCTTGCGCCACAACACTTCCCATGCTTCTTCGCCAATCCAGCGGCGAATCCAACCAGACGCTTCGACGTGGTCCAAAGGACGCCAGTCATTGCGCTTGGTCGACAGAAACGCGTGAAGACCATAGCGAATCTTTGCGGTCAGACTCAGTCCCTTGAATTTGAGCAGCGCGATCGGGTTACCCCAGGCCTGCACATGCCCCTGGTAGTAGTAACCCATCTTGGTCTCGACCCACTTCATTTGGTCTTCGATACCAAGTTCACGCAATACCTCAAAGAACGCATGATCAGAAATCGCGTGAAAGTGGTAATAGCGCTCGATCGACAGCCCACCAAAGTCGAAACACGCGGCCATGCCACCAACGCGATCATCCGCCTCGAAAATCACAGGCTTGCGGCCATCCTTGACCAGTTGATACGCGGCTGCGAGACCCATCGGACCCGCGCCCAGTACGGCGATTTTTTCGTTTTCCATGCTCATCTTCAGTTTAGAATTCGAGCGCGATCTGGCTGTAAACCGGATCGTTGAAGGTTTCGTCCATAGCATCCGCGAACGACGTTGCCTTGATATGGAAAATACCTTCCCAATCGATCACTTCAAACTCGTCGCCGGCGGTAAGCGCTTTCAACTGATCAGCCGTAAACGGCGGATTCTTGTCGAACAAGGCGTAGATCTTCAGCAGGACATAGAAAAGACCATATGGGATGCGCACGATCGCGCAACGAGCTTTGGTGGCTCGCTTGATCTGCCGGATGATGTCGATGTAGTCCACCCGCTCGAGCCCGGTAATATTGAACGCCTGGCCGCGCATACGGGACTCGATGCAACTGATGATCACGTTGCAGAAATCGCCCGCATACAACGGTTGACGCATGTAACGACCGCTGCCCGGAATCGGGAAAACCGGCACGCGCTGCATGAAGCGCGACAGCCAGCCCAGATGCTTTCTGTCGAACCAGCCGAACATCAGCGTTGGGCGCAGCACGACGCATTCGATGCCGGATGTCAGCACGATCTCTTCCTGCTTCTTCTTCGTATCCGTATAAAAGTCGTCGGCAACGGAATTCACCACCGACGAACTGATGTGCACGGTATAGGGCACTTTGTATTGCTTGATGACGTCGAGCACCCGTTCGGTTGACGTAATGTTGTTGCGAATAAACGGCTCGATCGTGGGACCGCCAATCTGCGCTTGCAACATCACGACTACTTCCGCGCCATCGAAATAACGCGACCAGTCGCCCGGTTCAGCAAGATCGGCGTATTCAATCGTGATGTCCGGATGCACGCTTCTCAACACCTCGAGATTGGCGCGATGCTTGTCCAACACGACCAGGTTCGTGTATCCACGCTGTTTGAGTCTGGCCACAAGGTTCTGACCAACCAGACCTGCGCCACCGGGAAGAATGATGCGAGTATCGTTCATTAATCTGTCGTTAAAGCTAATCGTCGAATGGCGAGCGGCCTGGGAAAGGCCATCACCGAACGGCGGGTCATAGAGACGCGCGCTTGAATAGGAACCTTGGTACCGATCGAATGATCAACATGATCCCAGACCAGAACCAGGGCGTATAAATCGAATCCTTCTTCTTGGCGATCGCACGCACGATATCGTTCGCCACACGCTCAGGGGTTGCAACGAGCGGACCAGGCAACGGCATACCCGCGGTCATTGGTGTATCGACAAACCCCGGCTTGATCGTCAACACGTGCACACCAGCCTTGAACATCCGTGCGCGCAGCCCCTCACAAAACGTCGTAACAGCCGCTTTCGCGGTTCCGTAGACATAGTTCGAGGGCCGTCCTCGCTCCCCAGCCACCGACGAAATCACCGCGATCACGCCGCTCTTTGCGTTTTCCATCAGGTTCGCCAGTGGCGTCAGCAATGCAATCACGGACAAACCGTTGGTCGAAAGTTCGCGCAATGCTACCTTCGCGTCCGCCTCGCACGCCTTCTGATCCGACAAGGTGCCATGTGCAATCAAGACAATGTCGATACCACCCAGTGCAGCCACGCAGGCATCGAGCATTGGCTGATGTGCGTCAAAGTCGTTCATATCGAGCACGTAGGGCGTCGTAGTCTTCGCGCCGCGCACCACGAGGTCCGCAGCGATTTGCTCAAGGCGCTCGGCTTGCCGTCCCACCAGAAACAGCGTCGCGCCTTCTGACGCCCATTGGCGCGCACACGCGCCGGCAATCGCGGAGGTCGCACCGACTATCAGGACTCTTTTCATGTTTGTGTTGTTCGTTGCCAAAAACGCGACATCAGCGCCGGATCGCGCAGTGCCTCCAAGTCCCGCCATGCAGGGTAAGCGCGTTGAAAATCGCTTGCCGACATATGCGCATCCTTCGCTGGATACAGTCGTCCGCCAGCTTCCCGGACAATTGCATCGAGCCGCTCAAACAGGTGGAGAGTTCGCTCATCCTGCTGCGGGAAATCCAGTGCAAGCGACGCGCCCGCCATCGGAAAAGACAACAACCCGGGTGAAGTCACTTCGCCACAACGTTTTAGCACGGCCAGAAAAGAACCCGTCCCGCTCGCTCCGATCGCCTCCAGTATTGCATGCATGCCGTCGCGCGAATTAGCTTGAGGCACGACGCACTGATACTGTTGAAACCCGCATTTGCCGTAAATCCGGTGCCATTCGAGCAAGCTGTCGAGCGGATAGAAATAGCTGTCGTAGTCGACTTCGCTCTCCACAGCCTTACTTTGCTGACGGTTATAGTACAGCGCATTGAAGGCACGTAAGGTCAACGGATTGATCAGCGAGATCGGTGGTGTTACAGGTACCGTGCGCGTCTTCCTAGACGGGCGATCCAGCCCACCGTCCTGAGCATGGTCCCCGACCATGAAGATGCCGCGCCCAAGCGACGCGCCTCGGCTCAGGCAATCGATCCAGGCGACGCTGTATTCATGCTGGCTGTCGAGCTCGTCAGACAGTGCAATGAATTCGTCGAGATTGTCGAAGCGGATACTCTTCACCGACACACGGCTCGAGCGAATCGGCATCAACTGGATTTCCACCCACGCGATGACACCGGTGAGCCCCAGCCCGCCGATCGATCCGGCGAAATATTCGGCATTCTCGGTTGGCGAGCATTCGAGCGGCTCGCGCTCGGAGCGCAGCAACTCAAAGCGGCGCACATGACGTCCAAAGGTGCCGCGCACGTGGTGATTCTTGCCGTGAACGTCGTTGGCCACTGCGCCGCCGAGAGTGACAAATTTCGTCCCTGGGGTAACCGGCAACATCCAGCCCCGAGGCACAGCCAACTGAAGAACATCGTCCAGCGTGGCGCCCGCCTCTGCACGCAGCACCCCGGTTTGCCAGTCGGCAGCCAGAAAGCGGTTCATCCGCCGTGTATGCACGACATGGTCACTTGCAGCCAGACAACTGTCCCCGTAGCTGCGGCCATTACCATACGCCAGAGTTGTTCCGTTGGCGTTTGCAACATTCGTCCATGCAACCGGCAATTGATCGCGCCAGTCCACCGGATGTGCAACCTGCGGATGATATGGGTAACGCCCCCACGACTGAACCGTGTTGGCCGTCATATCGCCAACCAGAACACGAGACCGATCAGAGCAACAACCATGAGGCTAACGCGGTCCTTCGCTGCAAAGACAACCGGATCGTCATGCATCAGCCCGCGGTGCGTGATAAGCCATGTGCGGCTGATCCAGTAAAGCAGCAGAGGACAAGCGAGCCAGATCACCTGCGGATGGCGGTACAGGTGCATGGTATTGCCATCCTGAATGTACATGGCCAGCACCAGCACCGAGAGATAACCGGACGCAGCGCCAAGCGGTGCGATCATCGACAGATCGTCGGCGACATAGCCGCGGCCCCGCGCTTTCGCCCGCCCCGCCGCCCGTGTTGCATGCAGTTCCGCATAGCGTTTGACAAGCGCCAGACTCAAAAACAGGAACATCGAAAATGCCAACAACCAGAAGGTCAGTGTCATTTTGAACGCTGCCGTTCCCGCGATGATTCGCGCGGTATAAAGCATCGCCAATACGACTACGTCCAGCATCACGCGACGTTTCAGCAGGAACGAATAGGCCATCGTTAGCACGTAATAGCCAGCGAGGACCAAGGTGAAGCGCAACGGGAGCCAGAGGAGCGCTCCGGCAAAAGCACCGACTGCGAGGACCGGAAACGCCGCCATGCCCCAGACAATCGACAGCGAACCCGACGCGAACGGACGGCGCCGCTTGGTGGGATGATGTCTGTCGTCATCGAGGTCGAGCAGGTCATTGAGCAGATAGACGCTCGACGCACATAGGCCGAAAAGAACAAATGCGAGCATGCCGCGCAGGTCCAGGGACAGCGACGATACCTGATGCGACGCCAGCAACGGAATAAAGATCAGCAGATTCTTGAGCCATTGGTGCACACGCAAGGCCTTAGCCCACATGCGCAGCGAACTCTTACGCGTATCGATGACAGTTTCGACGTTGCCGATTGCCTGAGCCTTGCGCTCGATTCGTCTTGATGAATTCACGACATAGGCACGCTCCGCAGCCCGCCAGACCGATAGATCGTCGTGGGAATTTCCCGCGTAGTCGAAACCCTTATCCCCGTATTCCCGCACGAGCGCGTCGCGCTTCTTGTCGGCAGAGAGATTGGTCTTGCCGTCTGTGGCGAGCGTTTTGTCGAAGAGACCAAGATGCCCGGAGATCGCTTCTGCATAGCGCGAATCGCTCGCGGTGGCGAGAACGATTGAACGCCCGGATTCGCGCTCCCGCTTTAGCCACGCGATCACTTCCCCGTTGTACGGCAAGCTTGTAACATCGACGTTGGTCGATTCGGCGAGCTTCGCCTTCAGATGCGCTTTACCGCCGCGCGCAAGCCACATCAACGGACGATAAAAACGGTGAGGCTGCTTCTTGATGTACGCGAAGCCTGACTCGATCAGCATGTCCGACTGGATCAATGTGCCGTCGAGATCCACAGCCAGTGTTTTGCATTGCATACAAGTTTATCCGCTGAAGCGTCAGAATAGGCAGACGGGTCGCCAAAGACAGGCCGAGGCTTCGAACCGCGGCGGAATTGCACACTGTGGTCGCTCCGTCAAAGATCCCTCCAGCCTCACAGCCTGCCCTTTCCGTCTATTACTGCAAATAGGCAAGAAAGACTTTCTAATTATAGCAATGTGTAACAGGACGCTTTCGATTTGCCATGGAAAGAACGCCCCCCAACACAGCAAAAGTCCCAACGGCCGACCCAGCGGAATATACGTCAATCCTGTAGGCGCACCGTTACTCAGCAGACAATACTTGTCGATACAGTGCCTCGTATGCTTGTCCCAAAGCGGGACCGGAAAATAGACGCTCGTAGCGCTCGCGCGCCGCGAGCCCCATCCGCATAGCTAGGGTATCCTCGGCCAGGAGGGTGTTCAGGGCCTCTTTCAATTGTTCCGAACTCTCGGGGGCAACCACAAATCCCGTCACGCCGTGCTCATTGACGTACGAGGTTCCCGAGCCGACTTCGCAGCACACAAGGGGCTTTCCAAACATCGCAGCCTCGACAAGCACCATGCCAAACGCTTCGGAACGTAGGTGTGACGGGAGCACCATAGCGCGACAGCGCCTGAGCAATGCCACCTTTTCGGCATGCGAAACCTGTCCGGCCAGCACGACGTTGGAGGCCCCGACCTCCCTGGCAAGGGCCGATAGATTGCTCATTTCCGGCCCGGATCCGGCAATCACGATTTTTGCCCCGATCGATGGCGCAGCCTCGATCAATGTGTGCAAGCCCTTGTAGTAGCGCAACACACCCAAGGCGAGAAAAAACGGCTCGTCACCGATCATCAGCCGACCTGGCAAATCAGCTTCGTCCGCACCGTCGATCATTTCATCGCGATAGTCCGCTATTCCCAACGGGATCGTCTTGACCCGCTCCGGCTGGACCACGCTCGAGAGAATTGGACTAGTGCGCGCATATTCGGGCGACGTGGCGACGACAGCCGACATCGATCGTAAGGTGGAGCGCATCAGAGGTCCATAAACGTAGCCTAGAGCGCGCTGACGCACAATGTCCGAGTGATAGGTCATGACCGAGGGTTTCTTTTTGCCCCCGAGCAAGTGCAGAACATCCGCAAATGGCCACGGAAAATGGAAGTGCAAGACATCGGCCCAGTCGGCCTGCGCCCGATACTGCCGCAGCGCATCGAAGCCCCCAAGATCACACGAAGCGGGAGCCGCCCATGATCGGGAACGCGTCACGATACCCTCCGGGTACTGGAGATCCCTCGGTATCGGATTCGGTGAAAGCGTGAAAATCCGCGCATCGACACCACGCGCGCGCGTGGACAGGCTGATCTGTCGGATGGCCTCTTGCAGACCACCGGGCGGATCAGGGAAATAGGTACGGTAAATGTGGAGAACCTTCATGCAGCCGCGCCCAACGAGGTCGGCTTACCAGGGTCGTTCCGGTCGCCAGTATGGAAGGTGATGGCGAGCATCTTGTCGAGACGACGTTGCCACGTGTTTTCGCCCACCGCCACACGTGCCTGCTCCGCCGTCAGCTTGCCGCGCCGCAGCTGCGCCTCGATGGCCGCAACAAACGCATCGACATCGCCGCCTACCTCAAGTCCGGCATGCGGTTCTTTCGCGAAGTCCAGCGGAGTCGAAACCACGGGAAGACCAGCCGCCAGGTACTCGTAGAATTTCATGGGGAACATCGAACGGGTGTACTCGTTCAGCAAGGTCGGCAGTACGCCAACCTGCATGGCGCGCAAATACTGCGGCAAGCTCCGATAGCTGCGATACCCAAGCAAGTGCACGTTGGGCAATTGGGACAGTTGCGCCAACAACTCGCTGCGCTGCCCCTCCCGTTGCTCACCGATAATGACCCAATGCCACTCGGGCCGCGCCTGTGCGGTCTTCAGGATCAGCGGAAAGTCCACCTTGAAATCCGACAATACGCCGTGATAGACAAGCCGTGGCTCTGGGATCGCGGCCAGTTCCGCAGGCACCGGCCCTTCTTCGATCGCCTGGCCGAAGTGCCCAGCGTCGACCACATTGCCGAAATAATAGGTGTTCGGGTTGTCCTGCAGGCATTGCTCCCTCAGAGACGTTGCGGTCGTAAACACCGCTTCGCATTGCGCGAGCAGCGCTTTCTGGGCATTGCCGAACGCCACGACGTCAACGCCTGGTATCGCAGCAATATCATCGACACAGTGATAAATGAGCGGTCCGCGCGCAAGCGTCGTAATTGCATCGAGCATGAACGGATGGTAGGTCCAAACGACGGGTTCGATGAACCGATGCGATTTGGCAAACCGGCCAACCGACCAGCGCAGCAGCGCCTGATTTAGCGCGCGCACAATCGGCCAGTGGTGTTTGGCGGGCACCATCAGCGGCGACAGCACCCAGATGTTCTCCGCGCGCCGGGGTGGGCCAAGCACGAGCGACTGCATGCCGCGCCACAGGCGACGCCACAAGCGCGCCCAGTCGCGCCCGCTGCCCACCTTCGGCGACCGGAAACCGACGCTCTCCACATACAGCACCCGCCAGCCGCGTTCGGCCAGGATACTCGCCGTATGCTGCTTGTTAGTCCAGTAGGGTTCGTCCCAATCCGCCGTCGAAAACAGCACGCAGTCTCGGGCGGCAACCGCATCGTCCTCCCGCTCAACCACTGAACACCTCAACCGGACGACCCAGCAAGCTATCGAGAATGCGCTGCGAGGCCAGACCGTCGCCGTACGGATTCGGACGGTTACGAAGCGCCTGTCGACGCGACGGATCGTCGAGCCATGCCACGACGGCGGCCTCGATGCTCTCCGCCGCCTGACCGGCCAGCGTCGAGAAGCCCGCATCCACGCCTTCGCGCCGCTCCGTGTGATTGCGCATCACGACCACCGGCACACCGAAGGTCGGCGCCTCTTCCTGAATGCCGCCCGAATCGCTGACCACCAGCGCGCTGCGGCTAATCAGATAAAGACTGGTCGGATAATCGACCGGTTCGATCAAGGCCAGGTTCGCAATGCCGTCAAGCTCGCGAAGCACAGGACCACGCACTGCTGGATTTAAATGAACCGGGAAGACCCAACGGTAATCGCTGTATCGTTGGCACATATCGCGTAGCACTCGGCAGATGCCTTGCAACACATCGCCGAAATTCTCACGGCGATGACAAGTCACGAGAATGTGCTGCTTCTCCTTGCCATTCCACTCCGGCAGCGGGCTGGCCGGCGGCGTCTGTTGCCAGCTACTGCGCACGGCCGCAATCGAATCCACCACAGAATTGCCTGTGACTACGATCTGCTCCGCAGAAACGCCCTCGCTCAGCAGGTGTTGGCGCGCAAGCTCAGTCGGTGCGAAATGAAGCGTCGCGACCCGACTGAGCAAACTACGATTAGCCTCCTCCGGGAAGGGACTCGTCAAATCGCCAGTACGCAGTCCGGCCTCCACGTGCCCCACCGGAATGCCCCGATGAAACGCTGCAAGGCCCGCGCAGAAAGCCGTCGTGGTGTCACCCTGGACCAGTACCCAATCGGGACGCGCCTGCTCCATAGCCTGATCGAGTGCTGACAGCAGTCGCGCAGAGAGCGAGTTAAGCGTCTGGCCCGGGGTCATCACGTCAAGGCTGATATCCGGTTCAATGCCAAAAAACTCAAGCGCCTGAGCGAGCATCTCCTTGTGTTGGCCGCTGGAGCAGACAATCGTTTCGACCTCGGCGCGCAACGCTGCCACAACAGGAGCGAGCTTGATGACCTCAGGGCGCGTGCCCATGACAACCATGACTTTCATTGCAATGGCTTCCCGGCCTCAACCTGAACATGCGCCCCGCGAAATTCGACGCCTAGCGTAAGTGGCGTCGCGTCGCCGGACGGAGTCTCGATGCGAAATACGCCACCCTCTTCGAATACTTGAGTCAGTGACTTGAACTTGAGGAAATCGAGCGCCGCTTCCTCGTGCATGAAGAGAGGATTTTGGGCCCTGCTTCTGATGTACTCGATGAATTTTTCGTGGGCGTCGATGCGCGACGCCTCGTCCGACCAGCCGTACGCATAGCGCTCGGAAAACGGATGGTCCAGATAGCCGAACAGCGTATTGGTGGAGTAAGCGTAGTCGAAAGCCCGCTTGAAAATGGCAAGCCTGTCGCCCTCGTTGAGCATACATTCACCATGCAACATGCACTGCTGACTGTGCCCGATGAAGCCTGCCGGCAATCCGGCCAATGCGCCGCCACGCGCTGTCATAAACTCCGGATCGTTGCGGATGATCCCGCCGATGCAGCCTTCGTAACCAGCGTCGACGAGACCTCGCATTGCGTAGGGCGGCGACTGGTGAAACGGCGACACCGCGTAACGAACCGGGACGCCCGTCACCGCTTCGATCAAGTGCGCCGAATGACCGCCCTCCGCGAGAGCGTGTTCATAGCTGCCGCCCCAGTTGGGCGCATGAGTCGCCGTATGCGACAGCACCGCGCCCTGTTGCCGGTCTGCCAGCAACTCACGAAGAATGCCGTGATGTTCTTCGCGAGCAAGGTTCTGTGTGTGAACCGCCAACGTGAAAGGCACACCCAGGCGCTGATAGGTTTGCCACAACGGACGCGCCGACTCGACGTCTTCGTCACAATCGAGCCGCGAGGTGATAGCCGCGTCGTAACCCCACGGCAACTCGCTCAGCACTGGTTGACACGGCAACGCGTCCGAACGGTAGCCCGACACAAAATTCTCGACCATTCGCCATTCGAACGAGTCGCACGGGCCGACCGGACGGTTGAACCACAGCACACTTGAGGCGCCGACGTCCCACAACGCGGCGTACGAGAACTGCCGCTCTCCGGTTACGGTAACAGCCGCGACTTCGGCGTTGGCGGGCACATGGGCGGCTTGCGCGACTGCCCAAATCGAGCCGTCGCTACGAATCGCGCCGAAACCGAGGTTGTTCCACTCGTCGGTGAAGTCGAATCGTTCGAACGGGCGATGCCATGGCTGGCCACCCAATGCCTTCGCCAATTCGCTATAACGCACCTCCGCGGCACTCTCACGCGTTTCGCCCGAAGGCGCCGATTCGCTGCGGCTAGCGCCCTCCAACCCGACCGGAAACTCCGACACCTGGTAGTTCAGATAGTCCGCGAGCGCTGCCGGCATCCGGCCGAACACGACGAGCTTGCGCGGTCGCACGCTCAACCATGCGAGCAGGTCCGCACTCCAGCCGTCCGGCGCGTCGACAGCGACGACCAGGTCCGGTGCGTTTGAACGCAACACGCTGCGCGAAATCGCCCGTGCCTGGGTCGCACTAACGGAGCGCTGGACCGCTGCCAACACATACTGGCCGGCTTCGGTCGATGTTCCCGAAAACAGGATTCCAATCATGCGGTCACCACGTGGCGAAATTTGGCCCGGCTACCGACGCGCACCAGATCGTCGTGTCCAACGTAAGCAATCGTAAAAGCGTCCTGCCAGTAGTTGCGCAGCTTATTGGTCGTTTCTTCTGGATTCGCCCACGGCTCAAGCACGATTCGCAGTGTGGGCGGAGTGGTTCGCAGATCGATCTGGAACTCCTGGATACCTCCAACACGGTGATCAAGCATGTCCTGAATATGGTGCGTGGGGTGCGCCACGCCGTTGATTGGCACAATGTCATGGATACGGCCGACCACGTCCGTCAGGAAGAAGCCCTTCTCATTCTCTTCGACTCGCGCAAGGTCACCCGTTGCGTAACGAATCAGCGGCATCAGCCGGTTACGAAAACCTGTGAATACGAGTTCGTGCGCCCCGTCGGGATTCCCTTCCGACAGGCGGCTTTCCGGCCAACCTTCCGATTCGAGAATCTGGAAACCGCCCTCGTGTCCATCCAGTTCATAGGCCATGACGCCGAGCTCGGCGAGGCCATAGCGGTCAATCACGCGGCAACGCAACGCCGATGCGATGGCTTCGCGTGCATACGGCTCGAGCAACTCGCCGCTCGACTCGAACACCCGGAACGCCTTGCCGCCGCCGTACTTGCGCTGCACGTAGCAGGCGAGCGCATACATGGTCGACGGATGCGAATGCGCCAGGTAGGGTTTGCGCCGCTTGAGCGTCTGCCACATTTCCTCCAGACCCTGGTCGTCGATACGATCGAAGAAAATGTTGCTGCGGTTCATCGCAAAACATTTGAAGTCTTCGCGCGACGGCCATTCAGGGATCACCTGATCGGGGAAGCGGCAGGCAAAGTGAAGCTCCGAACGATGACGTAACTTGCCGATACGTTCGCGCGCATAGGAGGTCACCGCCGACGAGTAGTCGGCACCCTCCTGATCGTAGTAGATCGTGCATGCGAGGCCCGTCGAGCCGCCGGTTTTACACGCGTGATGCTTGCCTGCTTCGAGCGGCCCCGACAGCATGCGCGGGCCCTGCTCGCGAATGATGTCCTTTGTCAGATAGGGAAGCTCTTCCAAGTAACGCGCGTCCTGCCTTACCTTTGCCGGATCGAATTGCTTCGCGCCAAACAGGTCCCGATAGTACGGAACTTGTGCGCCCGCGAATTCAAGCATCCCAGCCAGCCGGTCCAGCGCAATGCGGCGGCGCTCCGGCACGGATAATTGATAGTGCTGCCGCAACTCGGCAATCTTGGGACGGACGCTGCGCTTTTCCTTGCTTTCCGCAATGGGATAAGCGATATAGCCACCCGCGAAACCCTTGAGCGTGCGAAACGGCTGCCACACCAGCAAAGACTCTGAGTAACGAAGGAACGGATGATTAGCTCGCATAAAATTCGAACCTTGTTGCGCCTGTCTGACGTCCACTGACCAAGCCACCCCGGTTGAGATCGCAAAGTCAGCGGTACACACTTATTGAAGCGAGCATGTTTCTCGAAGATCGAAACGCGCGCTCCGTTGTGGAGGAGAATGCAGCGGCCTTACTGCTCTGACGTTCGTCGTGACCCAAGTCTATGCGTCAAACCTAGCGGCAACGCGACGAGTCCAGCACAAAACCTTGCCATCAGTGCGGCACCCGCGAGGTGGTGCTGATTAACGGCTCATCGGTCGGTTCGGGTGGAATCACTGCTTCATCGGAGATCATTTTCCCGTGCACCATCGAAATCTTACGGGTACAGACACGGGCGACCAATTTCGGGTCATGCGATGCCACCACCAGAAGCGCAGCCTTCCCAACCAGGCTCTCCAGACGCTCAGCCGCTCTGACACTGAATTCAGCGTCACCGACACTCAACCATTCGTCCATGATCAGAATGTCTGCTTCGACGCTTGTTGAAATGGCGAATGCCAGCCGCAACATCATCCCGCTCGAGTAAGTCCGAACCGGCAAGTTCAGATAATCGCCGAGCTGGCTGAAATCGGCAATCTCGTCAATCTTGCTCCTGATGCGCGCCGGTTTCAGCCCGTCGAGAATGCCCCGCAAATAGATATTTTCGAAGCCGGTCGCGTCGGGATCGAGGCCCATTGAAACATCAAGTAGTGACGCGATCTTGCCGTGGACCTTGAGTTCACCGCGAACCGGTGCATATACGCCCGACAAGGTCCGCAACAAAGTAGTCTTGCCCGACCCGTTGTGCCCAACGAGACCGACCCGCTCCCCCTCTGTGAAGCTGAAGCTCAGATCGTCCAGTGCCTTGACGATCGAATGGCGACCTGCGTCCTGGCCAATGCGTCCGCCTGTCGTAAGGTTAAGCACCGCCTTTTTCAACGAACGATGAGAGTTCTCATAGATCGGAAATTCGACGGAGATGTTACGAGCAGTAATCGATGAAGAACTCACGATATCAAAGCCAATAAGGAACGCGGTTACGAAAACGTTGCATCAGAAACTGCGCAAACGCAAAACCCACGATCAGCAAGCCGATCGACCATGCCCACGATTCCCAATGTGTCGGACGACCAGTAAGCGGTGCACGGACCGTTTCGATCAGATGATAGAGCGGGTTGTACTCGGCAACCCACGCGCGATCTTTCAGAATTTCCGGTGACCACATGACGGGGGTGAAAAAGAACACCACCTGGATCAGATTGGCCACGATAGGGGGGATGTCGCGAAACCGGGCGCACAGCACACCAAGCGTTACGCCAAGCCAGACACCGTGCAACAGGAGTAAAAAAAGAGCCAGTGGAACCAGGGCGAACTCCCAACCCGGCCAGTGTCCGAAGGCAAACAGCAACACAACGACCACCGGCAGGCTGTGCAACAGGATCACAAAATTGCGCCATGCGATTCTGCACACGTGAATCGTGAGTGGCAGACGAATTTGTTTGATCAGATAAGCCGCGCCAATGAAGGCTATGCATCCTTCATTCGCGACCGATGCCAAATAAGCCCAGACGACCAAACCTACCGCGAGGTACGGAAGATACTGGGCAATCTCTTGATGCAAAAGCGTCGAATACAGCGCACCAAGCACGACCACCATGATGATGGTGCTAAGCGTGAACCAAAAGGGCCCAAGCACGGAGCGGCGGTACCGTTGACGAATGTCATGCCAACCCAACGTTCCCCAAACCCGCACCGACTTCATGCCGACCAGCAGATCGTCATGTTCGTTGTGCCGGGTCAGGTCCTCGGTGTCGTTTACAAATGCAATATCCATCTTATGTACGTCCGTAAATGTCATCAAAGCGGACGATGTCGTCTTCGCCCAGATACTCGCCGCTCTGCACTTCAATCATCACAAGCTCGACCACCCCTGGGTTTTCAAGGCGATGCTTATGGCCGGCAGGGATATAGGTCGACTCGTTGGTCGCGACGAAGAACTCCTTGTCGCCGTTGACGACCTTCGCCATGCCGCTCACCACAACCCAATGCTCGTTACGGTGATGATGCATTTGCAGGCTGAGACTCGCGCCCGGCTTGACCTCTATGCGTTTGATCTTGAAGCGGGGGCCCTCTTCGAGCACCGAGTAGGTACCCCACGGCCTGTGCACTGTGCGATGTATCTTGTAGGTTTCGTGACCGCGCGTCTTCAGCTCCGCATAAATCTGCTTCACGTCCTGCGCCCGCTCCTTGTCTGCGACAAGTAACGCGTCGGGCGTATCGATGACGATCAGATTCTCGACGCCCACAGCGCCGATCATCCGCGCACCGCCACGCAAGTAGCAGTTCTTTACATCCACCAGAAGCGCCTCGCCTTCCACGCGGTTACCGCTGCCGTCAGGCGGAGACAGATCACTGAGCGCGGTCCAGGAGCCGACATCCGTCCAGCCGATATCACAGGGAACCACTGCGGCGTGCTCGCACTTCTCCATCACCGCGTAGTCGATCGACAGTTCAGGCACTGCCCCAAAACTGCCCGGATCGAGCCGCACCTGAGCGCCGTCCTTGCCTTCAGCGGAAGGCGATTTCGCCATGCATTCGGTAGCCGCGCTGAGGATTTCCGGACAGTGCAGCTTCATCTCATCCAGAATCGTGCGTGCGGTAAAGCAGAACATCCCCGAGTTCCACAGGAATTTGCCCGATGCAAGATACTCGCGAGCCTTTTCCAAGGATGGTTTTTCGACGAAACGCACCACCGCTTCGCCATCCGCCTCGATATACCCGTAGCCGGTCTCCGGTGTCTCAGGACGCATCCCGAAGGTCACGACCTTGCCCGCCTGCGCAAGTTTTTGCGCAGCAGCAACGGCGCTAGCGAATGCCTTCTGGTCAGCAATGAGATGATCTGCGGCGAGCACGAGCATGACTGTCTGCTCGCCGTGTACTTTCGCGGTATGTAAGGCAGCTGTAGCCACCGCTGCAGCCGTATTACGGCCGAAAGGCTCAAGAATGAAAGACGTCGCACATCCTTTCGCGTTAACCTCGCGAAAATCGTCCTCGGTCTTGAAGAAAAGCTCCCGGTTCGTTACCGTGAGCACCTCCTTCACGCCGGACAACGCGGCTGCCCTCAGGAAAGCCTTCTGCAACAGGCTCTCCCCGTCCGAAAGACGGATGAACGGCTTAGGATGCAACTCTCGCGAAACCGGCCAGAGCCGCGAACCCGCTCCACCACACAGGATAATTGGCAACAAACTCACAGAGTCCCCTCGGTATCCTGCTCACCAGGCAAATGCGCCGCCCATCGACGGTCCGCACCATCCTCAAACAGGCTGATAACTCGACCCAGACGGATCCCCGGCAACCACATGCAACTCCTGCCTGCTGGTCGTCGCATACTGAATATTCTACCCCTGCCCCTTTTGCACACCTCAGCTAGCGCGGGCGCAGCCACTTGAAGCAAGGTCCCGCTCCTATCAAGTTCAGGAGATCAAGAGCGGGCCGCCGGAGATTTCGGAAACGCATCTGTCAGACACAGCTGCAAAGCGTCACGCCAATGCGGGGCAGCGAGGCCGAACACACGAGCCAGTTTCTCGTTCGACATCCTTGAGTTGAACGGACGCTTAGCCGGCGTCGGGTAGTCGGATGCCGGGATGGGCAACACCGTGGGGCGCGCTTCTAGGTCCGCAAGCTCAAAGATCGCTGATGCGAAACCGTGCCACGTCGTAACGTCGCCGGCGCACAGGTGATAAACACCCTTGCGCTCGTGCCACCAGGCCGCGGCGTCGCCGGCGGCCAACGCTTGTGCGGCCGCGTGTGCGGTCAGCGTCGCGATGGTATTGCTCCACGTAGGCGCACCGAACTGATCGGCAACGACCTTCAACTCAGGCCGATCGGCGCCGAGGCGAAGCATCGTCAGCAGAAAATTCTTGCCCCGTGTGCCGTACACCCAGCTCGTCCGGAATATCAGATGATTGACGCCGGTCGCCGCGATTGCGCTCTCACCCGCCAGCTTGCTTCGCCCATACACGTTCTGAGGGTCGGTCGCATCGTCTTCGCTGTAGGTGCCGTCTTTATCGCCGTTAAATACGTAATCCGTCGAATAGTGGATCAGCGCAGCACCAAGCTTCCCGGCCTCTTCGGCAAGTACGCCCGGCGCCTCGCCGTTGATGCGCATCGCGAGCTCGGGCTCGCTCTCCGCCTTGTCGACTGCGGTATAAGCGGCAGGGTTCACAATCAGCGTTGGGCGAACCTCACGCACGACTGCACGTACCTGATCCAGATTGGACAGATCCAGCGTCGTGCGGTCGACCGCGACCACCTGCCCCAGCCCTTGCAGCGTCCGCGCGAGCTCGAAGCCGACCTGGCCGCTTACGCCGGTGACGAGAATCGTCCGTTTCGCATCATGCGCACTCATGCGACGATCTCCTAGGCGAACGTTTCAGCATCAGCCAACCGCTTCCCAGCCGCATCCTTCGCAGCCAGCAGCGGTTCGAAATCAATCGGCCACTCGATGCCGACATCCGGATCGTTCCAGACGATGCTACGCTCGTGCTCCGGGTACCAATAGTCAGTGGTCTTGTAAAGAAACTGCGCAGATTCCGACAGCACCACAAACCCATGCGCAAACCCCGGCGGCACCCACAACTGCCGATGGTTCTCCTCCGACAGAATCACGCCAACCCATTTACCGAAGTTCGGCGAGCTCTTGCGAATATCCACCGCAACGTCAAACACCTCCCCTTCCACGACACGCACCAGCTTGCCCTGCGCGTGCTCGATCTGATAATGCAGACCGCGCAGCACACCCTTCGCCGAACGCGAGTGGTTGTCCTGAACAAACTCGACGCCCACCGCGACATGTTCGGCAAACTCGCGTCCGTTGAAGCTTTCGTAGAAGAAGCCGCGCGCATCGCCGAACACCTTCGGCTCAATGATCTTGACTTCCGGCAACGCCGTTGCGGTTACTTGGATGGCCATGCGACTTGGTCCGTAAGAATGTTTTGCAGATACTTGCCGTAGGCGTTCTTCGCGAGCGGTTTGGCGAGTGCCGACAGTTGCTCACCGTCGATCCACTGCCGCCGGTAGGCAATCTCTTCCGGGCACGCCACCACCAGCCCCTGACGCTTTTGCAGCGTCGCGATGAAGGTTGCCGCTTCGATCAGCGAATCATGCGTGCCGGTATCGAGCCACGCATAGCCGCGCCCCATGATCTCGACGTTCAACTGGCCGGCGGACAGATAGCGCGAATTCAGATCGGTGATCTCGAGCTCGCCACGCGGCGAAGGCTTGATATCGGCGGCGATATCGCAGACCTGCTTGTCGTAGAAGTACAGCCCCGTCACCGCATAGTTGGAACGCGGCTTAACCGGTTTCTCTTCGATCGAAAGCGCACGGAACTGCTTGTCGAACTCCACCACGCCGTAACGCTCCGGGTCGTGCACGTGATACGCGAACACCGTGGCGCCGTCTTCCTGCGCATTGGCGCGATCGAGCTGCTTGGCGAGATCGTGCCCATAGAAAATGTTGTCGCCGAGAATCAGCGCCGACGGATCGTTGCCCACAAACTCGCGGCCAATGATGAACGCCTGGGCGAGACCATCCGGCGAAGGCTGTACCGCGTACTGGATGTTCATGCCCCACTGGCTGCCGTCTCCGAGCATCGCCTCGAAGCGCGGCGTGTCCTGCGGCGTGGAGATGATCAGCACGTCGCGAATCCCCGCCACCATCAGCGTGGACAGCGGGTAGTAGATCATCGGCTTGTCGTACACCGGCAGCAGTTGCTTCGATACGACGTGGGTAATCGGATACAGACGCGTACCCGAACCGCCCGCGAGAATAATGCCTTTGCGCGCCATGACGTTGCCCTTACGCGCGCTGCGCGTAGTTGGTCTCAACCCACTTGCGGTATTCGCCCGAAGCGACTTCGTCAACCCACTCCTGGTTGTCGAGATACCACCGCACCGTCTTAGCCATGCCTGTCTCAAAAGTCTCGGCCGGCTTCCAGCCCAGCTCGCGCTCGAGCTTGCGCGCATCGATCGCGTAACGGCGGTCATGACCGGGGCGGTCCGTCACATACGTGATCTGCTCGCGGTACGAACCGGCGGCCTTCGGACGCTGCTCGTCGAGCAGGTCGCACAGCGTATGCACGACTTCGAGGTTCTTCTTCTCGTTCCAGCCGCCGACGTTGTACGTCTCGCCGGGTACGCCACGCGCCAGCACTTCGCGGATCGCGCTGCAGTGGTCGCCCACGTACAGCCAGTCGCGCACGTTCTGACCGTCGCCGTACACCGGCAGCGGCTTGCCTGCCAGCGCGTTGGCGATCATCAGGGGAATCAGCTTCTCAGGGAACTGGTACGGGCCGTAGTTGTTCGAGCAGTTCGTCGTCAACGTGGGCAGGCCGTACGTATGGTGGTACGCGCGGACCAAGTGGTCGGAACCGGCCTTGGTTGCCGAATACGGGCTGTTCGGTGCATACGGCGTGGTTTCGGAGAACTGCGGATCCGTCGCCGACAGCGAGCCGAATACCTCGTCGGTCGAGACGTGCAGGAAGCGGAAAGCTGCCTTGTCCGCGTCGCTCAGCGTGTTCCAGTACGAGCGGGTCGCTTCCAGCAACGTGAACGTGCCGACCACGTTGGTCTGTACGAAGTCTGCCGGGCCATGAATCGAACGGTCGACGTGGCTCTCAGCGGCGAAGTGCAATACGGCACGGGGCTTGTGCTCAGCGAACAGCGCGTCTAGCGCCGCCCGGTCACAGATGTCGGCACGCACAAACACATGCTTCGGGTTGTCCTGCTGCGACTTGAGCGTGCGCAGATTGCCTGCGTAGGTCAGCTTGTCGAGATTGAGGACCGGTTCGTCCGAAGCGTTCAGCCAGTCAAGCACGAAATTGGCGCCGATAAAGCCGGCACCGCCCGTTACCAGGATCATGGAGTTCCTTTCTAGATGTTCGTAGCCGATGCGACCTGACGTGTCGATCCGGTCACCCGTATGGTTGGTTTGCGACGCTTCTAATTACCTTACGGCTGCGTCCTATATTAAAACGGGCGCTCAAAAGCTCAAATTTTATGATGCCCCGATTATAAAGCGGCGGCAGGTAAAAACCAGAGCCCTAACAACTTGAAACAGCTTGACAAGGATCGCTAACGAATGCAGGAAAAATAGAGAAAACTGCTCGTGACCCCCGCTGGTTCCACGGCAATCGGTTCCAATGAGATTAATCTGAGGAAAATCCCCTCAAGCCGCCAGCATCCAACCCAGCGTCTCCCTGAACCCGATCGCCTCCACCTCCGGCGCCAGTCCGCGCAGCTTGGCGGGTGCCCCCACCAGCACCTTCACGTCCGTCGGCCGCACGAATGCCGGATTGACGCGAATTTGCAATTCATGCCCGGTAATTTCGCTGGCCATCGCGAGGATCTCGCGCAAGGTATAAGGCTGCCCGGTACAAACATTGACAATCTCGCCGGCGGCCGGGCACTCCAGCAGCGCCTCATAGGCCCGTACCACGTACCGCACGTCCGAAAAATCCCGCGCCACGTCGATATTGCCCAGCGAAATCTCAGGTTCGCGCCGCGCAAAATGCTCGACGATCTTCGGCACCAGGAAATTCGCGCTCTGCCCCCGGCCGGTATAGTTAAACGGCCTGACAATCAGAATCGGCAGCCGGTCGAACCATGTTCGCGCCATCGATTCCATCGCCGCCTTGCTCGCCGCATAGTGGTTGACGGGCGCCACCGGGAAGCTCTCGTCGATCGCCTCGCTGGTGACGTTGCCATAAACATTCGCACTGCTCGCAATGAGGATCTTGCGCGGCGTATGGCCAACATCGGCGCAGGCCTGCAGCAGGTTCAGTGTGCCGAGCACGTTGACGCGGTAGAAATCGAGCAGATCGTCGTGTCCGACGAAGCTGATGGCCGCCAGGTGCACGATGTAATCGGGCCGCACCTCGTCGATCACGCGCCGGCACTGTTCGAGCGACGTGATATCGAGCCGGCGCCGCGACGGCGTTTCCGGCGCGCCCTGTCCGGCCACGGTCTCGGTCACCGCATGGCCGCTGGCCAGCAGATTGCTGATCAGCCAGGCGCCGGTAAAGCCGCTGGCGCCGGTAACGAGTGTCCGTGCCAGATGTTCAGCGTGTTTCGCTGGCTTCGTCGTTGCTTCGTTCACCCACATTCTCCATTGCCTGATGCGTCGCAATACCGTCGCATCAATCGGGCTATTATGTCACGCTACCATGTAGCTTCCTCCGCTTGTCCGTACCTGATTCCGCCCCAGATGACCGTTTCCAGCCCGTCGTATTCCGCACCCCTTGCCTTCGGTGACCTGCAAGGTTGCCGCACCCAGTTCCAGCAACTGCTCGCCAAGGCCGCGCCGTCGCCCGACACGCCGTTGTGGTTCGCCGGCGATCTTATTAATCGCGGCGGCGAGTCGCTCGCTACGCTGCGCGACATCATCGCATTGGGCGAACGTGCCAAACCGGTGCTGGGTAATCACGACCTGCATCTGCTGTCGGTTTCCGCGGGCATTCGCAAATCGAAAAAAGGCGACACGATCGACGAGATTCTCGCCGCACCCGATGCGGAAGACCTGCTGCACTGGGTGCGCCACCGGCCGCTCGTGTACGTCGAGAACGACATGCTGCTGGTGCATGCAGGCGTATTGCCGCAATGGGATGTGACGCTGACGCTGGAGCTGGCCGACGAACTGCAGCGCGCGCTGCGGGCGCCGAACTGGAAGGAAACGCTGGCGGGTCTGTACGGCAACGAGCCGAATCGGTGGAAGCCTGGTCTGAAGGGCATCGACCGTCTGCGGCTGACCTGCACCGCCCTCACGCGCATGCGCTTTTGCAATTCGGATGGCGTGATGGACTTCAGCACCAGCGGCGGCCTCAATTCGGCGCCGCCGGGCTTCATGCCGTGGTTCGACGTGCCGTCGCGCAAGACCGCCGACATCACCGTGGTGTTTGGTCACTGGGCCGCGCTGGGCCTGATGATGCGCGACAACCTGATCGGTCTCGATTCAGGCTGCGTGTGGGGTGAAAAGCTGTCCGCTGTGCTGCTCTCGGCCAATCCGGCTGAACGCACCCTCACCCAGGTCGAATGCGCGGGCTGCCGCGCCTCGGCGGAGTAGACCGCCTTCCTTGGCTCGGCCAGGCTAAGCTGAGCGTCCGTGCTGATCGATGCCGTCGTCGATCAGCCGCTTTTCCTGAGACGCCACGGCATCCGCAGCCCTCGTCACACCCGCCGCAGTGTCCGTTCCGCTCCCGGGCGCGGGAGCCACAGCTGCAGCCAGGGCCGGCGCGCCGGCACCTTGCAGGCTGCGCAAGGCCGCCCCGACCGACTGCTCCGCCTGCGCCGCCAACGTGCGCCGGTCGGCGCCCGGCGTCAGCGCCTCACCCACATACACGTGCGCGGTCAGCGGGCCGCCGCGCAGCAGCGCGTCGAGCGACTGACCAAGCGAAACGTCGTCGATGTAGGCCGGCGCGGTCGATTGCCGGCCCTGCGCGTCTTCGTACATCAGGCAGACCGGCTGCACGGGACTGCCCGCCGAGACCGCGGCCTGAAACATGTTGGCGTGAAACGGCAGCAGCGCGAGACCGTTCGAGGTGGTGCCTTCCGGGAACACGCACATCAGCTCGCCCGCGCTCAGCCGGTCGGACAGTTCATGCATGATCCGCCTGGCATCGCTACGCTTCTCGCGCTGGATGAACACCGTGCCCAGTTGCTGTGCGAGCCAGCCCACCACCGGCCATTTGCGGATCTCGGCCTTCGAGACGAACGGCGTCGGCCGCCACGCGTTGATGACGTAGATATCGATCCACGAGATGTGATTCGCCACCACCAGCGCGCCGGCATCGAGCCGCGCGCTGTCGTTGTGGACCACGAGGCGCATGCCGCACAGCCGCAGCATCTTCAGCGACCACGCGCGGTTGAGCGCTTCGCGCTCGGCGGCGCTCGCGCGCGGAAAGCGCGTCGCCACCGTCCACATGCCGTGCAGCAGATGCACGATCAACCAGGCCTTGCGAAATGCGAGCTTCATGGTTGCAGCTTTCCGTGTCTATCGGTAACGGGCAAGTTAACTGGGGGCTCAACGCTGTTCGAACGCAACGTGTCCGGAGACGAGCGTCGCGCGCACGCGCGCCGGCAACTCGTAGCCGAGGAACGGCGTGTTGTGCCCCTGGCTCTTCAACGCACGCGGCTCCACGCGCCAGTGAGCATTGCGGTCGAACAGGCACAGATCGGCGCTGGCGCCAACTTCGATGCGCCCTGCGTCCAGCTTCAGCACCCCAGCAGGGGAGCCGGTGATCCGCTCAAGCGCCTTGGCTAACGGCACGCCCGCCTCTTCGGCCCACTTCACCGTCAGCGACAGCAACAGTTCCAGCCCGGTCGCGCCCGGCGTCGCTTCTGCGAACGGCAGCAGCTTTTCGTCATCGTCGACGGGAGTGTGGTCGGAGCAGATCGCGTCGATCGTACCGTCGGCAAGCCCGGCGCGGATCGCTTCGCGATCGCGTTGCGAGCGCAGCGGCGGATCGAGGCGGAACTGGGCGTCGAAGTAGCCGATATCCAGATCGATCAGGTGGATATGGTTCACGGTCACGTCGCACGTCACCGGCAGGCCTTCGGCCTTCGCCGCCCGCATCAGTTCGACGCCCGCCGCCGAGGACAGATGCGACAGGTGCACACGCGCTCCGGTCACGCGGACCAGTTCGAAGATCGTATGCAGCGCGATGGTCTCGGCTGCGACCGGCACACCCGAAAGCCCCAGCCGCGACGCCAGCGCCCCGCTGGCAGCGACGCCGCCACGGCCCAGGTACGCATCCACAGGACGCAGCCAGACGGTGTAGCCGTAGGTGTTGGCGTACTGCAGCGCGCGCAGCAGCACCTGCGTGTCCACCACCGGCACATCGGCCTGCGAAAAGCCGATACAGCCCGCCTCGGTCAGCTCGACCATCTCGGTGATGACCTGGCCCTTGAGGCCCACCGTCAGCGCGCCGAGCGGATAGACGTGCGCCTGGTCCAGATTGCGCGCGCGAAACTTCAGCATTTCGACGAGGCCCGGTTCGTCGAGCACCGGATCGGTATCCGGCAAGCAGACGAGGCTTGTCACGCCGCCCGCGAGCGCAGCGGCCATTTCCGATTCGAGCGTCGCCTTGTGCTCGTAGCCCGGTTCGCGCAGCCGCGCGGCAAGGTCGACCAGGCCCGGCGCGATCGTGAGGCCGGTGGCATCGATAGTCTTCTCCGCGTGGAAATCCGCGGGTGCGGCGCCGAGCGCGACGATCTTGCCTGCCGCAATGAAAACGTCCTGCCGCTGTTCGGTGCCGGCTGCCGGGTCGATCAGCGTGCCGCCTTGAATATGAATCTTCATGCGCTGCCTTTGTTGTACTCAGTCGTCTCAGTCATTGTTCCCGGCCACGATGCCCATCACCGCCATCCGCACCGCAATGCCGAACGTCACCTGATTCAGGATCACCGATTGCGGACCGTCGGCCACCTGCGAGTCGATTTCGACGCCGCGGTTCATCGGGCCCGGGTGCATCACGATGGCATCGGGCTTCGCCAGCGCGAGACGCTCCGGCGTCAGCCCCCAGCTCTTGAAGTACTCCTGCGCCGACGGCAGCAGCGCGCCGCTCATCCGCTCGTTCTGCAGACGCAGCATGATGATCACGTCGACGTCCTTCAGGCCTTCGTCGAGGTTGTGGAACACCCGCACGCCCATCTGCTCGAGGCCGCCCGGCAGCAAGGTACGCGGACCGATCGCGCGCACTTCGGGAACGCCGAGCGTAGTCAGGGCATGAATGTCGGAGCGCGCGACGCGCGAATGCAGGATGTCGCCGACAATCGCCACCCGCAGATTGGTGAAATCCTTCTTGTAGTGGCGGATCGTGTACATGTCGAGCAGACCCTGGGTCGGGTGTGCATGACGGCCGTCGCCGGCGTTGATCACGTGCACATGCGGCGCGCAATGCTCGGCAATCAGGTACGGCGCGCCGCTCGATGCATGACGCACCACGAACATGTCGGCATGCATCGCGGACAGGTTGTTGATCGTGTCGAGCAGCGACTCGCCCTTGCTGGTCGACGAGGCGTTGATGTTCAGATTGAGCACGTCCGCCGACAGGCGCTTCGCCGCGATTTCGAAGGTCGTGCGGGTGCGCGTCGAGTTCTCGAAGAACAGGTTGAACACCGACTTGCCGCGCAGCAGCGGCACCTTCTTGACCTCGCGGTCCGTCACGCTGACGAACTGCTCGGCGGTATCGAGAATGTGCGTGACGATCTTGCGCGGCAGGCCTTCGATGGTCAGCAGATGCTTGAGCTCACCGTTTTTGGTGAGCTGCGGGTTGCCCTTCAGGAAGCCGTAGCGAAAGCGGTCCGGCGACGGGGTAGCGGTATTCATGGGGTGACCTGAGTGGTTTTCAGTACGTGCGCCCTGGCAGGCAGAGCGCGCACGTCGCGCTCAATCGGCGCGTGCTTCGGTATGAAATGTGAAACGCTCGCCGCCGCTCTGATCGCGTGCGAGCACGAGCGTGGCGTCGGCCGGCACGTCCACCACGCCACCGACGAAGCGCGCCGCCACCGGCAACTCGCGGCCGCCGCGATCGGCAAGCACCGCCAGCTCCACCGAAGCAGGCCGGCCGTAGTCGTACAGCTCGTTCAGCGCGGCGCGCACCGTGCGGCCGGTGTACAGCACGTCGTCGACCAGCACGATGCGGCGCTTGTCCACTTCGAACGGCAACGATGTCGGGCTCGCCTGCGCGTGCAGGCCTTTCTTCGCATAGTCGTCGCGATGCAGCGCCACATTGACCACGCCGAAGCTGCCGGCGTTCAGGTCGCGCGCCAGACGCTGCGCGAGCCACGCACCGCCGCTATGGATGCCGGCCAGCCCGACAGCATCGGGGCCGCCGTTGAATTGCCCGCCGTACGCGGCACGGATCTGTTCGAGCAAGGCGCGATACAGCGCCTCCGCGTCAAGGGAACTCATGATCGTCGGAAAGTCCGTCTAGATATTGCTGGAGGATGATGCAGGCGGCTTCGGCGTCGAGCATGTCGGCGCGGCCGTTGCCGGCGCGAATCTCGGCCTTCGCCTCGACCGACGAATAGCGTTCGTCAACCCACGTCACCGGCAGATTGAAGCGGCCGTTGAGCTGGTTGCCGAAGCGTTTGGCGAGTTGCGTCATTTCGTGAGGCGCGCCGTCGGGATGCATCGGCAAACCGACTACCAGCGCATCCGGCTTCCACTCGGCAATCAGTTTGCCGAGCGCCTCGAAGCGATACTCGCGGTTGCGGTTTTGTACTACCACGAGCGGTCGCGCGCTTTTGGTCAGCGAGTTGCCGACCGCCACGCCGATGCGTTTTTCGCCATAGTCGAACGCCAGCAGCGTTGCCGCCCGTCCGGCCGGACTACTCATGCGTGACCTGCTTCGCCCGAGAGCATGGAGAGGGAAATGCCGAGCAGCGCGAGGGCCGCTTCGAGACGTTCTTCAGCCGGTACGTCGAACACGATCTTCGGATCGGCTTCGACGGTGAGCCAGCCGTTCTTCGAGATCTCTTCTTCGAGCTGGCCGGCGCCCCAGCCGGCGTGGCCGAGCGTGAGCAGGAAACGTTCCGGGCCGGTGCCGCTCGCTACGGCTTCGAGCACGTCTTTCGAAGTGGTCATTTCCAGGCCGCCGGGCACCGACATCGACGAGGTGTACGGGCTGCCGTCCTTCGGGTAATGAAGCACGAAGCCACGCTCGGTTTGCACCGGGCCGCCGAAGTACACGGGGACATGCAGCAGAGGTTCGATCTCCAGCTTCAGATCGATGCGACTGAAGAGCGCTTCCAGATCGATATCGGTCGGCCGGTTGATCACGAGGCCGAGCGCACCGCGCTCACTGTGATCGCAAAGGTAGACCACCGTTCCTGAAAACGTGGGGTCCGCCATGTTCGGCATGGCGATCAGGAACTGGTTGGTCAGATTGATGCGATCGGTACTCTTGGACATAGTTCGGATTTTAGCAAAGACGATGCGGAATGGCGGGCTTTGAGCGTGGGCAGTCAGGTTCGCCGCGATCCATGAACGGGGGATCATATTGCCACTCTATCACGCGCTTACACGTTGCCAACGGTGGGTTTTCGGATGCGCATCCGGGCATGCACCAGATTGACGTCCGGGTCGCTGTTCCGCAAACCGGAGCCGTGCGCTCAAGCTTGCTCGATCGCCCGTGTCAGCGCGGCTAGAGCCGGGCCCGCAGTCAGCGGCGCCACTCCTGCGGCGATCGTATGCAGCATGGCACGCAAGGCTTCGGCGCCTTGTTCGAGCGCAGCCGCGTCCGGCGCGCCGCTGCCCGGCGTCGAGATTCCAGCGTAGGCACGCCGCCGCCATGCCAGCCCGAGCGCGTCCGCGAGCAGCGCAACATGGCCGAGGCCCAGGGCACACGCAGCCGCGCCGAGCCGGTAAGCGGCATCGCCCGCCTGCAGCGCTTCGCCAGGATCGGCTTTGTCGGGATGACCGGTGCCCCGCGCGTGCTCGGCGAGCGCGATGATGGCCGCATCTCCGGTCTGCAGGAAATCTTCATACGCATGGGCGTTGACGGTCAACACCCCCAGTTCGCGCGTGCGCGATTCGCGCAAACCGGCGCCGAAGCCCGGTTCCTGCGCCGCGCCCTCCTCCCACAGCGCTTCCGATTCCTGCGTGCCGGCCACGTGCCAGTCGACCGTCAAACCATAGTCGCGCAGCAAGGCGACCGGTTCGGCATCCTCGGCAGCCGCGCCGAACAAGGCGTAGTCGCGCCACAGCAGCGCCAGCGTCGCGCGTACCAGCGAGCGCGAGGCCAACGGCAAGCCGCGCGCATGATCGGCCAGCGCGAGATTGCAGCGCGCGTGGAAACGCCGTGCGTCCGCGTCCCCGACCAGGTGACCGCTCACGCGCAGCGAGTTAGCACACGCCGAAGCGAGACGCCAGAAGTCGTAGGGATCGGGACCGGCGAGTTCGGCAAGGCAGGCATCCAGTTCGTCCAGCGCTGCGCGCGTCAGCGCGGCGGCTGCAGCGCTGGCGGCGCCGTCGCTCGAATGCGCCCGCAACACCGGCAGCAAGGCGCGCTCATAGCGGGCGCGCAAATGCGTCAGCCGCTGCGCAGGTTGCGCGCTGAACGATACCGGCGGCAACGGCCTCGCGGCCAGCGCGAGATCTTCGAAGGTGACGGCGTAGCCGGGAGTGTGCTGAGCAATCAGCGCGTTGAGAGCGTGGTAATGCGCGAAGAGAGCGGGCGAGCAGGACAGCTCGCGCAGATTGCGCCGCCCGATCGCCGCCCGCAAATCATTGAGGGCCGCGTTGAACAAGCGCCGCGCGTCGGACTCGTCAGGCAGTTCGACTGCAGTCAACGGCGACGCCAGCAGCAGCGCATCCGCCAGCCGCTGCGCGCCGAGCCAGCCCGCTTCGCGCAGCGCATGCACTGCCCGCAACAGCGGAGCCGCCGGATTGGTGCGCTGCTCGAGCGCCAGCTGCGCTTCGGCGAGCGCGAGTTCCGCGGAACGCACCGACCCGCCACGCGGGTTCGGCAGTGCCTCGAAAGAACTGGAAGATGCGGATCGAGGGGTCATGGGCAAGCGGCATGAACACTGACAGGCCGGCGCACGGCCGTGCGCGCCAAGGAGCGCCCGAGCCCGCGACAGTACGATGACGAACTACCGTTGCGACAGCGCACCAACAGGTTGGCGCCGCGCTGCAGCAACGCACGGCCGACGCGCGCGCTCACGCCGCCGCCGACACGCGCGACTCTCCCGATGGTCAGATCTGGACCATCTCGAAGTCTTCCTTGCGGGCGCCGCATTCCGGGCAAGTCCAGTTAATGGGAACATGTTCCCAACGCGTGCCCGGCGCGATCCCTTCATCTGGCAAACCGGCTTCTTCGTCGTAGATCCAGCCGCAGATCAGGCACATCCAGCTTCTATGTTCCATTCTTGTGTCGCGTCAAAAAGGGCGTTGAAACGAGAGCCATGATGGTACCGTGTTGCCGCCCCAATGCCTAGCAATCGAAAGTCGCCATGGTAACGCGTCCGCGGCGCGCTGCCCGCGACGCCGGACAAGGAACCGGACAAGATACGGCGCGATGCCCCGAGTCTGTGCGTAAAGCCCTTCGCGGATGCGAAAAAACGCCCCAGGCGCACTTTAGGCCGCATAATTGAGCCGACTACGTGCCCAGTGCGCGCTTACATTCGCTCCTTTCCTGCCCACCATTTTCATGCCCAGCGACACTCCTCCGATCGTTCTCACCTTCGGCCTCTCCGATCCGACGGGCGGCTCCGGCCTGCAAGCCGACCTGATGACGCTAGCCAGCATGGGCTGCCACGGCGTCAGCGTGCTGACCGGCTACACCGTGCGCGATTCGGCGAGCTGCGATGAAGTTACCGGGCTGGACCCGGAAGTCGTCGCCACCCAGGCGCGCATGCTGCTGGAAGACATGCCCATTGCCGCCTTCAAGGTAGGCGCCGCCACGCGGGCGGAAGTGGTGAGCGCGATCGCCGAAGTCGTGGCCGACTACGACGACATTCCGCTGATTCTCGCCCCCGACTTCACGCTCGACGACGAACACGTGCTCGCTGCCGACGAACTGCGCGAAGCGATTGCCGACCTGCTCGCGCCGCAGACCACACTGCTGGTGGCCGATCACGCTACGCTGCTCGCGCTCGCCCAGCCGGATGGCGACGCCGAGGCTCCAAGCCTCGATGCCGCAATTTCGCATCTGCTGTCGCAGGGCTGCGAGTACATTCTGTCCACGGAAACCGGCACGCACCGCCTCGTCAATACGCTGTTCAGCGACGACGGCCAGTTGCGCCAGGATATGTGGGACCGCGGCGCGCACCGCATCATGGGCCTGACCGATACGCTCGGCGCGGCGATTGCCGCGCTGCTCGCGAACGGCCAGGAGCCGGCCGAGGCGGTGCGCGAAGCGCAGGAGTATCTGTATCAGGCGATGCGCAGTGCGTTTCGCCCTGGTATGGGTGCGTATCTGCCGGACCGGTTCTTCTGGGCACGCAGCAGCGACGAAGACACGCCGCTCGGTAGCGGCAAGGATGCGCCGCCGGGAGAGGCACGGCATTGAGCGTTTTGATTCTAAAAGTAGCGCTACTGCGGACAACAGGGGCGAGATATTTATCATTTCCCCCTCACACAACAGTGGACGGGAGCGACACCGCGAAAGCCCTCTCTCGTCTATCGTCGCGGCCCAATCCACGCACACTCCCAGCCTGCTTTCATCCGTAATTAGGTGTTACAACCACCTTGTCCAGTCCGGTGTAAAATTTGTAAATTATCACTTTGCAACTTGATCCGATGCGTCCTCCAATCTTTTTCATTCATCCACCCAAGAGTGGGGGATCCACTGTTATTTCATTTTTTGATTTAAATCAGGGAAAGGATCAATTCATTAATTTTGAATGGGATCGGCAAGGCTGGGACAGTAACCTTGCGAGGCTTTGGGAAACTGGCGTTGGAGGTGGTCACCAATCATATGGCATCCATCGAAGCCTGAAAACACCGCTGACTTACTGCACCATTTTGCGAGATCCGCTCGCGCGTCAAATCTCGCATTATTGGTACGCATTCAACGGAAAGAACGGTGAAATTGCTCGCGGCGCCAGCGTCTCGGCTGTTGAAGCGTTGGTGCGGCGAGGAGAGATCTCACTCGACGAATGGATAAGTGAATCGTATGCCGGAAAAAATCTATTCGTCCACATGCTCAGTGGTCAACCGACGGCTGACGCAAGCAGCCTGGAAATAGCTCGAGCCAATCTTCGCAAGCACATTAAGGTCGCCGGTTTATGCGAGAACATGAGCGAGTTCCTTCTTCGCCTGTGCGGCAAAGCGGGGTTAAAACTGCCGTTTTATTTCGAAACAAACAAAACGGAACATTCACCGCGAAACGAAGCCGTCTTGAGCGAGTCTGCCAGAACGAAATTCATCGAGCAGAACCATCTCGATTATGAACTCGTAAATGATGTCACGTTAGATGCTGCGCATGATGTACAGGAAGCAGGCAGCACTTTCACCAAAGCCATGGAAGTGGTCAACACGGTACAGGCAGAAATCAATAAGCTCGAAAATCCGTACCTCCATAGTTCGACAATCTTTGGATTCGATGCGGATTACCTCTCGAAGATTCGCAGCCTGATTTGTAGGTTCGATCTCCGCCCCATCGACGAATACATCCAGTTTGCACAAACTCAACACGTGCAAACATCTGATATGCACGATGGATTTGTCGATTCAGTCCGTGATGGCGTGGTGAGTGGTTGGGCAGTCAATCTTAGCAAGCCGGACAAACCCGTCTTGCTCGAGGTCCGCGTAGGAGATGAGGTTGTGGCAACGGGCTGGAGCGGGGAGAACAGGCCCGACGTTCATGAGGCAGGTTATCAGACGAGCCACTCCGGATTTTCGATTACTCTGCCAGAACAAGCGTTGGAAGGATTTCGCGTAACCATTGCAGATTCACAGGAATCGTTGCAAAACAGTGGGATCTGGCGACAAGGCTGGCACCGCATCTGAGGCTCCAGCGCCCCCACGCTGTGTGTAGTGACGCGTTTGCCCTTCGCTTTGCCTGCACGATAATCTACGGCAATCGAGCACGCGGATCAGCAGAGGTCAGAACCCACCCGGACCAGAGCACTCGCCGGCTCGAACAAGCTCAGGACTTGTCGACGGACTTGCATTGACCGGATGGCTAAATTCCGCCGCGTAAACTGGCACACTCGACCTTACTCGATGCCAACATGAATCTTTCGCCAGCGTAGGGGCGTTGGCTAATTCCGTGCAGCCCACATCGTCGATAGTCTTCGCTTCGCATGTGCCACAGGCTCTTATCGGACACTGACACCTTACGCCCTCGCCAATTCCCCCGAAAATATCGCGCTCGTGTCAGCCTCGGCCGCGCTGCACCAAAAAGCATCATCTTTCGCCAGCAAACGTTATCGAATCGTCAACATAGTGCTGAGATGCGGCAAATGCACGAAGAGCTATCGCAACTTGCAGCTGATTTGCTTAGCGTTCAAGTCATCACTTTACGAAAGATCACACACCAACCATAGCACGCGGGCTTCGGGACGATTCTTTGACACCCGGATTACAAGCGTAATTAAACGTTACACCCGAAATACTTATTACACAGTAGAATTTACGAACTGTAATGTCGCAAGCATGTACTACAGCTTATGCCCCGATGGACCCTACCGTTTCATTCGCCGGTATGTGATCGAGCACACGCGATCCGTTCCCACTGCATCGAAAATGAGGTAGGGCGCCTCAGCCCCTTAACCGGCATCGACCTGAGTGGGAATCCCTAAAGTGGATAATTCGAACGCCTACGTCCCCTCTCTTCAAGACGCCAACCCGGACTTCCCAGACAACACCTACGGCGCTCGACCAGCCCCTGAAGTACGCCAACCAATCGCCACAACGAAGCCAGTACAACCTTTCCTGCAACGTGTCGGCGGTGTGGTAAATGGCGACGATCGCGCCAAAATGTTTCGGCAGAAGGCGGTAACAGTCTGGCTCACCGGCCTGTCCGGGGCAGGAAAATCCACCATTGCGTATGAACTGGAACGCCGCTTGATGGCGCTCGGCCACGCGTGCTACGTGCTCGACGGCGACAACGTCCGGCACGGCCTCACCAGCGACCTCGGTTTTACCAAGGACGACCGGCATGAGAACATCCGCCGGGTCGCCCACGTAGCCCAGTTGATGAACGACGCGGGGCTGATCGTGATTACCGCGCTGATCTCGCCAATGGACGAAGACCGCGCCATGGCGCGTGAGATCATCGGGCACGATAGGTTTGTCGAAACCTATCTCGCGGCCTCGGTGGACGACTGCGCACAGCGTGATCCGAAAGGCCTCTACGCCAAGGCACGAGCAGGCGCGATCGCTGCGTTCACCGGCGTGTCGGCGCCGTACGAGCCGCCCACCCACCCGGATCTGTATGTAGATACGGCCAATCAGAGCAAAGAGGCGAGCGTGTCGAGCGTCTTCGATTACTTGCGCGAGACGGTTTTGATGAAGTAGGCCCAAACGCCTATTAGTGCCCATTAGCGTGTCCAGCCTCGCGCCGGCGCTGAAATGCAAAAAACCCGCATCGCTGCGGGTTTTCTTTTTTGGGAAGTACGCCTCGCAGCGCGCTTCCCCATGCGTTTCGCCTGAAGCCCCGCGAGCGAGGCTTCTTCGAAATTACATGTCCATGCCCATGCCGCCCATGCCGCCGGGCATGCCGCCAGGCATCGGAGCGTCTTCCTTCGGCAGTTCGCAAACAGCTGCGTCGGTCGTCAGCAGGAGACCTGCCACCGATGCTGCGTTTTGCAGTGCCGTGCGCGTGACCTTCGTCGGGTCCACGACACCTGCGTCAACCAGGTCGACGTACTCGCCGGTTGCTGCGTTGTAGCCGAAGTTGCCCTTGCCTGCTGCAACTGCTGCCACCACGACGCTGGCTTCTTCGCCACCGTTCGTGACGATCTGGCGCAGCGGCTCTTCCATTGCGCGCAGAACGATCTTGATACCTGCGTCTTGATCGGCGTTAGCGCCCTTCAGACCAGCGATTGCCGTGCGAGCGCGGATCAGTGCAACACCGCCGCCAGCCACGATGCCTTCTTCCACAGCTGCGCGCGTTGCGTGCAGTGCGTCTTCGACACGTGCCTTCTTTTCCTTCATTTCGACTTCGGTCGCAGCGCCGACCTTGATCACTGCAACACCGCCGGCCAGCTTGGCCACGCGCTCTTGCAGCTTTTCACGGTCGTAGTCCGACGTTGCTTCTTCGATTTGCGTGCGAACCTGCTTCACACGTGCTTCGATGTTGGCAGCTTCGCCAGCGCCGTCGATGATCGTGGTGTTTTCCTTGCCCACTTCGATGCGCTTCGCCTGGCCCAGTTCAGCCAGCGTTGCCTTTTCGAGCGTCAGGCCGGTTTCTTCAGCGATAACCTGGCCGCCGGTCAGGATCGCGATGTCTTCCAGCATGGCCTTACGACGATCGCCGAAGCCAGGAGCCTTGACAGCAACCGTCTTCAGGATGCCGCGGATGTTGTTCACAACCAGCGTAGCCAGCGCTTCGCCTTCGACGTCTTCTGCGATGATCAGCAGCGGACGGCCAGCCTTGGCGACCTGTTCCAGGACCGGGAGGAGGTCACGAATGTTCGACACCTTCTTGTCGTGCAGCAGCACGAACGGGTTGTCGAGCACAGCAACTTGCTTGTCCGGGTTGTTGATGAAGTACGGCGACAGGTAGCCGCGGTCGAACTGCATGCCTTCAACCACGTCCAGTTCGTCTTGCAGCGACTTGCCGTCTTCGACGGTGATGACGCCTTCCTTGCCGACCTTGTCCATCGCTTCAGCGATACGGTCGCCGATCGACGAATCGCTGTTCGCCGAGATCGCGCCGACTTGAGCGATTTCCTTGTTGGTCGTGCAGGGCTTGCTGATCTTGCGCAGTTCTTCGATCGCTGCGCCGACAGCCTTGTCGATGCCGCGCTTCAGGTCCATCGGGTTCATGCCCGATGCGACGTACTTCATGCCTTCGCGGACGATGGATTGCGCGAGAACCGTTGCGGTCGTCGTGCCGTCGCCTGCGTTGTCGCTGGTCTTGGAAGCCACTTCCTTGACCATTTGTGCGCCCATGTTCTGGAGCTTGTCTTTCAGTTCGATCTCTTTTGCGACCGACACACCGTCCTTGGTGACCGTCGGGCCGCCGAAGCTGCGTTCCAGGACAACGTTGCGGCCCTTCGGACCCAGCGTGACCTTCACAGCGTTCGCGAGAATGTTCACGCCTTCGACCATCTTGGCACGGGCGGAATCACCGAATACGACGTCTTTAGCTGCCATCTTCCAACTCCTTGAATTCTCTGGGATATGACCGGGAAAGTAGCGCTTTGCGCTTACTTCTGCACCACGGCCATGATGTCTTCTTCGCGCATTACGAGCAGTTCGTTGCCGTCGACCTTGACGGTCTGGCCAGCGTACTTGCCGAACAGGACGCGGTCACCGACCTTCACGTCGAGGGCGATTTGTGCGCCCTTGTCGTCGCGCTTGCCCGGGCCGACTGCCAGAATTTCGCCTTGATCCGGCTTTTCTGCTGCGGCTTCGGGGATCACGATGCCCGACGCGGTCTTGGTTTCTTGATCCAGACGTTTGACGATCACGCGATCATGCAAAGGACGAAGGTTCATACATACTCCTCTCTTGATTGAGACTGAAGAACGCTGAGAAAACCCGGCTGGACAAGCCAACCGGCGATGTTGTTAGCACTCTCGTGCAGCGAGTGCTAATTATATGGACGGGCGGTGACAAATTCAAGAAGGAAGGGAGGGGGAAATTTTTACGGGGGGGTCGGTGTCGAGTCTCGAGATTCACCTGACTTTGAACTTTGTTCACATAAGTCTGAACTGCTGAGCCGCGTCCAACCATCAACCCGGCGGGAAATTTCCATCAGAAACAATGAATTGGAGTCGAATCCGGGGTCAACTGCGTTGCACGCAAAGTTCGATGATACGCCCGATCTGACGGCGTTCGTTCGTGCGTTCTAGCGGCTCTCGATACCCAGGGAAAGCCCCTATGCCATGACTTGGCTCGGTAGCGTCGTCGCTGAAATACGTCGGTTGAAAACAGCAGCCAGATGGAGGAATACGGGCTGACGCTCGGGGATCTTGAAGGGGAGCGTCAACGGCGCACGGCACGAGTACGGCCTGCGTATCCTACGCGATTCAGGAGCCGTCACATGTCGACTGCGCCGACGTTTTGCCCTGCCATCCATCAATCTCAGGCATTGCGCCAACTCCTCGTAGCCATGCATGATCGGCAAGCGCGAGCATTTCACGGTCGCCCAGGCTGTCGCCGTACGCATACAGCACTTCTGGCGAATCGTCGGCGAACCAGTGTTGCAGCCGCCGCACTTTCTCCACTCCCCAACAGTTCGGTGAGGCGAAGCAGCCAGAGAACCGGTCGTCGCGAAATTCGAGTTCCGTCGCGAGAACCGCGTCGAAACCCGCGCCCGCGGCCCAATGCCGAAGATAGAGCGCGGGAGACGCGCTGACCAGCACAAGCCGGTGGCCACGGCGCTTATGCTCCTGGATCCGCTCGGCCATTTCGGGGCGGATCCGGTTCGGCAGCCGGCGAGCGGCATAATGCTGCGCTGCCTCCTCAAGTTCGCGCTGAGTCATGCCGCCAATCGTCGCGGCAAGGAAACGTGCCTTGGCGGAGCCTCGATCGCAAACGCCAGCCAGCAGGCCAATGAGCCATGGCGATGCGTGCATGACCCCAACGGCGAACCAGCCGCGACCGACCGCGTAAGCCACGAAGTCACGCAGACTGTCCGACGTGGTGATGGTGCCGTCGAAATCGAAGGCAGCGATAATTTGATTGCTCTGCATTGCCTGGTTAGTAGCAGTCAGCGCCGCAGCCAGCCAAGGGCGATCGGCCGCGTGAATAGTTTGGAGTACCCCACAACCGCCCATCGCGTCACCGCGCTACCCGCGAGCGGAAGGTCCACCTTGCCGGCGGCCATCGACGCGCGAATAGCTGCTTCGCATCGAGCGCCGATCTTTTCGGCTTCGTTTGCTCCAGACGAAAATCGCTCGCTGCTGCTTTCAAGTCCAGCAACAGGAAGTCCAGTACTTTTGCAAGGATTGACACGCTAGCGAAATGAGGCAAGAAAATCAACTCTTCACGCCAGCCCGGTCTCATCGCCACATCGGGCTCAGGCCGCCCGGATGATATCGAGCCGGCTCTTATAACTGTGGGCTAGGCGTGCTCTCCGCGGCGATGACGAGGCCGGTTTCCCGGGCACGCCGGAAGAGATCGACGTCGCGCGCGACGCCCAGCTTCTTCATCGCGCTCATTTTCTGTGCGCTGATCGTCGTTTTAGCGCGGTTAAGCTTGTGGGCAATCTCGTTGATCGACATACCGTTCAGGTAGAACCGCATCACCTCGAGCTCCCTTGGCGTTAGCCTGTCGAGACCTTCGGCGCCCGAACCGCGCTGCGTGGTCGGATCGGAAGTTAGTCGCGGGTCCGGGTCGAAGAATTCGACGCCGCCATAAACGGCGTGTATCGCCACGATCAGATCTTTCAACTCGGCGGACTTGTTGACGATCGAATTCACGCCTGTTCGTTTGAGTTCGTTCAGGATGAGTGCATTGTTAAAAGCCGTATACACGATGATTTTGAGCGTCGGAAACAGGCGCCGGAGAAACTGGAGAAAACTGAGTCCGTCGCCATACTTTCCGCCTGGCATTGCGTAATCCGTCACCAGAACGTCGCAAGGCTTGCTGGAAAGTAGTTCGACAATTTCCGTGGAGTCATTGCCCTGCCCGACGATTTCTAGTGTGGGAAGCTTCGCCAGATTGTGTTGAAGGCCTGCAACGACCACCGGATGATCGTCGGCCAACGCTATCCTGATGAGGCTCATTGTTGCTCTCCAGTGAAAACTACGAATTGCAGTATAGGTGCCCCCTGGCTCTTCGCCAGGGAACGTGTTATCTGATGCCGCGCCCGCGGATTGCCCGCTGCTACTGATAGCTCATCGTAAAGGTGGCGACTCCGCGAACGGTCCCGGCCTTGACCGGTTCCGTTCCCGCGTTGATGTATCGAACCGTCAACGGAATGTTTGTCAGGGTGCCGGACGAGCCCACATACCATTGACCGGGACTTCCTGGGTCGGCTGAATCAGGGCCAAAGTGCACAGGTACGCTGTAACGAAGTACCTGCAGTTTGACGCCGGCAGCCGTCGAGCTATTCGACAAGGTAAGTTGATCTGATGTGTTTCCCGGGTCGCTTGCGTCAGTGAGCGTCATATAAACCGCCGCTCCGGCGGAACACTGCAGTCCAATGTTGAAGCCCGTGTTTCCGGTTGTATTGCCTGCCGATTTCAGGTCCGATGCTTTGACATCAGGCATCGGGACGCTTATGGACGGCGTCGTGACGATGCAGGCAGACGTCTGTACGCTGATCGGTCCAAGAAACAGATCGCCTTGCGTGGAGTCCTCAGGGTTGCTGGCAATACTCGCCAAACTCAAACTCCCTCCGGAGGGTAGTGAGTCCCCAGGAGTAACTTCTCCGGTCTTTACCAGGTCGACGATAAGATTAGCCGCGTATACCCAACGGCCGGGTATGACCAGTTCGCGCTCAATCAAATCCGTGCCAGTATTCGCTGGGAGATTCAGAGGAACATCGTTGTCGACCCGTACTTGAATGCCAAGCCCGTTACCAAGATTGCTAAAAAAGTCCCCTACATTGGAAAGTCTAACCGACATCCACTCATCGGCATCCACGGAACAATTCAGTGTGTAGAGGAGCGATTGTGACTTCACCGTGCTCCCGACCGGGAGATTAGGTGAAACATAGACAGTTCCGAAATTAAAATAAAAGGCATTCGGAATATTCGTGTAGCAGGCACCGGCCTGGGCCACGCCAGCACCTAAAAGCAGGATCACTCCCAATATCCATTTGACCATTTTTGCCATTGACCAGCTCCAGAGCGGGACGTCCCCGAGCGAGCGACGTTCTCCGCAAAATCCCTTTTCTGATGTACCCACCGTTTCAGGACGGCAGCTTCCTTACTCACGCACTTCCGAAACCGGCATCGCCGCTTCCATCGCCACCGCCATACAACTCGCGGAAATTTGCTCCGGCGCAGCATCCCGTTTCTTCCCTTTTTCGGCATCCGTCGCATACGCGATCCGGCACACTGAACCTTCGCTCTCGCTCCACTTCACTGTCAGGAAGCCCTGCTCCTGCAACCCGCGTGCAAAGATCCTGCTGCCCTGTCCGACCGTGCCGACTTCGGTGCCCTGCTCGTCTAGCACCGCGGCGCCGAACGGCAGCGGCTTGCCGTCGGGCCGTAACGCCCGAATGATGGCCGTCCGTCCCGTCACAGTCGGATACTTGAGCATGACCACCGCGCCAGCGCGCGGCGCAACCTGCTGGCTCGTCGTCTGCAGTTCGACATCCATTGGCAAGCCCTTCGGGTCGAGTTCGACCGCGTTGAGGCTGTAAGGCGTCAGGTACGGCACTACCGCCATTCCGCTGCCATCGAGCTGCACACCTGTCGCGCTGGTCACGCGCGCGCCTTCCGCGCCTTGAGCCTGAACGATGCCGATGGTGTCGGAAACCGGCTGCGAGAACGTGATGCCGCCGGGATGCGCGACCACCGCGCCGCGCACGCCGATGCCGGCCTGCAAGGCCTGATCCGTGCTCGTGCCGAGGTTGGCCGAATACTCGCCGGTCCGGCCGCGATAAAGCATGCTTCCGCTGCCGCCCATCTGCGGCGCGTAGCCCGCGCCGGTGGCGTGGTTCGCGGTCACGCTGTACGACAGTGCGTTGTCCTGCCCGGCGGTGCCCGACAGGGTGGCCTGCGTAGCGACGCGGCCGCTACTGTCCCGCGAAAGGTTCGTGGAGAGCGTCATGGGCTTCGTCTTGCCAAGAGGAATGGAAACGCTCGCGAAGATGAGCGTATCGTTTCCGCCCGACGGGACGTACTGCCGGCTCGCCGATACGCTGTAGCTCAGCGTCCTGAACGTATTGCTATAGCCAGCCGAGTAGTTCACGGTGGCGCCGCCCTGATTCCAGTAATTCATCATGGAGGCGGTCAGATAAAGCTGGCCGCCCTTCGCACCGAGCTTCTGGTTCAGCGTGAGCTGGGCCCGGCTCTTCTGCCGCACGGTGGACATTCCGCGTTCGCTGCGTTCGCGCGCGAGCATCGCATCGTTCAGGCTGAAGTAGCCACCGGTCGAGTACCGATAAGCGGCCAGCGTGAAGTTCGTCCCCGTCTGCGAGAGCAGCTTGCTGTAGCTCAGACGCAGGCTGCCGCCGCTCTGGCTGCCTTGACCGGGAAGGTGGGTGTACGCGTGGGTGTAGTCGAGCCCGAGCGCTCCGACCGGCGTGTTGAGCGCCGTGCCGAGCAGTGCAGAACCGTAGCCGGAGGCGGCGGTCATGCCCGTGTAACCGGTGATCGCGTTGGTGAAGCCCTGTTGCCACGTGCCCTGCACGAACACCGGGCTGCCGGACAGGCGGAGGTCGCGTACCTGGCCGGCCGTCGCGCTGAAGCGGTGGGTGCCCGGACGCAGCGCAAGCGGCACGGCCGCGTAAGGCACGGTGAACGTGTGCGAGCGGCCGTCGGCTTCGAGTACGGTGACCTCGAGGTCGCCGCCATACCCGGTGCCGTACAGGTCGTCGATCTCGAACGCACCCGGCGCAACGGTGGTGTCGTACAGCACCATGCCGTTCTGGCGGACCGTCACCTTTGCGTTGCTATACGCGACGCCGCGCACGGTCGGCGCGTAGCCGCGCAGCGAATCGGGCAGCATGCGGTCGTCGGAAGCGATGCTCGCGCCGCGATACCCGACAGAATCGAAGATGTCGCCGCGCGTGTACGACTCGCCGATCGTGAGCTGGCTTCGCCATGCCGTCAGGTCGCGCTGCGCGTAAGTCGAGATGATCTGATACTGGTTGCCGCCGGTCGAACTCCAGTTATAGGAGCCGTTGTGCCGAAACCGCCAGAGGCCGACATTGAAGCCCGCGGCGAGCCCCAGGTAGCCCTGCGTCTGCGCGCCGCCGCTGCCGCCGTAGCGATACATGTTGAAGTCGTAGCCGAGAATGCCTGCGGTGACGCCGGCGTCCCAGTATTCCGGGCTGACAGCGCCGCGCGCGGAGCGGCGTAGCGCAACCTGCGGAATGCCGAGGTCGAGACGCTGCTCGCCGAAGTCGAAGGTTGCCGTTGCATCGGCAACGGCTTCATCGAGACGCACGCACGCGGCATCCGACGCGAGCGTGTCGACAGCCGATGCGGAAAGGTGGTCGGGTGCGACGCCGATCTTCTCCAGCGATTCTTTATCGAAGCACGGTTGCGCATCGGTTCGGTCGTCCACGCTTCTGAACGGTATCCGCATACGCCCGCTCCAGCCGCCATTGACGAACACATCCACACTGTACGTGCCCGGCGCGACCGCGTTGCCTTTCGCAAAACGGGAGACATCGACCGACCGGCCGCCTCCGGTCACGAGCAGATCGTCACTGAACTCGACACTGGCCAGATCCGTCGAACCGGCCGATGCCCATGCGTTTGGCGCATGAAGTGCATACGCGAGCACGACGGCCGTCACGAGGAAGGCGATCGGCTTCATGCGAAGGCATCCGTCTTGCGGGGACGCCTGGATTGTCGGGAACGGTTGCATCTTCTTGTTGGCTCAAGTGTTTCGTACACCTACACATGAAATATCAGTGGCGGGTGTGAATGTTTGCTCTGGCTAGAGAGATATCGTTATGGCGCTGCAGGCGTTTGCAGCGGCGCCGTAGCGCTCGTGCTGCTGCCGAAATCGTTGATGGCCTTGTATTCGACCGTTGCGTCGTGCCGCGGCGGCTCGCCCAGATCACGTACCGCAAAGCGCTGCTTTTCTCCGGGCGCGACGAAGCCCGCACCGACCGGATAGGTCTTGCCGCCGGCGCGCACCTCGATGTGCCCGAGGTTCACGTAGTAGGGCGTCGGGTTGCTTGCTTCGAGCTGGTACGACCGGCCGTCCTGTTGACGCGCGAGTGACCACGAAACATGCGCGGGAGCCTCTGCGGGCGTTCCCGCGAGGCCGGCAGGACGGAACATCAGTTTGATCCGCGTGCGATAGGCAAGCTGGACGTGATTCGGTACGTCCGAATCCGCCTTCGGTTTCGGTGGCACTTCCAGCACATTCAGCCAGAAGAGCGTCTCCTTGTCCTTCGCCAGCGGGGCGCCAGAATAGAGCACGCGTAGCGCCTGTCCTTTCTTCGGGTCCAGCCGGAACATCGACGGCGTGATCACGAACGGAACCTCGATGTCATCGGGCGACATCTGCGCGTCGCCGGTATCGAGCCACGCCTGGACGAGTCTCGGCGCAGGGCCTTCATTCGTTACACGAACCGTTACCTCGCGTTCGGTCGAGGGAAAGATCACGCGCGTCGAACCCAGCACGACGTCGGCCTGTGCCGGCGAAACGGCAAAGCATGCGGCGGCCGCGACGACCATCCATGCATTTCGCGATATCAGACTCATTGCAACTCTCCAAGATGTCCTGAAAGACCTCGCTGCCCGACGCCGACGTGGGCGAACGGCATCGGACGGGTGTCGAAGACCGGCGCGAGGTAGCCGGCGCTTTACTGGTAGGTGAGCGAGTATTGGACGCGCGACTTGGCTGCGCCGGCCGTAGCGGCTCCGGTGGCTTCGTATTGCGCGAAATACGTCAAACTGGCCTTGCCGTCCTCGCCGATTGCGACAGGCTTGGAGTTCTGGTCCGCCGCGCCGATAGCGATCTTGCCGTGCGCATCGTTCAGGAAGCCAATCTCGACGTTTCCCGCACCGTCGCTGTCCACCATCAGGCGGCCAGTTTCCATGTTGACCGTGCTGCCGTTTTCGAAATTGGCGGCGACTGTGCCGCTTGTCGATTCGCAGCCGCTGAGACTGATGGTGAACGGAGTCCGGCCAGCAACTTCGCCTGCCTTGCTGAGTGCGGACGTCGATACGGTGGGCAGCGCTACGTTCACGAGGCCGTTTGCGCCGTTGGTGACGTTGCAGGTCTGCGCGGTGATGTTGCCGGTGATTTCAATGGTGCCGTCCGCGGCTTGGGCCAACTGGGCAAATCCCATGAGTCCGCCAACGACAGGTAACAGGGCAGTGAAGAGAATTTTACTTTTCATGATGTCATTTAAATCTTGATAGTTTCGATATGTGCCGAATGCACAGGCGATATGTTGCCCGGCGAGGCATTCGGAGGAAATAAAACGCTTCCTAAATTCGCCAATGAACTTATAGGACTAGTCCTATTTCTTCTGCGACCTGTCTGAAGGCTATTTCCCGCGTGATCGCTATGGAGGGTCGTACTATGAGGAGTTGCGCATTCATCCGCCCTGCACGCGCCGCTTTCCGCTGCGGCGGAGGATGCGTCTGGTGCCCGGTCCGATATTCGCGTTGCATTGCGCACGGCCTGCCGATGGCTTGCGATTGCCAGGTGCAGAGCAAAGGCGCCAATAACAGAAAGCCTCACGGCGACTTGGAGAGTCGATGTCAAGCCCCACAACACTGACGAGACTGCGCCACTCGCAGCAGATCATGCTCTTCGGCGGCGGCGCGTTTACATCACTAGTTCTGCTGCTGGGTCTCGCATTCAGCGTCGTATTCGAAATACGCCAGTCGATTCTCCAGGAGCGGCAGACCTATGCGGTAACAAAGAACCTGCTCGAAGCAAGGCTCCAGGTCGACGAGACGACCTTGCGGGCGGCGGTGGCGAGCGCCGAACTTGCGCGCGAAGAAGACGACCGCGCAGATGCGGCCTCCGTCCAGCGATTCATCGACAATGGCTTTGTGGAAAACGTCGGAGCGACGCGGTTTACGCCGGCCTACCGGGTGATCGGGTTGCCCGGCGAACAACTGGACCGGCAGCGAATCGGCCGCTACCTCGAACTGTCGCGCAAGCTGATACGAACCCGCGTCGTGAACGCCCTCGCGAAAGACCGTCCGCCGACCGGCTATTTCTACAGCACGACCGATCCGCTGGCGACCGTCGTTCAACCCGGGGACGCTACCATGCCGGCGTCGGTCGGACGGAGCGACAGAAGCGCGTTGCTCGACCGGCTGAAGGTGCCGATGGACGAACCGGCGAACAGGCCCGCGCCGAGGCCCGTTCGATGGTTTGCGCCATTCACGAATCCGATGACGGGGCAAACCATGGTCCGGATAGCGGCGACGGCGTTCCATGACGACCGGCCTTTTGCCGTGCTGGTGGTGGGGCTGAAGCCATCGGACATCCTGTCGGCACTGGGCGCGACGCAGTTCAACGGCCGCTTTGTGCTGGTTGCCTCGGACCGTGCCGTCATCGCGACGGCAGACGGCGAGTCCTACGTACCGCCCAGCCGAACCTTGCCGGGCATCGCACGGGTGGTTTACCTCCTGTTCCCGTTCGGCTCGCGCGACCCCGACGACGGCAATCTCGTCATTCAGGAGTCTCTCGGCACGACAGGCTGGCAACTCGCCTACCATTTTTCGCGGGAAACCGTGGTTGCCAGCATCCAGTACAAGATCCTGCGGGAAACGCTCTTTGCAGCAGCCGTGCTCACAGTGCTCTGGATCCTCTTGTTCACCATCAACCGGAAGGTACTTTCACCGCTGCTCGGGCAATCCCGGCGCGTGTTCGAAAGCGAGATGCTAAGCCGCACGCTGATCGAGCGGGCTACCACCGGGCTGGCCTTGATTTCGCCGGAGACCAGGATGCCGCTGCTGGCCAATGCGGCGATGACGGAAACGGCTTCCCGTGCCGTAACGGACGGCGTCCCGTTTTCGTCCGTCATCACGCAGCGCGACGGGCCGGGTGGCTATTCCGGCGCGGCGGCGGAAATCACGCTGCCTACGAGCGACGGCAGGCCGGTACACCTTTCCGTCAGCAACGTTCTCGGTCGCTACCAAGGGAAGGATGTGATCGTGTCGTCGTTCGTCGACGTGACGGAGAAAAAGCAGCTCGAAGAACAACTGCACGATTCGAAGCTCGCAGCGGATCTCGCGAACGCATCGAAATCCGCGTTTCTGGCTGCGATGAGCCACGAGATCCGAACGCCGATGAACGCGATTCTCGGGAATCTCGAACTGTTCGCACGCGGCCAGCTCACGCCCCAGCAGCGGGATCGTCTTTCGATTATCCGGGAGTCGTCTAACGGGCTGCTCGCGATCATCAACGACATCCTCGACTTCTCGAAGATTGAAGCGGGAGAGATGCGATTCGAGTCCATCGAGTTCAGGGTGATCGATGTGGTGGAGAATCTCCTCGTCATATTTTCCCCGCTTGCCGCGAAGAAAGGCATCAGCCTTTTCTGCGAATGCAGCCTCCCGGTCACACAGACCCTATGCGGCGACCCGACCCGGTTCGGTCAGGTCGTCGGCAATCTTGTCAGCAACGCGATCAAGTTCACCGATGCGGGGAGTGTGCGGATCGGAGTGCGGCGCGAGGGCGACACGGCCGCGCAGTTGATCATCTCCGTGGAAGACACGGGCATCGGCATGTCGCCGGAGCAGCAGGCGTCCATCTTCCAGGCTTTCCATCAGGGTGACTCCACGATCAGCCGGCGCTTCGGCGGAACGGGGCTTGGGTTGACGCTAAGCCAGCGGATCATCCGCGTGATGAACGGGGCCATCGAGGTAGACAGCACGCCTGGCGTCGGAAGCACGTTCCGCATATGCCTGCCGCTCGTGCCGTCGGTCGCGGCGACGCCAGCCTCGGTGCCGGCCTGCCGGTGGATCGCACTGTCGGCGCTGCCGGAATGGCGCGCGTGGGCAATGCCGCATCTGGAGGCGTGGGGACAGGAAGTGACGTGGTACGAGCATCCGGACCGGATACCCGACGATGCGATGTCCGTCGCAGATGCGCTGATCGTCTTCAGCAGCGGGGCCTCATGGACGCCGGAAGAAGAGAATCGTGTCGTCGAGCAGGCAAAGGCCATCGTCGAGTGCCGACAGGATGGACCCGTTCAGCCGGTAAAAAGCGGCACGTTCCTTGACGTGTCGTGCTATTCGCTGACTGGCCTGCGTGCGACCGTCGAGCAGCTTTGCACTGCCCCGCACGAGCAGGAAAACGACGACGCGGTTTCTCCGGCAAAGCTCGTCAGTCGTAGAGAGCAACACCCGACAGCCAGGCCGCTTCGCGTACTGGTGGTCGAAGATAACCCGATAAACCGGCAACTGTTCGAGGAGCAGTTGGCAGCACTGGAATGCAAGTTCCATGTCGCAAAGCATGCCGATGAAGCGCTGGACGCACTGAACTCCGGCGTCTGGGATGTTTTGCTAACAGATCTGGGGATGCCAGGCGTAAGCGGCTACGAACTCGCGAAAGCGGTACGGCAAAGGATTCCTGAACAGATCGTCTTTGCTGTTACCGCAGACGTGACAGCGGACAAGGTCACGCGTCTGAATGCTATGGGTATCACGCAGATACTGGGCAAGCCGCTTTCGCTGCGCCAACTATACGACGCGCTGCTGCCGGTTGCCGGTGCGAAGGGCGTTCGCCTCGATGCGCCCAGGGAAGATACGCCGACGCTCCTAACGGCGAGCAGCATCCCGCCTCATGTGCGGGCCATGTTCGACGAGTCGGTCAAGGAGAGCCTTGTTTTACTTCGCAAGGCGGTGCAGGAACAAAACGCAGGAGATGCGCTGGCCGAGCTGCATTCGCTCAAGGGCCAGCTCGGTATCTTCCGTTATCTCGACCTTGTGAAGCAATGCACGGAGCTCGAAGACGATATCCGGCAAGACGGCATTCGCGTGCTGCAAAACGGGATGTATTCGCTGGAAGCCGCGTTGCGTAGTGTGCTTGCTGAGTAAAATAAAGCTGCCAGGCACCGGACTATCCTCCGGGCTTTGTCACGTTAATGGTCTCAGGCCGCAGCATTGGCAAGTACAACAGCCATTCAAAAAGTGGCAGACGGATTCTGGGCGACACCGGTGAAGGTGTGCCACGATTCGAAGCGCACGGCGAGCTGCCTGCGGTAAGCCGAAGCGCGAAGCAGGTGTCGCCCGATCGCAAAATGCTGCCGGATCGGACCAAAGCTCGACAGGAACGCCTGCGTACGTCTCGGGTCCCGGAATCCGCGCATGCGGCGTTCGCGCTCGCGCGTCGGCTGGTGGCTGTTCTCCGCCCGGTTGTTCACCCGGGCCGCGACCTTCACGAACACGTGCTTCACGCCGGCCAGCGCCGGAATCTCCGCCTTCGCAGCCGGGTAGCTGCGCAACTGGTCAGTGACAATCTTGCGCGGCGCGGCCGCGGAACGCAGCACCCGTTTGAAAAAGCGCTTTGCCCGCGGCCTTGTCGCACCGCTTTGGCACAACTGGGCGATCATAGCGTCGCGAACCTGCCGCACCATCAACCTGACAGAGCCATCCTGATTGGTGATTCGTCACGGCATTCTTGACTTCAGCCGGATCGTTTCGCCATCGACGACGAAGACACCATATCCGCAATGGTGAATTGTCTTCGGATTGCGCTGACGCGGATCCCTCCATGCTTTCAGCACTTCCAGCACGAAGAGGTCGTATTTGTTCACTAACCGCGTCTCGACTACCCTGCATTCGAGATTGGCGAAGCATTCCGCGATCAGCGGCGGTGAGATGCATTCAGCCGGTAGTGGCGTCAAACCAATGGTCTCGAATTTGTCGATCTCGCGTCCCGAGCAATTACCGATCTTGACCACTTTCGGCGCAAGCTCCACCCCCGGAACGGCAATGACGCATTCGCGGGTCGCCCGCAACGCGGCGAAACTGTAATCCGCACGGCTGACGACACACGCCACCAGCGGCGGCGTAAATTCGACCATCATGTGCCACGACATCGTCATAACGTTGGTGCGTCCGTTATGACAGGTCGTAAGCAGGACAACAGGACCGGGTTCCAGCAACTGATAGACGTCGGCAAGTGGCAGATCTTTCACGGCGCCCGACGCCGCGCCGCGATTTTTTGAGTGGTCATCCGGGTGACGGTCATGCGTCTGAACGTTGCAACGGCAAGCAGTGTGGAGACGGCCAGAAGCGCCGTCATGGTCATGTAGGACTGCATGAATACTCTCCTCAAGGAATACCGGAAAGCAAATGCTTCCCGGTCACTTTCGATGGCGAAATGGCTTGGAAGGAAGCCACGCGCCTATCAAGTAGACGCTCGACAGATTGCACCTGACTTGCGTTGGATCAAATTGTGTTCAGCCCGGTCAATCACCGGTGACGACGGCTAGCGACACGCTTGTCTGTGTGGATTGATCGATTCCCTCGTTGACCAAGGTCAAAGGTGCCCGCCCTTGACGGTCTACGCTCGTGGTGTTCCGGTGCACGCGCTGCCGGCCACCGCTATCCGGCCCCGCGCCGGGCGGCACGCGAGGAGAGATCGATGGCAAGCACGATAGAAACGGCCCAGACGCTCAGTGACCTGTTTCAACCGGTTCAACTTGGGCCCTCCCAGTTGGCAAACCGTATCGTCATGGCGCCGCTGACGCGCAGCCGCGCTGACGAACACGGCATCCCCGGTGCGCTGATTGCCGAATACTATGCGCAGCGGGCCTCGGCCGGACTGATCATCAGCGAGGGCGTCAACATCTCGCCCACTGCAAGAGGCTATGCGTTGACGCCAGGCATCTATGACGACATGCAGATCGAAGGCTGGCGGCAGGTAACAGAAGGCGTCCACGCCCGAGGCGGCAGGATTTTCCCGCAACTCTGGCACGTCGGCCGGATCTCCCACCCGTCCTTGCAGCCAGGCGGCGTGCTGCCGGTCGCGCCTTCGGCGCTCAGACCGGATGCTACGTCCTATACCGCGTCGGGCTTCCAGCCCTGCCCGACACCGCGCGCGCTGGATGCAGCGGAAATTCCCCAGATCGTCGAACAGTATCGCCGTGCGGCACAAAACGCGCTGGCGGCTGGCTTCGACGGCGTCGAGATCCATGCGGCCAACGGCTACCTCATCGAGCAGTTCCTGCGCGACAGCACCAACAGGCGCACCGATGCCTATGGCGGTTCGCGGGAAAACCGTGCGCGTTTTCTGCTCGAAGTGGTCGAAGCGGTCGCCGAAGTCTGCGGCGGCGAGCGCACCGGTATTCGTCTGTCGCCGGTCAGCCCCGTCAACGGCGCGGCTCTCGACAGCGATCCCGCCGCAACGTATGGGTACGTTGCCGGGCAACTGAATGCATTCGGTCTGGCCTATATCCATGTCATCGAAGGCGTGACGCAGGGGCCGCGCGAGCAGCCGGACGGATTCGACTTCCAGCATCTGCGGCGATCGTTCAAGGGACTCTACATGGCGAATAACGGCTATGACCTGGAACTGGCGCTGAACGCGCGTCGGCACAATCTCGCGGATCTCGTCTCGTTCGGCAGGCACTACATCGCCAACCCGGACCTCGTGGAACGTCTGCGGATCGGAGCACGGCTGAACGTTGCCGACCGGGCGACGTTCTTTGGCGGCGGCGCTGCAGGCTACACCGACTATCCGGCCCTGACGCCGGCCGAGCGCGACACGGCGAGGCGCTGGAGCTCGTACGGCAGCAGCGAGGACGCAGACACGTCGAGATGATCCGGCGGCGCCGATATTGAGGATGACCCAACGGTTTCGTCACAACAAAAACGCGAAAGAACAGTGTTCGATAAACTTCACACTACGGTATCGGCTCACCGCCTGCAGGTTCTGCTGGCGCTCGCGCTTCTCGTTGTCGCGATCGGAGGTTACGGCGCGTGGCGCTGGCCGACGCTGTTCGGCCCCTCTCAGGACGCCAACCGGATCATCGTATCCGGCAACATCGAGGCGCACGAAAGCGTTCTGAGCGTCACTCAGGTGCAGGCGCCGATTGTCTTTCTACCGTTTGACGAAGGTGCCTACGTCAAACGCGATACGGTGCTCGCACGGCTCGACGATCATCTGTATCGTCAGCAGACCGAAATTGACCGCACCGACCTGGACGTTACAACCGCGCAGATCAGTGCAAACGAAAGCACACTAGCCGCCGCTCGTAACAGCGTCATCAGCGACCAGTTCGATCTTGCCGAAAAGCAACTCGACCTCGCGCGTGACGAAACCCTTGTGAAAAACAACGCAATCGCCGTTCAGGCGCGCGATCTCGCCTTTACCGCCGAGCGGCAATCCGCCGCCACGCTCGCGCACGATCAGGCACTAGTGGAAGTCGCACGCAACAACATCGCACTTGCGCGCGCGAACCAGGCCGCCGCCGACGCAAAGCTCAAGCTCGATCAGGTGATGCTGTCTTACACGGTGCTACGCGCTCCCTTTGACGGGGTGATCGCCGTGCGCGAAGCGGAACTCGGTCAGCTTGCGGGCGCCGGTGTCGCCATCTTTACGCTCGACGAACTGGACCATGTCTGGCTGCGCGCCTATGTGAACGAGCCCGATATCGGCAAGGTTCGTCTGCACGAGGCCGTCGACGTGACGACCGACTCTTATCCCGGCAAGACCTATCGCGGTCGTATCAGTTTCATTTCCCCGCAGGCCGAGTTCACGCCGAAAACCGTCGAGACGCACGCGGAGCGCGTGACGCTGGTGTACCGGATTCGTGTCGATATCGACAACCCAACCCACGAACTGTTGCCGGGCATGCCCGCCGATGCGTCGATAGCACTGCTGGCGCCAGGAAAATGAGCACCACGCCGCCAATCCCAGCCATCCACGCGCACGTGCTGGTGCGCAGCTTCGGGACCGTGCACGCCGTGCGCGGCATCAGCTTCGACATCGCGCGAGGGGAAATCTTCGGGCTTGTCGGACCGGACGGCGCGGGCAAAACCACGATCATGCGCATGCTCGCTGGCGTGCTGCGCCCCGATTCCGGGGAAATCCGGCTGGATGATATCGACGTGGTGGCCGCGCCCGAGCGCGCCAAGGCGGCGCTCAGTTACATGCCGCAGCGCTTCGGCCTGTATGAGGATCTGACCGTCGCCGAGAACGTCTCGTTCTATGGCGAGCTGTTCAGCGTGCCGCGCAAGACGCAGCGCGAGCGCAGCGGCCAGCTCCTCGAGGCGGCGGGCCTCGTGCCGTTCAGGCAACGCCTGGCCGGCCAGTTGTCCGGCGGCATGAAGCAGAAGCTCGGTCTCGTCTGCGCCTTGATTCACACACCACGCGTGCTGTTGCTCGACGAACCGACAACCGGCGTGGACCCTGTGTCACGGCGTGATTTCTGGGAAATCCTGTACAACCTGCGTGAAAGCGGCGTCACCATCGTGCTGTCCACCGCGTATATGGACGAGGCCGAGCGCTGCTCACGTCTGGCGTTGCTGCATGCCGGCGAAGTCCGCCAATGCGACACGCCCGCGCGGCTCAAGCAAGCCATGCCGGGGGCACTGCTCGCCGTCGTCGCACCCGACCCGCGCGCGGTGCACGACGCGCTCGTCGACGCGCCGGGTGTGCTGGGAGCATTGCTGATGGGCGACCGCGTGCATGTGCGAGTCGATGACGCCGCGCGCCGCACGCCGGAACTGGGCACCCTCCTTGCCGGCAAGACAATCGCCTACGCGACGATTACGCCTGTCGAACCCGGCATCGAAGATGTCTTTGTCGCCCTCGTCGGGTCGGGAAGCGCAGCATGACCAATCCCGCGGACCCCGTCGTCAAGGCGAGCGGCCTGACCAAACGGTTCGGCACCTTCACCGCGGTGGATCGCCTCGATCTGTCCATCAGCAAAGGCGAAGTCGTCGGCTTCATCGGCCCCAACGGAGCGGGCAAGTCGACCACCATCCGCATGCTGTGTGGACTGCTCTCGCCGAGCGCCGGACAGGCATCAGTGGCCGGTTTCGATGTCGGTACCCAGGCCGAAGCACTGCGCGCCCACATCGGCTACATGTCGCAGAAATTTTCGTTATACGGCGACCTGACCTGCCGCGAAAATCTGCGTTTTTTCTGCGGTATCTACCGGGTGCCCCGGCCCGAGATCGACGAGCGGATCCGGCGCGCCATCGCCATGGCGGGACTGGAGGGACGCGACGATACGCTCGTGCGCACGCTCGCCGGCGGCTGGAAACAACGGCTCGCGCTCGGCTGCGCGATCCTGCATCGCCCGCCCGTGCTGTTTCTCGACGAACCGACCTCGGGTGTCGAACCGGAAGCGCGCCGGCGCTTCTGGGATCTGATTCACGAACTTGCCGCGAGCGGCGTGACCGTGCTGGTGTCCACGCACTATATGGAAGAAGCGGAGTACTGCCACCGCATTGCGCTGATCGACGCGGGCCGGCTGGTAGCGATCGGCAGTCCGGGCGCCCTGCGCGAGCACAACCTCGGCGGCAATCTGTTCGAACTGGTCTGCGCGCCGCTTGGTGCCGCCCTTGCAGCGTTACGCGAGGCGCCGGATGTGATCGACGCCGCGATCTTCGGCGACCGGCTGCACGTGCTGATGCGCACCGGTATGACTGAAGCCGGGCTCGTGGCGCGACTGGCGCAACGGCACATCGAATCGACACCGCCCCGCGCCATCCATCCAAGCCTCGAGGATGTGTTTGTGCGGATTGTCTCCCGCACGGACAAAGGCGCCCATCCGCAATGAACCTGAGACGCCTGCTGGCAATGGCCTATAAGGAAACGCTGCAGATCTGGCGCGACCCGCGCAGCCTCGCGATTGCACTGCTCATGCCGCTACTGCAGATGGTGCTCCTGGGCTATGGCGTCAGTCTGGACATCAGACGCATACCGTTGTGCGTCGACGACCAGGAACATAGCCAGATCAGCCGCGAACTCGTGCAGAACTTCGTCTCGTCGAAGTGGTTCTCGGCCGTCCACCCTCTGGACAACGAGCGCGCGCTGCGCGACGCGATGGACCGCGGTACCTGTGCCGGCGTGGTCACCATTCCAGTCGATTTTTCGCGCGTGTTCACGACGACCGGCGTCGCCTCGGTGCAAACCGTGTTCGATGCGACCGACGCCAATACGACCAATATCGCCATTGGCTATGCGCAGGGCGTAATCGCCCAGACCACCGCCGGATTCCAGTCCCGCTGGAACCAGGCGCATGGGCTGCAGCCGCAAACGGTCGGCCAGGTCGATCTGGAACCGCGTGTCTGGTTCAACGAAGGACTGGACAGCCGCAATTTCATCATACCGGGGGTCGTCGCGGTGATTCTCGCGCTGGTCGGCGCGCAGCTCACGTCACTAACGGTTTCACGCGAATGGGAACGCGGAACGATGGAGCAACTCATCTCGACCCCGATCACCGCGCTCGAAATGATGCTCGGCAAGCTGCTGCCGTACTTTGCGATCGGTCTCGCGAACGCCACGTTCTGCCTGCTCAGCACAATCTTCTGGTTTGGCGTGACGTTTCGCGGCAGCATCGTCACGCTGGTCGCCACCACCGCGCTCTTTACGCTCGTCGTGCTCGGCATCGGCTATCTGGTCTCGGTCCACATTCGCAGCCAGCTCGGCGCGAGCCAGGTCGCGCTGCTGCTGACCATGCTGCCGACCAGCATGCTGTCGGGCTACACCTTTGCGATCGACCAGATGCCCGCGCCGATTCAGGCTGCGACCCTGCTGGTCTACGCGCGCTACTACATCACGATCCTGCGCGCGGTGTTCCTGAAAGGCAGCACCGTTGCCGAGCTTGCCGCGCCGATCCTTGCGCTGGCGGTGTATGCGCTCGCCATCATCTGGATGGCCGCCCGTGCCTTCCACAAACACCTGGACTAGCCCGTCATGTTCGACCGCCTGCAGGTTATGCTGATGAAGGAGTTTCTCGAACTCAAGCGCGACCGCTGGGCAATGTTCCGGCTTATCGTGCCGCTGTTGCTGCAGGTCATCGTCTACGGTTACGCCGCGACCTTCACAGTCAATCATGTGAGTCTCGCCATACTCGATCTCGACCATAGCCAGGCAAGCCGCAGCCTTGTCTCTCACTTCGCCGCCACCGGCAAATTCTACGTCGTGGACAATGCCGGCACGGAACGGGAGATCACCCATGACATCGATACCGGCGATGCGACGATGGCAATCGTGATCCATGCAGGGTTCTCGCAATATCTGAACGACGGCCGCAGCGCGCCGTTGCAGGTCATCGTGGACGGCACCAATTCCAACACGGCGCTCATCGCGCTCGGTTACGTCAGCCAGATCGTCACGCAATTCCAGACCGACCAGACAAGCGAGGCCTGGCCCCAGTCTGCCGGAGCGGCGCGGTCCACCGTGGCGGTCTCGCTGCGCGAGCGTCCCTGGTACAACGACGCCATCGACGACCGCTGGTTTTTCATTCCAGGCGTGGTCGGCACGCTCTCGCTGATGCAGGTAGTGAGCCTCACGGCGTTTGCGGTGGTTCGCGAGCGGGAGATCGGCACGCTCGAGCAGATCATGGTGAGCCCGATCAGGCCGGTCGAATTCATCCTCGGCAAGACCGTGCCGTTCTTCCTGATCGGTCTGGGCGACGTCGCGCTCGTTACAGCGGTCGGCGTCTGGTGGTTTCACGTTCCGTTCGTCGGGAATCTGCTCGTCATGCTGGCGGGCGCATCGCTTTTCCTGCTGGCGGCGCTCGGTCTCGGCTTGCTGCTGTCGACCTTCTCGCGCACTCAGCAACAGGCATTTGCCCTGAATTTCTTTCTCATCAACCCGCTTTTCATCCTGTCGGGATTCGCGTTTCCGATCGCAGCCATGCCCAGAATCATGCAATGGATCACGCTGATCAATCCATTACGCTATTTTCTCGTCGTGCTGCGCTCGGTGTTCCTCAAAGGCGTTGGCTTTGCCGTGCTATGGCCGCAACTCGCGGCAATGGGTCTACTGGGCGTGGTCATGCTGACAATCAGCGTGTTGCGATTCCGCAAATCTCTCGACTGAACATGCAAAGCGTTTCGCAGGGGGATGGTGGACGCTCACCTCAGTACGACCGGGCACGTCTTGCCAGATAGACGATCGTCTCGATCGGCGTATCGGTCAGGCTACGTGCCTTCGCGTCGTCGAAGGACTCGTGAATCAGCCCGGTCAACACCGTCCCCGGCGGCGCTTCGAAGAAATAGCGTACGCCCATTTCATACAGAACCGTCATCGAATCGTGCCAGCGCACCGTATGAGCCACGTTGCTCGACAGGTCGCGCCCGATGTCCCGCGGCTCTCTCAACACACGCGCGCCGACATTCCCGACGTAGGGAATCCGCGGCCGCGCAATCTCGACGCGGGCCACCGCTTCGCTGAGTCTCGCCGCGACATCGTCCATCAGCGCGCAGTGAGACGGCACACTGACCGCCATCTTCTGGGCCTTTCTCGCACCGGCGCGCTTCGCCGCCTCGATGCCCACTTCGAGCGCCGCGTCGCTGCCGGCCAACACGATCTGTGTCTGCGCATTCAGGTTCGCGATATAGAGCGGCTGTCCACCTGTGTCGATTTCGCCGATCAGCCGTGCCACGCGCGCTTCGTCCAGCCCGACCACTGCTGCCAGCCCGAAGCCATGCGGATAGGCGCGCTCCATCAGTTCCGCGCGCAGCTTGAGAAGCGGTAGCGCCGTTGCAAAATCCAGCGCACCACACGCGACCGCGGCGGTGTAGGCGCCGCTCGATAACCCGGCGACCGCATCGGCTTCGACTCCTTCGGCATTCAGCGCGCGCGTCACTGCGATGCCCGCGATCAGCCCCGACAACTGGACCGCGACCGTCGAAGCGAGCGCCGCCTCGGTATCCAGCGTGCGAGCATCCATGCCGAGAACGGCACCTGCTTCGTCAAGCGTCGCGGCGATGACAGGGTGTGTCGGCAACCGGTGCAGAAATCCGGGCGTTTGCGCCCCTTGCCCAGGAAAGAGAAATGCAATGTTCATCATGATTCGTTCCTGTTGGGTTGGACGTCGCTCATCCAGTATCCCTATCGGCGTTTCCGTCGCATACGCATACCTTCGGGTTATTTCGGAGCAAGCAGCCAGATCGCAATCGACAGCGTAACAACGCTGCAGATCGAAGAAACGAGCAACGTTGCACCGGCGACGGGCGGCCGGACCCCGCTGCTCGCGCCGAACACCAGTCCGAAGAATCCGGCCGGAATCGCGGTCAGCAGTGCCGCCTGGCCGGCAATCGTTGCGGGGAAGTGAAAGAGTCTCGCCAGTCCGAAAACCAGCAGAGGCTGCACGATGTTCTTGACCGCCGCGCCGAAGGTGACATCGGCGTCGATCTTGATCACCTGGGCGGACAGCATCAGGCCGGTCAGGAACAGGCCGATGCCGGCCGTGGCCGCCGTGATCGGCCCCAATGCCGTTGCGACGAGCACCGGGAGCTTGATGCCGATCAGCGCGACGACAAGACCCAGCATCGGTCCCACGAAGATGGGCTTGCGCACCGAATGTCCGAGTGCGATCAGGAACTGGCGTGCGGCGGATACCGAATGACCGGCATCCGTCTGGCGCGCCTTGTCCAGATCGAGTAACGCAAGCGTCATTGGCGAGATGGTGACCGAGCCGACTGCGATCGCGATCGCAACCGACAATGACGCCTGTTGCCCGAAGATCGGCAGCACCAGCGGCAAGCCGATCGACGCGAAATTCGGGAACGCGATCGTCAGCGTCTGCACCGCCGCGTCAGACAACGACAGGCCGAAGATCCTCCGGTGCATCCACCCGACGATCGCATACACGATGACGAGGCCCAACGCGAGCAGAAGCGCCAGTTGGCCATTCTGCATGATGACCGACTGCGGTGTCTTTGCGATCGAGATGAACAAGGTCAGCGGCAGCGCGAACTGCATGAGCAGGACATTGAGACTCGACACATTCTGGTTGTCTACGAGCTTGCGCCTGCCGGCGAAATAGCCCAGCGCGAGCACCAGAAAGACCGGTAGCAGCGCGGTAACGATAAGGTTGAACATGTTCTTCTCTTGATGGATGCTGGTTAAATATGGTGGGACTCAAGGCAGCGTGCCCCGGCAGACGTCGCTCACCACCTTCGTGGTTCGGCCACCCTTGCGCTACTGCCTGGCTGGAATCCGCCCGGCAAACCTGGCCGCAAGCGGAAAAGCCGCCCCTGCGCCCTTGCGAACCTGCCCCTGTCCTACGTCTTTGCCTTGTCGCCGCTTACCATTGCTCCGCGAGGCGCTTGCGTACTTCGATCGAGGCCGCACGCATCGTCTGCGCCTCCTTCGAGCGGTAGCGGGCCGACAGATCGCGCACGCCATCCTCCCGGATGGAGTCAAGCGTGCCGGCCAGCACCTTGCGTACCTGTTGCACGGCGGCGGCATCCGGCGCGTTCGCATCGACACCCTCGATCAGGTTGTCGAGCAACCCAAGCTTCGCGTAGTGACGGATGTCGTACGACATCGGCGGGATGCGATTGCCCAGTTCGACAAGCTGTTCGACCGTGCGGCGTGTGATGCGGGCCGCGGCAGCCTGTCCCATGGCGTGGATCAGCACGTCGGGCGCATCCAGCGCGACGATGCGGTTCGCCTGGTAGCCGTGTGCGAGAAAGGCGCCCGACATGGCGTGCCCGACAATCAGCGCGATGACCGGGTGACCCGCCAGCCGGGCCTGCGCATAAGCGTTGGCCGCTGCGGCACAGGCCATGTGAATACCCATCAGTTCCTCACGCCGTCCATAAGCCTGGCCGACAACATCGACCACGGCGACGATAGGACGGCGCTGTTCGTCGCCGCCGCGATGCGCATCGATCGTCTGCCGAACGATGTTTGCCAGCGCCCAGCCCTGCTCGAGTCCGACCTCACCCTGGCGCGCACGGGGAAACCGGTTCGCCGGGTCGGGCACCACGGCGATAAAGCGTGCATCCCTATCGCCGAGCGGCGCATCGGCGAACAACACTGAGCGGCTCTGGCCGAATCCCTGCCCCTCCTGCCCCGTCAATGCATGCAACCATACGCGCCCGCGGCTCGCATGAGGACCGGCGGACATCGTGAGAGCATCGCTCATTTCGAATCTCCTTTGTTTCCCCAAAGCGTCGCAAGCTCGACGCCTGTAAGCTGTTTGCTGGTGTCCACTTCGCCGATGCGCGGCAGGTAGGTATCCAGCGCTTCGCAGCGATGCACCTTGGGAATACCTAGCGCGAACGTCGCGCGGACCTGCTTCGCTATCTGCGTGGCATCGTCTTCGACGAGCGCATCGACCATGCCGAGCCGCGCCCGCTGCTCGCCGCCGATCAAACTCCAGATCAGTGCCCTGTCGGACGAATCGATTTCCTCGATACCCGCTTCCTGCTCGATCACCTCGGGTCCGTTCATGCCGAGACGCGCTTCGCGCGTAACGATCAGATAGCTGCACAGCGCGGCCGCAAGCGACATTCCGCCGAAACAGCCCACCATTCCGCCAATCACGCCTACCACCGGCACGTGGCGCCGCAACGCGACGATCGCCGCGTGAATTTCAGCGATGGCAGCAAGTCCGAGGTTGGCCTCCTGCAGGCGCACGCCACCGGTTTCCAGCAACAGCACCGCACGGGTCCGGATGCCGTTTTCGTTATCGCGCAGTGCCAGCTCCAGCGCCCCGGCGATCTTCGCGCCCGACACCTCGCCCATACTGCCGCCCTGGTATGCGCTCTCGATCGCGGCAACCACGGCGGGCTCGCCGTCGATCGTTCCGCGCGCAATCACGACGCCGTCGTCTGCCTGTGCCACGATGCCCTGAATCGGCAGCCACGGCGACTTGAGCCGGTCGAACGGACCGACGATCTCGCGGAATGAGCCGGCGTCCAGCAGCGCAATCGTCCGCTCGCGCGCATCGAGTTCGATGAAACTTCTGCGCGCCAGAAAGCGCTTCCAATCAGTCTGTGCATTCATTGCTCCAACTCCTCGACAGCCTGTTCCAGGCGCAGCAATACGACACCCGGTGTCGCGCCGAAATCGTTGATTTCAATCGCCACACGGCCGTCAAAACGCGTGAAAAAGCGGTCGACGACGGTCTTCCATACCCGCCCGAATCCGTCGACGCTGGTATTGATCACCACCTGTGCGGTATTGCCGTCCACCGGCTCGATCAGCACTTCAAGGTCGCCCGAACCAACCACGCCCACGTGGGCACGACGCTTGACCGGCTTCGAAACCGGATACTCATATCGAAGGGTTTCCATTGATCATCGACTCCTTGGTTGAACGGGAATCGACAAGCGCTCATCCCGTTCGATATGGTCAAGAAACAGCGCGGCTGCGAGCAGATCGGCTGCCCCGCCAGGCGACGCGTTGCGTGTGAGCAGATCGGCATCGAGCGCCGCCAGCCGACACAGTCCGGCGGACGTTCCGCTGCCGCCAGCGGCCATGACTTCACTCGCACCGCGCTTGGCGGCGGATAGCGCCTCGATGCCGCCGCGATGCAACAGGCACGTATCGTCGAGCAAGGCCATGATCGACAGGAGCGCATCGAGCCGGGCCGCGTCTTCGCTGCGCCCCTCGCCCCGGGCCGCCCGAAGCGCCGGCAAGGCAACCGAAACGACGTGCGGAAAACCGTCCTCGGCCTCGCCGCGCGCCCCTCGCACGCCATAGCGGCGGCTGACATGCTGGCCATTCGACACCACTGCGGGCACGAAACGGTCCCGCTGGCGCGCGATGCCCGCGGCCTCTGCGGCAATCACATCCGCGCTGCGCTCACGCGCGCGCGCCGTGCCCGCCACCAGCAGACCGATCACCCAGATCGCACCGCGATGCGCATTGCTGCCGTCCGTCACCGCGAGCATCGTCTGTTCGGCCTCACGGCCGATCCGTCCGAGTGTTTCACGCAGATGGCGCTTCGGCAGGCTCGAAGCCGCCGCGTGCGCCATTGCGGTAAAGCCAGGACGCAACGAGTGTGCCGAGCGCCGCATGACGCAGAGATCGAGGTCGGTATGGGCGCCGCGGCCCCTGCGATCCACGAGCGCTGGCTTGGGTGTCAGCTCCGCCTCGTCGAGCAGCGCCTGCACGGCCGCATCGGCCAGCTGGCACGCCAGGTCTACGCCCGCCTCCTTGTGTGGACGCCGCGAGCGCGTCATGTCCGCCGTATCGGAAAGTCCCCCGGACCCTGATGCATGGAAGCCGGTCATCGGTTCCTGCCGGTGAATGCCGAAGTCCATGGCGATCACCAGTTGCGAAAGCGTGCGGGCGGAGCATAGAGCCCTCCGGACCAGGCCACCAGATCTTCGATGCTGCGTGCGGCAAGCAGCGAGCGCTTCGCATCGATGCGCCTGACGCCAAGATCCTCCGGATAGGCGACGATCCCGCGGCTGCGCAGCTCCGCGGTGCGGCCCGCTTCGGCGCTGCGGCCGATCTCCGTCGCGCCGGCGACGGCCGCGATGGCGGCGCGCCGCTCCTCGCCCTGCACCTTGTAGACGTAAGCGATCCCCTCTTCGGTGACGACGTGCGTGACGTCATCGCCATAGATCATCACGGGCGCCACCGCCATGCCGCTGCGCTTGCCCACTTCGATCGCGTCGAGACGCTCGACGAATGACGGTACGCCACCCGGTCTGAACGTTTCGACCGTCTGCACGACGAGCTTGTGGCCGCGCACGACCGGCGCCTGCGAAGTGATCATCTCGAGCCAAGGCTTGCTGCTATGACGCCGGCCGTGGGGATCGTGTCCCATGTTCGGCGCACCGCCGAACCCGGCAAGCCGCCCGAGCGTGACGGTCGACGAATTGGCGTCGGCGTCCATCTGCAGCGTGGAGCCGATGAAAAGGTCTACGCCGTACTGGCCGGCGAGCTGGCATAGCACCCGGTTCGAGCGCAGGCTGCCGTCGTGGCCCACGAAGTAGATATCGGAGCGGGCACGAATGTATTCCTCCATGCCGACCTCGCTGCCAAACGAATGGATGCTCTCGACCCAGCCGCTTTCGATCGCGGGAATCAACGTCGGATGGGGATTGAGCGCCCAGTTGCGGCAGATCTTTCCCTTCAGACCGAGCGCTTCCCCATAGGTGGGCAACAGAAGCTCGACGGCGGCCGTGTCGAAGCCAATACCGTGATTCAAGGCGCTCACGCCGTGCCGCTCGTAGATTCCGCGAATCACCATCATTGCCATCAGAATCTGCAGCTCGTCGATGTGCCGTGGGTCGCGCGTGAAGAGTGGTTCGATCGCGAACGGCCGGTCAGCCTCGACGACGAAATCGACCCATGAAGACGGGATATCGACGCGCGGAAGCGTATCGACGATCTCATTGACCTGGGCGATCACCACGCCGTGCCGGAATGCGGCTGCCTCGACGATCGTCGGCGTGTCCTCGGTGTTGGGCCCCGTATACAGATTGCCTTCGCGATCGGCCTGGACCGCGCAGACGAGCGCGACGTTCGGTGTCAGATCAATGAACATCCGCGCATAGAGTTCGATATACGTATAGATCGCACCGACTTCCAGCTTGCCGTCTTCCAGCAGTTGCGCGACGCGCAGGCTCTGCGGCCCCGCGTACGAAAAGTCGAGCTTGCGCGCGATGCCCGTCTCGAAGATGTCGAGGTGCTCGGCGCGGCTGATGGTCGAGATCAGCAGATGGATATCATGGATCCGCGACGGATCCACTTCGGCGAGCGCCCGGGAAAGAAAGTCCGCCTGCTTCTGGTTGTCGCCTTCGAGGGCCACGCGGTCCCCGGGTTTGATGATCGCCTGCAGGGCCTCGACGATATGGCTTCGATCGATCACCTTGCCATTTGCGAAAGGCTGCGCCGCCTCGAGCCGCGCCAGCTTGCCGTCCCTGAGCCTGAACCAGGAATGTGGCTGCGCGGATAAGTCTTCACTTGCCGTCATTGTCGATCCTCATAAAGGAGATTTCGCCGGCGCGAACGCACGCAGCGCAATGCCGGGTAGAACGGCTCGCCGCACCGGCAACGAGGACGTTCAGGGACCGATGCCCCGGCTGCGGCAACCGCACCGCGGATTGCGCAATGAACGCGAGCCTGTGGTCAGACAGATCGGCGTGCCTTCGTCGGCGCCGACGATACAGATGCAACTTCGTTCCACCCTTCGTCACGAATGTATTCGCGCTGGCCCACAGGGTATTGACTCAAGTCAATTCCATATCTTTTCTGGAAATTCAATGATTATTATTTCAATTATTGAAATAAATTAAAGACGATGGATATCGGAAACCATCGATTGATTCTGCAATGAAGCGCCACGGACGGTCGACTGGATTCCCTTACCTTCCGCGTCAATTCGATGACGAATGTGAGAAAAATCGAGAAATATCTATTGTGCAAAACATCAATAAAAAACCAATCGGTGCATGAATTCTTATACGCACGACTTCACTGCTGTCTTCAAGGCTCTATCGGGTTGAAGGGGCATCAGCGGTAGAATGAAGCGATGAAGAAAACGAAATCGCTTTATCACAGTCACCGCTTCCCTGCGGTCGTCATCAGCGGCGCGATTCGGTGGTATTCCGGTTCAGCCTGAGCCTGCGCGACATTGAGGAGCTGTTGCTCGAACGGGGTGTCGTGGTCACATACGAAACAATCCGTTGCTGGTGCGGCAGGTTCGGCGCTACATTCGCCCAGTGTGCCAAAGCGGCACGACAAGGACGCGGCAAAGCGCGTCCTGCGCCGGGTACTTCGCTCAAACCCGGTGCCGCGCGGCATCGTGACCGACTGGTTGCGCAGCTATCCGGCGACGAAGGCTGACATTTCTGAGCCCGCTCATGTGAAGCACGTCTTCATCAATCAGATGAACGCGCAGCTACCCGCTTACAGCGCAGCGGTCACTATCACCTCAACGCGAATCTCCGGCGCCGCCAACGCAGCCTCGCAAGTCGCGCGCGCCGGTGCCGCATCGCGAGGCACCCAGGCTTCCCATGCGGCATTCATCGGACCGAAGTCGCGAGCCATATCGGCCACCCAGATCTGCACGGACAACAGTCGCGTCTTATCGGTGCCTGCCGTTTTCAGATGCCCGTCCAGTTTGCTCAGGATCTCCTCGGTTTGCGCCTTCGCATCACCGTCGCGCGAGGTCGCCGTCAGCCCCGCGAGGTACACGATGCCGTTGTGAATCACGATGCGCGAGAGGCGCGGATTGGTTTCGAAACGTTGAATATCGCTCATTGTCTGTGTCTTTAAGGTTGTGAGAAAACGCTATGAAGCCTGCTGTGCTTCGCCTTGACTACGCGCCGCGGATGCAAAACGCCCAATCCGGAATGCCTCGATGTCGTGCGTACTGCGTCCATCGCACACCAGCTCGGCCACCACGCTGCCGACAATCGGTCCAAGCTCGAACCCATGCGCGGAGAAACCGAACGCGTGCACCAGACCGTCATGCGTGCCGCTGCGGGAAATCACCGGAATGCCATCGGGCATGAAACCTTCGATACCGGCCCACGCACGGTTGACCACGACATGCCGCAAGTGCGGGAACAGGTCGGTGACTGTCCGCGCGCTTTTGCCCAACTGCGGAAAATCGAGCACGCACTGCCCTGCTGTCATATCGGCGGTACATTCGAGCGCGCCGCCGATCACGACCGTGCCATTGCTGAACTGTTTGAACGACAGCGGGCGTCCCGTTGCGCCGAGCACGGGTTTGACGAACGGCGCGACAGCCTGCGTGACCATCAGCATCAAGCCGCGCGGCTCGACCGGCACCGGCTCGCCCGCTTGCCGCGCGAGTTCACCGGCCCACGCACCTGCCGCGTTGACGACGTGCGGCGCGCGCCACCGTCCGGTTGTCGCTTCGATATCCCACTGTCCATCGCGGCGTGTGATACCGCGCACCGCGCATTGTTCATGGATCTCGACACCGGCCTGTTGCGCCGCGAGCCGAAACGCCGTGACCGCGCGAAACGGCAATGCGTGGCCGTCGTGCTCGACCCATACGCCGCCCACGACGTGCCGCGCCAAACTCGGCACGAGGTCCCGAACGACGGAAGCATCGACCATGACTTCGTGCGTAAAGCCGAGCGTTTGCAGATGCGCAACCCGTGCACGACACGTCGCAAGCTCTGCCTCGCTCTCGGCCACTTTCAACTGACCGGACGGGACGAAACCGGCGTCGTCGCCGACCAGTTCCGCTAACCCGAACCACAAATCGCGCGACGCCAGCGAAAGCGCAATCTCCGCGTCGTGGCGTCCGAGCGTGCGCACGCCACCGGCATTCACGCCCGAGGCATGGCGCCCGCACACGTCGCGTTCCAGCACGACCACGCTGGCACCGCGCCGCGCCAGATGCAGCGCGCTCGACAAGCCATGCAGGCCACCGCCGATCACCACGACATCGGCACCCGCAACTCCGCTCGCGCTGTTCATCGCGCTGGGGTGTCGTGGGCTTCGGCAGACGTCTCGACCGGCTGGGCAGCGCGTTGCAGCGCCGCTTCATGCGCAGCCGCGAGTTCGGCGAGCGTGACTGGCTTGATCGGCGGACGCACACGGTAATAACCGACTTCGGCCGGCGACACGCCCCGCGCATCCGCAATCACCTCGGTTACGGTCAGTCCGCAAAGGCGACCCTGACACGGTCCCATGCCGCAGCGGCCGAACGACTTCGCCTGGTTCGGACCGAGACAGCCGAGCTTCACGAAGCCGCGCAACTGTCCTGCGGTCACCTCTTCGCAGCGGCAAATCGTGACCTCGTCGGCAGGGACACGATTGGCGTCCTTCGGCCGGTAGAGTGCATCGAGAAACGGGCGGATCTGCAACATCTCGCGCAGCACCCGTTTGATTGGAACGGCCAGCGAGTCACGCGTCGCGCGGTCGATCCGACCGGCCCGATGCACGATCTCCAGCGCCGCGAGCCGCCCCTGCTCCGCGGCGGCTTGCGCACCGCCGATGCCGCGGCTGTCGCCCGCGACGTAGATACCGGACACGTCGAGTTCGCCCCATGCGTCGGTAACGGGAACCCAGCACAACTGGGCATCGTCCCACCTATGTTGCGCGCGCAACGACCAGCTAATCTGCGTATTCGGCACGACGCCCTGATGCAGCAGCACGACCTCAGCGGGAATACGTTGCGCGTTGCCTTCGACAGTAAAACGGATCGCGGCCACCGCGTCCGTGCCCTCGAGCGAGAGGTTCGTTGCGCCCTGATGAAACGGCACGCCGGCGCGTTTCAACGCGCGCATCAGTTTCAGCCCTTTCGCGAGCTGCCGCCAACCTCTGAGTGCGCCGCCCAGATGCGCGAGCGCACGGCGATAGTCGGCGCTCGCGGTCGTATCGACGATCGCGCGAATCGGCACGCCCGCGCGCAGATACTGCCAGCCGAGCAGATACAGCAGCGGTCCGCAGCCCGCCAGCACGACCGGCTGCGACGGCACCACTTCGGCGCTCTTCAGCAGGATCTGCGCGGCGCCGGCCGTCATCACGCCCGGCAGGGTCCAGCCCGGAATCGGAAACGGCCGCTCCATCGCGCCGCTGCACAGGATGATCGAGCCGGCTTGCAGCGATTTCACCACGCCGTCCTGCACATAATCGACACTCCGTTCCGCCGTCACCTGCCAGACCGAGGCACCGCGTTCGTGTTTCGCACCGCTCGCGGCGAAGGCGCGCGCCAGTTCGCCGCCCGCGGCATAGTCCGGGCCGAGAATCTCCAGACGACGCGCACTGGTCTGCGTGATTGCGCGATAGATTTGCCCGCCGGGCGTGGCCTGCTCGTCGAGCACGGTCACGCTCAAGCCGCGTTGCGCCGCGACGGTTGCGGCGGCCATGCCGGCCGGCCCCGCCCCGACGATCACCAGGTCCACGTGATTAGCGTTCATCGTGCGCGTCTCCTGCGAAGCTAACGAAGCTGTTCAATTCGCGCATGCCGGATTGCGAACGGACGGCCATGCCTTCGGCTACCGGCACGAGGCAGCTCTGCCGGTTCGCCACGCCGTCGATTTCGACGAGGCACTCGAAGCACACACCCATCATGCAATACGGCGCGCGTGCCGCGCCACTCACCGGCGTCGTGCGGAAGCGTTCGATCCCGGCTGCGAGCAAGGCCGCGGCAACACTCACGCCCTGCGGTACACGTAGCGCCGTTCCATCGAACGAGATGGTGACGGTGCCGCTTGCGTCGTCCTGGACCTGCCGGGGCAGCACGTTGAAAAGACTGTCAGTGACCATGTGTAAATACCTTGTCGGTCTGCAAGAAGCGCTCGCCGGAGAAATGTTCGATGCCGGCCGGCACGAGGTCCTTCGCAATCCACGGCGCGACACGCAATGCATGCGCAGCCGCGAGTGTGACGCCGCTATGGCACGTCACGACATACGCGCCCGGGCAAGCGGAGGACTGCTGATAGATCGGAAAACCATCGGGACTCAGCACGCGCAATGCACCCCATGCGCGCACCAGCTTCACTTCGCCCAGCGCGGGAAAACTGCGCACGGCGCGCCATGCGATGTGGCTCACGACATCAGCGGTCACGCCGTCGTTGAAGCCGACGTCTTCCATCGAATCGCCGATCTGCACGGTCCCCTCATCGGTCTGCCGCACATAGGTGGTGGGGAAATCGAGGAAATGCGCGACCCGCTCGGCGATCAGCACCTGCCCGCGGTTCGGCGCGACCGGCGCCTGAATGCCCACCTGCTGCGCCAGCGCCCGATTGCCGAGGCCTGCGGCGAGCACCACACGTCCCGCATGAAAACGCTGCCCGCCGGCTTCGACCACGAAGCCGCTGCCGTCGCATTCGATACGCTGCGCCCGCACACCGGAGGTCATCTGCACGCCTCGCCTGGCACAGGCTGTATGCAGCGCGCGCAGCAACTTGAGTGGATTGACGTGGCCATCCATCGGCGAATAGCTCGCGCCGAGCACCTGCGGGCCAATGCCCGGCAAGCGGCGTTTCAATTCTGCGTGAGCGATCATCTCGAACGGATAGTCACCGTTCAGATCGTCGCGGATCGCTTGCAGACGCGCCGCGCGTTCCTGCCATTCCGTTTCGCTGAAGCAGAAATGGAAACCGCCGGGTTGCTGCAGTTGCACGTCGATATCGGCTTCGTTGAGCAGGGCTTCGCGCAGGGTCGGCCAGCGCGTCGCAGAGCCGCGCGTCCACGTTGCGTACGGCGACATGCCGTAGCCCTTGCCCTGTACCCAGACGAGGCCGAAGTTGCCGCGTGAAGCGCGGAACGCGTCGTCGCCCTCGTCCAGCACGCCGACCTTCAGCCCTTCGCGGGCAAGTCCATAGGCGACGGACGCACCGACCAGGCCGCCGCCAATCACGAGTACATCGGAAGAGTTCATTGTCTGTTTCAGTTTTTGCCGATCAGCACGCGATCGAGGCCCACAATGCGGTCCATCAGCACCATCAGAAGCGCGGTGCCGACGATCAGCACAGTCGACACCGAGGCGACAAGTGGATCGATAGTTTGCGCGATCTGGTTGTACATCGCCACCGGCAGCGTCGTGGTGCCGGGTGTCGCAACGAACACCGTCATCGTCAGTTCGTCGAAGCTCTGGATGAAAGCGAGCATCCAGCCGGCCGCGACGCCAGGAAGGATCATCGGCAGAATCACGCGGCGAAAAGCGGTGAAGCGTTTCGCACCGAGCGAGAGCGCCGCACGTTCCGCGTCGCGATCGAGACCGGTGGCCGCGGCCAGCGTGAGACGCAGCGCGTATGGAAAGATCACCGTCACATGCGTGAGCGTCAGCCAGAAGAACGAGCCTGACAGGCCCACCGTCGTGAAGAAGCGCAGGAACGCCACACCGAGCACCACGTTCGGAATCATCAGCGGCGACAGGAAGAATGCCGACACGGCCCCACGCCCAGGGAAGCGATAGCGCGTCAATGCCAGCGCACTCGGCACCGCGAACAGCACGGCAATGGTTGCCGAAGCGAGACCGAGACGCAGCGAGAGCCAGAATGCGTCGACGATATCCGGCGCATCGGCGATCGCGCGGAACCAGCGCAGCGACAACCCCGTGGTGGGCATCGAAATGTAGCCCTTATCCGTGAACGACACGGCGATCACCACCAGCAGCGGCGCGACGATGAAGAGCACGAACAGCGTGTGATAACAGAGCGCGAGCCAGTTGTTTTTGCGCATCGCATCAGCCCTCGAAAACCGCACGGAAGCGCCGCTCGATCCAACGGTTGCAGCCGAGAATAATGACGATATTCGCAATCAGCAGCAGCACCGCAACGGTCGCACCGAGCGGCCAGTTCAGCGTATTGAGGAACTCGTCGTAGGCTGCGGTGGCTGCAACTTTCAGGCGACGGCCGCCTAGCAGAGCGGGCGTAGCGAACGCGGACGCCGCCAGCGCAAACACGATGATCGAGCCGGACAGCACGCCCGGCAGCAACTGCGGCAACACCACACGGCGAAACACCGCGAACGGTTGCGCCCCCAACGATCGCGCAGCATTTTCGACTTGCAGATCGAGCTTTTGCAGCGTGGCCCACACGGCGATCACCATGAACGGTACCAGCACGTGTGTGAGGCCAATGATCACGCCGGTCATCGTGAACACCAGCTTGACCGGTTCGCTGGTGATGCCGAGCGCCTGCAGCGCGTTGTTAAGCAGGCCGTTATTGCCGAGCAGGATCGCCCAGCCGAGTGTGCGCACCACCACTGAAATCAGCAGCGGCCCCAGGATCACAATCAGGAACATCGAGCGCCATGGGCTTTTCATCCGCGCGAGGATGATGGTTTCCGGCACGCCGAGCACCACGCACAGCAGCGTCACCGCGAGCGCCATGCCGCCCGTGCGCAGAAAAATCTCGTGGTAGTAGCCGTCGCTCAGCACTTCCACGTAGTTCGACAGCGTGAAGGTCGGCAACACGCCTTGCGTACCGTCGAACGCATGGAACGACAGCACGGCCGTCAACAGCAATGGCACAAGCAGCAGTCCGCAGAACAACAGCAAAGCGGGACCGGCAAGCAACCATGGCGCAGCATTGGCCCGCCCCGCGTGTGAGTGCGGCGCGGCCTGAACCGGCGTGGGAAGTGGGGAATCCGAAGAATCAGCCATGGGCGGTCTCCGCGAGGATACGCACGGCGTCGTCGGACCAGTGCACGCCCACCGTTTCACCTTCGCGTGGCGGCACCGTGCCGAGATTCGGCAAGCTCGCGCGCACCATGCCGAGCGGCGTTTCGATCTGCAGCATCCAGTGGTTGCCGAGGAACAGACACGTCGTCACGCGGCCTTGCAACGTCGCATCCGCGGTGGACGAACCGGTGAGCGCCACGCGTTCGGGCCGCACATAAAGCTGCACCTCGCCCTCGAAGCGGCGGCCGCCATGCGGCACCTTCATCACGCTGGCGCCGACCCGCACCACCGCGCAACGGTCGTTCATCTGCTCGACTGTGCCGCGCAACGCATTCGTCTTGCCGAGAAAGCCCGACGCGAATACCGACTCCGGCTTCTCGTACGCATCGAATGGCGAGCCGGTCTGTACAATGCGGCCGCCATGCATGACCGCGATGCGGTCGCTCATCGTCATCGCTTCGACCTGATCGTGCGTGACGAGGATCGTCGTAATGCCGAGCTTCTTCTGGATTGCGCGCAATTCCACATGCATGTCTTCGCGCAGCTTGGCGTCGAGGTTCGACATCGGTTCGTCGAGCAGCAGCACCTGCGGCCGGATCGCCAGTGCACGGGCAATCGCGACGCGCTGGCGCTGCCCGCCGGACAATTCGCGCGGATAGCGCTTGTCGAGACCGGTGAGCCGCACCATTTCGAGCACTTCGGCGATGCGCGTGGCGCGTTCGCCGCGCGTCACGTTGCGCATGTCCAGACCGAAGCCGACGTTGTTGCCCACCGTCATGTGAGGAAACAGCGCGTAGCTCTGGAACACGATGCCCATGCCGCGCTTTTCCGGCCGCTCACGCGTGATATCGGCGCCGTTCAGCAGGATGCGGCCGCGGGTCGGGTCGACAAAGCCCGCGACCATCTGCAGCGTGGTGGTCTTGCCGCAACCCGACGGGCCGAGCAGCGAGACGAATTCACCACGCTCGATCGACAGATTGATGCTGTCCACCGCATTGAATTCGCCGTAGGCCTTACCGAGGCCGTCCAGGGTGAGGAAGCTCATGGTGTCGTGCCCTAGCGTTCGACGGTGCGGTTCCAGCGATTGGTCCAGTCGGCGCGCTTCTCGTTGACGTAAGTCCAGTCGGTCTTCACGAGCTTGTCGATCTGCTCCGGCGTGTACGGCACGGTCGCGGCAATCTGCGGCGTGAGCTTGGTGTTCTTGTTGACCGGACCCCAGCCTTGCCCTTCGGCGAGCCATGCCTGCACCTGCGGCGTCAGCAGGAACTGGATGAACTGCTGCGAAAGCTCGGCGACATCGTTATGTACGACGGGGCATGCCGCGATAAACATCGCGGGGGCGCCTTCTTTCGGATAGACGAATTCGACAGGAAAGCCAGTGGCTTTCAGCGCCGCGACGCGGCCACTGCCCCATACGGCAAGGGTAATGTCGCCGTCCTGGAACATCTCCGTCATCTTGCCCGGCGAGGGTTCCCATGCCAGCACGTTCGGACCGACCTCCTTCGCGAGCGCCGTCATGCCCGGATCGATATCGTGATCGCTGCCTTTGCGCAAACGTGCGTAGGTCAGCAAGGTGTGCAGCCCGTAGGTGTTGTTGATCGGCGGAATCGCGATTTTCTGGCGCAGGCGTTTGTCGGTCAGCACTTCCCACGAGTCCGGCTTCGGCAGGCCGGCTTTCTTGAAGGCCTCCGTGTTGTAGACGAGGCCGGTCGCGACCACGCCCAGCGACGTTGCATTTGCGTTCATCCTGGCGATGTCGTAAAGATCCTTGTAGACCGGTGCATCCTGCAGCTTGTCGCAGAAGCCGAATTGCGTGGCCTGATACATCGGGCCGTCGTCCAGCAAGACGACGTTGAGTTCTTCCCTGGACTTTTGCGCCTGCAGCTTGGCGAGCGTATCGGTCGAGTTGCCGGGTACGTAGACGATCTTGACGTCGTGATTGGCTTCGAATGCCGGGATGATCTTCTTCTCGAACAGGTCCTGCGTGGAACCGCCGTACGAGCCGAGATACAGCGTCGGCGTCGCCAGCGCGGGCAGCGCGGGCAGCGCGCAAGCGGCGACCAAACCACCGACTGCAGCCAGCACCCACTTCAAACGTGTAGCCATCTTTTTCTCCTCAGCAGCGCCCGTAGCGCGGCAACTCAATCAGGGAAAGCACTCAGTTATCGCCCTGCCGTGTCGCGAATACGCTAGCCAGCCAGCAATCGAGCCAGCTTATTGAGAAAAAAAAGCAGCAGGAAATCGAATTTTTTCTGTGTCGTATAACATTCACTTATACATTTTGAGCGAGCGGCAGCCCCTCATGAAGATCCGCCAGTTGGAAGCGTTCAATGCAGTCATGGTGTGCCGTACCGTCACGCGCGCGGCGCAGATGCTGCACGTGTCGCAACCCGCCGTGACGCGGCTCATCAGCGACCTGGAAGAAAGCGCCGGGTTTGCGCTGTTCGACCGCGCGCACGGTCGTTTGCAGCCGACGCCGGAAGCCTTTGCGTTGCACGAGGAGGTGCAGCGTTCGCTGGTCGGCGTGGAGCGGATCGAGCGCGCCGCGCTGGAGATTCGCGCGTCGCAGCGCGGCATGCTGCAGATAGCGAGTGCGCCGGCGCTCGCGCTGTCGTTTCTGCCGCGCGCGATTGCTGAATTCAGCGCGTTGCATACAGGGGTGGAAATTTCGCTCGCGGCGCATGCGTCGCAAGCCGTGCTCGACATGGTGGTCGAACATCGTTGCGACGTCGGTTTCGTGATTCTCGCGTTGAGTACGCCAAGTGCGCACGGCGAACTACTGATGTCGACCCGCATGGTCTGCGCACTGCCGGCAGCTCATCCGCTCGCCGCGAAAACGACCCTGGTGCCCGAAGACTTGCGCAACGAGGCATTCGTGTCGCATTGGCGGGGTCTGCAATCGCGCTATGAGATCGATGCGCTGTTCGCCTCGCATGGCGTCGAGCGCAAGCTGATGGTGGAAACGCAGACGTCCGCGGGCATCTGTTCCTTTGTCGCCGCGGGGATGGGGGTCGCGATTATCGATCCGGTCGCGGCGCTCGAATATCGCGGCACGGATATCGTGTTCCGGCGCTTCGAACCGGTGATCGGGACGGACTTCTCCGTACTGTTGCCGTCACAACGACCACCTTCGTTGCTGGTGAAGAAGTTCGTGACACACGTGCGCGCGTTTGCGCACGCACAGTTGCCGCGGGATGCATTGCTCTAGCGTCTGTTCACGCCTCGACCTCAGAAGCCGGCGTCGATCACGATCTTCGTACCGTCACTGAAACGGCTGAGGCGAAACGCATGTGGATCGACGAGCGGCGTGTCGTTGGTCACCAGATCCGCCATCAGCTTGCCGGCCGCCGGGCCGATGCCGAATCCGTGCCCCGAGAAACCCGTGCCGATAAAGAGACCTGGAACGCTATCGACAGCGGAAATCACCGGAATCGCGTCCGGCGTGACATCCATGTAGCCGGCCCAGCGCTGCGCGATGCGCGCGTGCGCCAGATGTGGGAACACCTTGGTGAACTCGCGCAAGCCGGCGTCGGTGTAACGGGTAATCGGCTCGGGATCGAGCGTACGCACCTGTTCGAAGGCGGTTGGTTGGTCGAGCGCCCAGTGACGCGGACGGCGCAACTCATCGAAGAAGCGCGCACCGATACCGACACGCAGCGAACCCAACTGGCTCTTCAGCGCTTCGAAATATTTGAAGAACAGGCGAAACGAATCCGGTGTGAGATCGCTATAGGTGCGAAAGCCGAATGCGACCGTATAGCCGCCGTCAGCACGCTTGCGAAACGCGAACTTCTTGTTGCTCGCGCTAACGGTCGGCCCACCGTCGAGCGGCTCGGTGCGCAGCACCGAAGCCTTGACCAGCAGTTGCGGCACGTCGATGTCGAGGTTGCCGCAAAAGAGCCGCGACCAGGCGCCACCCGCGACCACGACGCTATTGCAGCGGATCGTGCCGTGCTCGGTGACGACGGCGCTGACGCGCCCCGCGCTCGTTTCGACGCCGCGTGCGGCACATGGCGTCAGAATCTTGACGCCGCGTTTGCGCAACGCATTCGCGATCGCCGGTGCGGCTTTTTGCGGTTCGGCGCGTCCGTCGCCTGGTGTGTAGAGTCCGCCTTTGAACGCTTTCGTCGCGCCGGGCAGCAGCTCGGCAACGGAGCGCCCGTCGATCTCACGCGTATCGAATGCGTCGCCGGCGAGGTTGCGCGCCTTCTCCAGCCACACGCGATGATTGTCCATCGTCGCGTCTTCGTCGGTCATGTAAAGGATGCCGCACTGATTGAAACCGGTGTCGATGCCCAGCGCCGCATCCATCTTCCGCCACAGCTTCAGGCTTTCGATGCTGAGCTGAAACTCGCGCATGTCGCGGTGCGTGACGCGTACCCAGCCCCAGTTGCGGCTCGACTGCTCGCCCGCAATGTGGCCTTTCTCGCAGAGCGCGACCCGCGCGCCTTTCTCGCTCAGATAAAGGGCGGTGCTCACACCGATAATGCCACCGCCGATGACGACGACGTCGACTTGCTCGGGCAAGGTGGTGTCGTCAGCGACGGTCTCTACTTTAGGTCCCATTGTGTCTCGCGTCCTGCCTGTGAAGACTAGTTATGTTGATCGGCAATGCCGGTCCTGACCGAGGCGCCCGAACTGGCCGAAACCTGTGCCCTGCGTTGCCGGCGCGCCCAAAGCGCTTTGGAGCCGCCGCGCGACGGATTCGCATGACGGTTGGTCCAGCGGTCGATGTGATTGATCGCATGCGTGAGCGGCACGGTCAGCAGCAGATACACGACACCCGCCGCCACCAGCGGCGACAGGTTCGCTGTGTTGACCGACGTGTTCTGGCCGATCGTGAACAGATCGCGTTGCGAAGTCAGAAGGCCGAGAAAATAGACGAGGCTCGAATCCTTGACGATCGAAATGAACTGGTTCGCAAGCGCCGGCAAGATGCGCCGCACGCCTTGCGGCACGATCACATGGCGCATGCTGCTCCAGTACGTCATGCCGAGCGCCTGACACGCGGACAGTTGCCCGCGTCCCACACTTTGAATGCCGGAGCGGAAAATCTCCGCGATATACGCGGACGAAATCAGCCCAAGTGCGACGATGGCCAGCGGATAAGGATTGGGCCCGAAGATCGCCAGTCCCACCGGCGCGAGACCCTGGCCGACCAGCAGGATCACGAGCGCGGCCGGCAGGCCGCGAAACACGTCGACGAATACCTGCGCGGGCAGCATCAGCCAACGCGTATGCGACACTGCCATCAAGGCCAGCACCATGCCCGCGACGATCCCCAGCACGGTCGAAAACACCGACAGCACCAGCGTGTTGACGAGGCCGGTGCCCAGCAGCGACGGCATCGACGAGATCAGCAGCGGCCAGTCGAGAAAGTTCTGCACGAAAGCATTCATGGTGCGCTCCTGGGTTGAGCGGCGGCGGATTCTGCCACCGCTCGACGAGCGGCTAGCGGCCGGCTCCGATCAGCTACCGGACTTCATCGCGTAAGGCGGCAGATCAGCGGGCTTAGGATAGCCCGGATGAAATTGCAGGTACAGCTTTAGCCAGGTCCCGTCCGCAACCAATTCGCCGATGCTCTTGTTCAGCGCCGCCTCGAGCTTCGTGTTGCCCTTGTGCACCGGGAAGCCGGCTGGCAGATTGACGGCGGAGATATCGAGCTTGTCCGCGATGTTCATTTGCGGATACTTGCCCTGCAAGCCTTCTACGAGCGTTTTATCCACGAAGTAGCCGTCGACGTATTTCGAGCGCAGCGACAGGAAGCCCGCGTTCAGGTTCGGAAAGCGCACGATCTGCGCGCCCGGCAGGTAGCTGTCCGAATAGGTGTCTTCGATGGTGCCCTGCACGACGCCGATCCGCTTGCCCTTTACCGACGACGGATCGCTCGTGATCGTGCTGTCCGGCAGCGTTGCGACGCTCAGCAGGCCCGTTAGATAGCCCTCCGAAAAATCGACCATCTTCAGGCGTTCCTTCGTGATCGAAATCGACCCGGCGGCGAGATCGATCTGCTGGTTCGCCACGCTGGGCAGCAAGCCGCTGAAATCCTGGGCGCGGAACTCGGTGCTGAGGCCGAGCTTCGCCGCAATGGCGCGCAGCAATTCGACGTCGAAGCCCGTCATCTTGCCGTTGTCGATATACGAATACGGTTTGTTGTTCGCGTCCACGCCGGCGACCAGCTTGCCGGGCGTCAGCGTGCCGACGTCATCGGCGCGCGCGTTGCCCGCCAACCCGAGCGACAGGGGCACGACAACCGCAATGAGGCTGAGAAAATGGCGAAAACGCATGATGGTTGCTCCGTCGAAAGGACCTGCGATGAAAACGTCAGGAAAGCGCGGCGCGCACGCGGCCGCTCCAGAGATCGTCGAACGTATACAGTGCCGTGCCGACCGGCACGCTCAGGCGGCTCGCCATGCCGGCCACGCTGAGCGGAAACGCGCCCTCGCCGAAAGCGCCGGGCACGGCGTCGAGGCCGAGCATATGCTTCGCGACCCGCGCGCCCAGATAGCTCATCAGCGCGACGCCGTTGCCGTTGCAACCCAGCGCGTAATGAATGCCGTCCTGGGCGCCGATATGCGCGAGCTTGTCGCCCGTCATCGCGACATAACCCTTCCACGCGTGCGTGATGCGCACGTCGCGCAATGCGGGCCATAGCTCGATCATCTTCGCGTGCAGCATCCGCGCGGCTTCACGCTCGCTCACTTCGCGGATCGCCGGGCGCGAGCCGAACAGCATGCGCGTGCCGTCGGGCGACGGCCTGGTGTAGAACAGATTGCGCTTCGAATCGCTGATCATCCGCCGCCCGGGATTGAGCACGGCCATCAGTCCCGGCGGCAGCGGCTCCGTCGCAATCTGGTAGCTCGCCACCGGCAGCACACGCCGCGAGAAGAACGGCAGCAGCCGTCCGGTATAGCCGTTGGTCGCGACCAGCACGTGCTTCGCGTCGATCTTGCCGCGCGTTGCGTGCACCCTGAAGCCCGCACCATTGCGTTCGATCCGTTCGACTCCCGCATGCGAATGCAAGGTCGCGCCGCGCCGCCGGACGAGATCGCGCAACGCCCGATGATATTTGGCCGTATGCAGGCCGCCGTATTCGTCGACGAGAATTCCGCCGTAGTAATAGTCGGAGCCGATCACCGCGTGTTGGTCCGCGCGCGGCACGACACGCACCGTTACGCCGGTCTTGTCGCGCAACAGATCGCCCTGGCGCCGCAAACGTTCGAAGTGCCGCGGGGTGAATGCGCCAAAGAAACGACCGGTGATCTGCAGATCGGCGTCGAGCGATTCGTCGGCGACAAGGCGCTTCAGAAAGTCGAAGCTCGCCATCGATTCGCGCATCAACCGCTCCAGACGCTCTGCCGGCACCCCACGGATCGCATTGGTCAGCGCGAGCTTCTGTCCGCTCGACACCATGCCGCCGCTGCGCGTGCTGCCGCCCGCACCGATCTCCGCGGCATCGAGCACGGCCACGCGCGCGCCGAGCCGCGCGGCTTCCGCGGCCGCCGACAAGCCGCAATAGCCGCTGCCGACGATCACCACATCGACCCCGGAGGGCAATGCATCGCGCACCGTCTCGGGCGGCGCGGCATCCCACCAATAAGGGGCCACGCGAAAATCGTCGTGAAACAGCAGGGTATCGGAACGCATCGTGCACCGCCGGCGACAGGATGCGAGCCAGTCTAGGTTTTCGTCGTCCATCCGGTCAAATACGTCCAAAAACGCCTACCATTCAATTTTGATATGGCAAGCTGACAAGCGGAGCAACGAGAGCACACGAGGCGAGTGGATGAATCAACGGCAAATCGAAGCGTTCCGGCTGGTCATGTTGCGCGGCTCGATGACCGCTGCCGCCGAGGAACTCGGCACCTCGCAGCCGAGCATCAGCCGGTTGATTGCGGAGCTGGAGACGTCGACGGGACTGGCGCTGTTCACGCGCAACGGCGGGCGCATTCAGGCCACCGACGCCGGCAGCGCGTTCTATCGTGAAGTGGACCGGAGTTTCGTCGGCCTCGAAAAGCTCGCGCACTCCGCACGTGAAATCCGCCAGTTCGGCAGTGGCCGTTTGCGGCTCGTCGCGGCGCCGGTGCTGGCGTTGTCGTTCGTGCCGATGGTGATCGAGCGCTTTCTTGCCGCTTATCCGCGCATCGCGATATCGCTGGAAATGCGCAGCGAAGGCACCATCCAGCGCTGGGCTTCGTCGGCCTATTGCGATATCGGCTTCGCCACGACGACGCCCGATGCGTTCGGTGTAACCAGCGCCGAGCTATACCGGCTGCCCGGCGTTTGCGCGTTGCCGGCCGGACACCGGCTGGCGGCGCGCAAACGGATCCACGCGCGCGATCTGCGCGGCGAAAAGCTGATCCTGCCGTCGTACGCCGACGACACGCGTTCGTCGCTGGATCGCGTGTTGCGTCAGGCCGAAGTCAATCAGGTGCCGGCGATCGAGACGCCATACGGCGCGACCATTTGCGCGATCGTCTCTCGTGGGTTGGGCGTCGGTATTGTGAATCCGCTGGCGACTTTCGATGCCAATCCCAACAAGATCCAGTTCCGGCCGTTTTCACCGGACATCGTGTTTCGTGGCTTTACCGTGTGCCCTCAGCACCAATATACGACGCCGATCGTCGACAGTTTTCTCGAGATCGCCAACGACATCATGGCGCTTGAAGCAAAACACTGGGCGAAATAATCTGGCAGCGAGATGGCCACTACGGTCACGGAGCGCTTGCGGCGAAAGCAGTTCGCACCACTGGATTTCACGGCCCCTCCCGTCCCCTGCCCGTTTAAAGACGAGTCACATCGACAATGGCGTCCGCGAATGCCTTCGGCGCTTCCTGCGGCAGGTTATGTCCGATGCCGCCATCGATGTTCCGATGTTGATACTTGCCGGTGAACTTCTTCGCATAGGCGGCCGGCTCCGGATGCGGTGCGCCGTTGGCGTCGCCCTCCATGGTGATGGTCGGAACCGAGATGGCCGGCGCCGTCGCCAGACGTGCTTCAAGCGCGTCGTATTGCGGCTCGCCCTTGGCCAGCCCCAGCCGCCAGCGGTAGTTGTGAATCACCACCGCGACGTGATCGGGATTGTTGAACGACTGAGCCGAGCGTTCGTACGTCGCGTCGTCGAAATTCCATTTCGGCGACGCGGTATGCCAGATCAGTTTGTTGAAGTCGTGGCGGTTCGCTTCGTAGCCGGCAGCGCCACGCTCCGTGGCGAAATAGAACTGATACCACCACGCCAGTTCGGCCTTTGGCGGCAGCGGCGCCTTGTTGGCCTGCTGGCTGCCGATCAGATAACCGCTCACCGACACCATCGCCTTGCACCGCTGCGGCCACAGCGCGGCAATGATATTGGCAGTGCGCGCGCCCCAATCGAAAGCGCCGAAAATCGCCTGGTCGATTTTCAAGGCGTCCATCAACGCGATGATGTCGACCGCGACCACCGCCTGCTGCCCGTTGCGCGGCGTATCCGCAGACAGGAACCGCGTCGAGCCATAGCCGCGCAGATACGGCACGATGACCCGATAGCCGGCGGACGCAAGCAAAGGCGTCACCTCGGCGAAGCTGTAGATATCGTATGGCCATCCGTGCAGCAGGATGACAACGGGCCCGTTCTGCGGACCGGCTTCCGCATAGCCGATGCTGAGTGCGCCGGCGTCGATCTGGCGAATGGTATCGAACGAAGCCATGCGCGTTGCAGACTGCGTGCTTGCCGTCGCGGCATTCGATTGCGCATGGGCGAGTCCGCTCAAGCCCAACTCCAGCAAACCAAGACCGGCCACTGTAGTGCCAAGCAGACGGCGGCGGCGAATGTTTATCTGATCCGACATGGGTAGTTCTCCTCAAAAATTAATCACACAATCGTAGGGTTGAATTCGCGCATACTCCTGAAACAGCTACTCAGGCTAAGGTCTGGCTAACGCCTTTCAGCACAAGCCGGGCTTCCAGCCCTCCGCCAGGCCGGTTATGCAGCGACAGCGTCGCGTCCATCGCCAAGGCAAGTTGCCGGGCGATCGCGAGGCCCAGGCCCGTGCCGCCCGTTCCTCGATTGCGCGATCCTTCCAATCGGTAAAACGGCTCGAACACCGCTTCCAGCGACTCAGCCGGAATGCCTGGCCCGCGATCGAGCACGCTGACTGTTACCTGTCCGTCGTGCGCGGCGGCGACCTGGATCTCGGCCGCCCCGCCGAACTTCAGCGCGTTGTCGACGAGATTGCCCACGATCCGGCGCAGGGCCTGAGGGCGCGTCACCAGCGCAGTGTCGATTCTCCCGTGCAGCGAAACCTCCTTGCCGGCATCCACGTAGTCGAACACGAGGCTGTCGAAAAGCGCATCCGGGTCGATACGCAGCGGCGCCTCGCTGGCGCCGTGCATGGTGCGCGCATACGTGACGCCTTCCTTGACCATGGTTTCCATTTCCTGCAAATCCTGCTGCAGCTTGGCCCCCTGCGCGTTGTCGTCCATCACGTCGAGGCGCAAACGCATGCGCGTAATCGGCGTTTGCAGATCGTGCGAAATCGCCGCGAGAATCTGCAAGCGCTCGGTCATGTACATCCGGATGCGATCCTGCATGGCGTTGAAGGCCCGCGCCGCGCGCGCCACCTCATCCGGTCCGTCTTCGGCCAGACGCTCCGCCTTCAGGTCCGGGCCCAAAGTATCGGCTGCTCGCGCCAACTGGCTCAACGGGCGTGTCGCCAACCGTACCGCCAGCCAGCAGCACGCAGCCAGCACCACCAGTTGCAGCACCAGCACCCACGCCAACCAGGGCGACAGCGGCGCGCCCGGCATGGCGTGGTAGTCGATCGTCAGCGGCGTGCCGTCGCTCAACTGCAGATGCACCTGCAGGCGATCCGGGTCACCCGGCACCGCGTTGGCCGTGAGCGGATAGCGCTTGCCGATGCCGTCCGCGATGGATTGCGCCACTCGCTCCGAGAGCTTCGCATCGGGAGGCGCACCCGCGACTCCGGGCCCCAGATTGAACGTGTAAGTGCGCCGCGCCAGCCTTGGCAACCATTCGGCGCGTTCGTCCGGCGACAAATGATCGAGCAGCGCAACGGAGCTGGTGACCTCGCGCTGGATGTAACCCATCATCACGTTGGTCATGGTCTGGTCCCGTTCGGTCATGGTGAGCCAGACCGACAGCGTTTGCACCAGCGCAAGGCTGACAAACAGAATCAGGGCAAGCCTCGCGAACAGCGTGCGCGGCCCATGCAGTAACGCATTCAGCTTCATGGATTGCCTTCGATCATGGTCACGGCCGCGGAAAATACATAGCCTTCACTACGCAGCGTCTTGATGTAACGAGGCTCGCGCGCCACGTCCTGCAGGCGCTGCCGCAAGCGGCTCACCAGCAGATCGATCGAGCGGTCGAACGGATCGGCCTGACGGCCCTGGGTCAGATTGAGCAACTGATCGCGCGTGAGCACGCGTTGCGGATGATCGAGGAACACGCGCAGCAAGCGGTACTCCGCGCCGCTCAGGGCCACCATCGTGCCCTCGGCGTCGAGCAGATGGCGCGCGGTGGTGTCGAGCCGCCAGTCGCCGAAGCCGATCATCGGCGCGGTTTCCGTCACCTGCATGCCGGGCGGCAGCATCCGTGTGCGGCGCAACACGGAGCGGATGCGCGCCAGCAGTTCGCGCACGGCAAACGGCTTGGCGAGGTAGTCGTCCGCGCCCATTTCCAGCCCGACGATGCGATCCGTCTCCTCGCTGCGGGCGGTCAGCATCAGGACCGGCACCGTGCGGAACTTGCCGGCGCGCAATTCCCGGCACAGCACGAGGCCGTCCTCGCCCGGCAACATCAGGTCGAGCACGATCAGGTCCGGCACGCCTTGCTCGAGGACGCTGCGCATCTGGCGGCCGTTGGCGGCCAGCGAGACGCGCATGCCGTTCTTCTCGAGATAGGTGGCAAGCAGTTCACGGATGCCGCGATCGTCATCGACGATCAGCACGTGGTCGGTGTTTTCCATCGTTGGCTCAGTCCTTCCGGCGATTCACACGCACCCGGTTCACGTTGACCAGCGAACAGTTCACGGAGTGCGCCATTTCCGCTGCCAGTCCGCCGGCGAGAAAGGCGAGGATGGCGAGGAGCCGTCTCATGCGTCCCTCACGACGGACAGGACTTGCAGCAGTTCGGTACTCATAGCGCTCTCCGCGATATCAATGGCTGCTTTATAGCCTGATCCGCGCCGCGCTTTGTATCTCAGTGTATCTGGCCGCTCCGAGGACACAAAACATTGCACCCGGGCCGCTTCCACGACACAAGCCAGATACGAACGGGCGTTCCAATACGGTCATGCCGAACAACGGACTCCCCGCCCGGCGCCCCTACCTGAAAGGACTCTGACATGCTCTCCCGACTCAAGACCGCCACCACCGTGGCCCTGTGCGCTACAGCCCTGGCTGGCGGCGTTGCGGCAACCGCCGCTCTCGTGGCAACGCCTGCGGCCGGCGCTGCCACCACTCCCGTTGCAAACCCGGCCAACAGCAGCAGCACCGCGCCGGAATTTACCGGCATCGATAAGTGGCTCAATAGCGATCCCCTCACCATGCAGCAGTTGCGGGGCAAGGTCGTACTCGTCGACTTCTGGACCTACACCTGCATCAATTGCATCCACGTGCTGCCCTACGTCAAGACCTGGAATCAGAAATACAAGGACCAGGGCCTGGCGGTGGTCGGGGTCCACACCCCCGAGTTTCCATTCGAGCGCAACACGGACAACGTCAAGGCGGCGATCAGGCGTTTCGACATTACCTTCCCGGTCGCACAGGACAACCGTTATGCCACCTGGAGCGCCTACAACAACCAGTATTGGCCCGCGTTCTATCTGGTCGACAAGAAGGGGCACGTGGTCTACACGCACTTCGGCGAAGGCGACTACGACCAGACCGAGGCAAAGATCAAGGCCTTGCTCGCTGAAAACCCGTGATTTGTATCGCAACGTATCTGGACCTCGAAGCGATACACAACATTGCAATCGCCCGACTTTTCGACACAAGCCAGATACGTTCGCCGGTTTAAATGCATCAACGCCGGATGACAGAGGCAAGCCACACCGCAGAGCCTGATTGAATGGCTTGCATTGCCCCCGATACCCCGACGCCTTCTTTTAATTTTTTGCTTCACGGAGAACGAGATGAAAACCTCAATGATCGCTTTTGCCTTCGCTGCATTCGCCACGGCTGGCTTTGCCCACGCCTCCGATGCCCCGGCAACGACTGCTGCTCAATCCGGCGGCGCACTGGTCCAGCAATGGAGCCCGGACCAGACCGGCGCAACGCAGAAAACTCGCGCAGAGGTGCGCCATGAACTGGTGCAAGCCGAGCAGGACGGTCAGATCGCTTACTTGAGCAAGCTGTATCGGGGCGGTTGATCGCCTAACCGCCGCCGGATTGCTTCCTGATTTCAATACGGTAAGCAATCCTCCTGATTAAAGATCGTTTCGTTTCGACGAACAGATCTTCCGAAACTGAACTATCGAAGGATGACATCATGACTCAACTCGAAAAAGTGCTGTACACGGGCAAGACCCATACCACCGGTGGACGCAACGGCGCAGCGCGCAGCTCCGACGGCCGGCTTGACGTCAAGCTCTCGGCTCCCGGCTCGGCAGGCGCGGGCACGAATCCGGAACAGATGCTGGCGGCCGGCTGGTCGGCCTGCTTCATCGGCGCCATGGGGCACGCGGCAGCCAGCCTGAACGTCAAGCTGCCGGCCGACACCGCCGTCGACGCAGAAGTGGACCTGGGCACCACCGATGGCGCCTACTTCCTGCAGGCCCGCCTGAACGTGAGCCTGCCGGGCCTGGATCGCGAAATCGCCAAGACGTTGACCGAGTCGGCACACCAGACCTGTCCGTACTCGAAGGCGACGCGCGGCAACATCGGCGTTTCGATCACGCTCGTCTGAAGCGAGCAGTGCGCGCCGTGCGTCGAGTGTCGGCTCGCATGGCGCGTGACATCGCGCTGCCGTTGTCATGCTCGCTCGACTGCCTGGGCAATCAGCAGCACGGCGAGCCCGACGAGAACAATTCCAACGAAGCGCGCGCCCCGCTCCCCATCCGGCAAAAGACGCTCGGCGGTGATACCTGCCGCCACCCCCACCATGACGCGCAGGTCCATCACTCCGAGGACCAGCAGCGTCGCCGTCAGGCCAACACAGGCATAGCTGCAATGGAGCCCGAGGCGCAAACCGTATCGCCATGCCGACGCCATGCGGCCTAGCAACACGCCTCCGCCCGGCGCCTCACGACAGCACGCCAGAGCGCGCACCTTCCACCTGGTGAACTGGAGCGCTCCAGCGCCGAGGACAACCAAACCGCCCGCAAGCGGCACGGCGCGCGCCAACGCCGGCAGTCGCATTTCAAGCCCCGTCAGCATGGCGCCCAGTACAAATGCGACCAAGCCTGCGAGAGTCCACACAAAGAAATACCCCAAGCCGACCAGCAAGGTCGGACACCCGAGACGCACTTCGCCAGCCCTATCCGCGACAACCCTGCGGTAACGCCACAACGCCGGTACAAGCGACGGCATCATCATCGCCACCATCATCACCACGCACATCCCAACGAACGACGCGGCCACGCTCGCCCAGGTCCGCCCGCACATCGGCCTCCATGCGGCAGAGATCACCCAGCCGCCGGGCATCGGCGTTCCGCCCATCGCCGACATGGACGAGCACCAGGCAACCGTCGCCACCACGCTGGCCGCGAGGACCAGCCCGGCAACGCTGAGGAATCCAGGCTGGGAGACCCCATACCGCGAGATCTCCCGCCGCGAGGCTACGCGCATCGCACTCACGTCGCACCTCAACGCGCACTGTACTCGTCGTGGCGCTTCCACCAGATGCCCGACTCGTTGCGCCCCTTGGGCGCCCGGTCGAGCCACTGATACATGCCCCAGATTCCATCCACGCCGCGCGCATAGGCGGAATACGTGTGATAAACCACGCCATCCTCGAGCACGAACGCGCTCAAGCCTGGCCGGTCGCGCGCGTACGTCTGCGGATCGGTTCCACAGGTCGCGGCGAACTGGGCAACCGGCTCGGGTGCCGGAAGCGCGTCCATCGCATGGCGGCCGCGCTGATAGTTGTATTCGACTTCGCCCTCGCGCTGCTGCGCCTCCGTGAACGAGATATTGAAGTCGAAGTTGAAATCGCTGCCGTACGACGATGCCCAGGGAAACGTCCATCCCATGCGCCGTTGGTATTCCTGCAGTTTCGCCAACGGCGCCCGCGACACCGCCGTCAACGTCACATCGTGATTCGCCAGATGAATAAAGATGCCATTGAACCCGTCTGCGATCGAGGAACACGACGGGCACCCCGCCTTGTAGTCGGGCCCGAACATGAAGTGGTAGACGAGCAGTTGCGAGCGTCCCTGGAACAGTTCGGCCAACGTTGCGCTGCCTTGCCCGGTCTCGAACCGGTAATCCTTGTCGATACGAACCCACGGCAGCGCCTGGCGCTGTTGCGCCACTTCGTCGCTGCGCCGCGTCAATGCCTTCTCCGCCTCGAGCAGTTCGAGCCGCGCGGCCAGCCACGCTTCGCGCGTTCCGGTGTTGTGTGTCGTAGTCATGTTCGCCTCCATTAGGTGTCCTGCATCGCTCGCTCACCGGGCGATACGACGGACGGGTGATTGGTCGTGGTAGATTAGTTCCGGACACCCAACGGCGGGAGTGACAAGTGTGGCGGGATTCGCATAGACCATGGACTCGCTAGTCACAGCCGCGGCCCGTGCGCTCGCGGCGGGTGATCCGCTTGGCGCCCTGAACCGGGTCGCCTTGCGCGACGACGCGGCGGCGCTCGCGCTACGCGGCATCGCCATGGCCCAGCTTGGCGACCTCGTGCGGGCCAGGGAGCTGGTGCGCAGCGCGGCGCGCGCCTTCGGTCCCAGGGAGGCGGTGGCACGCGCACGATGTGTCGTCGCCGAGGCCGAAATCGCCCTTGTCTCGCGCGACCTCGGCTGGCCGGCCAAAGCGCTGAGTACAGCCCGCGCAACCCTCGAAGCACACGGCGACCAGGTGAACGCCGCTCATGCGCGCTATCTCGAGATGCGGCGCCTGCTGCTGATCGGACACCTCGGCGCAGCCGAACGCCTGCTCGCCGGCTTCGATCCCGCGCCCTTTCCGCCCGCCCTGCGAGCCGCCCACGAGCTCGTCGTGGCGGGACTCGCCATACGCCGTCTCCACACCCAGACGGCGCGCGCCGCCCTCGCCCGCGCCGGACACGCCGCGCGCCGCGCCGGGATTCCCGCGTTGAGCGCGGAGGTCAGCAGCGCGTCGCACATCCTGAATACACCCGCAGCCCGCCTGATTGCGCGAGGCGAGGAACGGCTCCTGCTGCTCGACGAAGTGGAAGCGTTACTGGCATCGAAGGCGCTCGTCATCGACGCCTGCCGTTATTCAGTAAGCAAGGCCGGAGCTGTCGTTTCGCTCGCACGCCGTCCGGTGTTGTTCACCCTCTTGCGCACACTGGCCGAAGCGTGGCCCGCGGACGTGCCACGGGACACGCTCGTCGCGCGCGCCTTCCGCGCGAAGCACGCCGACGAATCGCACCGCGCCCGCTTGCGCGTCGAAGCCGGACGGCTGCGCACCGTGTTGCGGGCGGTAGCGGATATCACTGCGACGAAGCAGGGCTTTGCACTGCAGCCGCATGGCACGAGCGAGGTGGTCGTGCTGGCGCGGCCTGTCGAAGAAAAGCATGCGGCCGTGCTCGCCTTCCTTGCCGACGGCGAGTCGTGGTCCAGTTCCGGTCTTGCGCTGGCGCTCGGCGCCAGCCAGCGCAGTGTGCAGCGGGCGCTCGACGCGCTGGCGGCTGCCGGCAAGGTACAGCCGTTCGGCCGCGGCCGCGCGCGGCGCTGGATGACGCCACCCGTGGCGGGTTTCACGACGACCTTGTTACTCCCCGCTCCCCTGCCGTCCGAGTAGGATGGAATCCACCCAATATCATCGCTTTGTATCTACGGGACCAGAGGAAATCATGAAACGATCGGCAGCGAAAATCATCCGTGAATATGGTCCCTTCCCGGGCGTCGACAGCGTGCACGGCGTCACCTACGACGGCGCGCAGGTCTGGTTTGCCACCGGCGAAACACTGAGCGCCATGGATCCCGCGAGCGGCAAGACGGTGCGCTCGATCGATGTGGCCGGGCACGCCGGCACAGCCTTCGACGGCCAGCACCTGTTTCAGATCGTCGAAGACCGCATCCAGAAACTCGATCCGCAAACCGGCCAGGTGCTCGCCACCATCCCGGCCCCTGGCGGCGGGGCCGACTCGGGGCTAGCGTGGGCCGAGGGAACGCTCTGGGTCGGGCAGTACCGGGAGCGGAAAATTCATCAGGTCGATCCGCACACTGGGGCCATTCTGCGCACCATCGAATCCAACCGGTTCGTCACCGGCGTCACGTGGGTCGACGGCGAGCTTTGGCACGGCACCTGGGAAGGCGACGAGAGCGACCTGAGACGAATCGACCCGCACACCGGCGAGGTGCTGGAGCAGCTCGATATGCCGGCCGGGGTCGGCGTATCGGGACTCGAATCCGATGGCGCCGATCAGTTCTTCTGCGGCGGCGGCAGCAGCGGGAAATTGCGCGCCGTCCGGCGGCCGGGGCACGGCTAATGCGCTGAACGATAGGTCCACCGCCGATGCGCCACAAACGTATACGGCGGCACCACGCTCATCACCAGCGCGGTCCCCAGCCACGACGAGGCGCCCGCTACCTGCATCAGATGCGACAGCACCCAGGTAATCAGCACGCCGCCCAGCGACACCACCAGAAAGCGTCCGATATTGCTCAGGCGCAGCGAACTCGAGAAACTCCACAGCGTGTGCAGAAGATACGAGCCGATCGTTGCGCAAACAAACGCCGCCGAGTTCGCCCAGCTCGAAGACAGACCCGCGCCTACCATCAACGCGATCACCACCCCGAGATGGATACCCGTTGCCAGCAAGCCGGACACACCAAAGCGGAACAGCTTCACCCAGTCAGATTGCTCTTTCATCCTGACTCTCCTTTCCCCGCCGGCTGGCTCAGCCCACGCTGCGCCGCCGGCCTCACCTGTCACTTGACGCACGCATCCCACACGACGCCCCTAGCGCGCCGCCACCCGCATCCGCTGCGCCGTACGCTTGCGCGGATGTTCGAAGCGCAACGGCGCGGCAGCATGCGCCACGGCTTCACGCATAGGCAGCGCGCTCACCTTGCTGCGCGCCTGATAGCGGCGCCGCACCAGATACACCGGCCGCCCCTTCGACTCGTGGTAGATGCGCCCGATATATTCGCCCACCACGCCGATGCCGATCAGCTCGATACCGCCCATGAACAACAGCGCGCACAACAGCGATGCATAGCCCGGCACGGGATTGCCGAACAGCAGCGTGCGTCCGATCATGAAGCCGCCGTACACGAACGCGAAAGCCGCGATCACGAGACCAATGTAGGTCCAGCAGCGCAGCGGCACCGTACTGAAACTGGTAATGCCTTCGAGCGCGAAATTCCACAGCCGCCAGCCAGAGAACTTCGAATGTCCGGCGCTGCGTGCCTCGCGTTGATACTCGACAATCACGGTCCGGTAGCCCACCCACGCGAACAGCCCCTTCATGAAGCGGCGGCGCTCCGGCAAGCGCTTCAGCGCATTGACCACCACGCGGTCCATCAGCCGGAAGTCACCCACGTTCTCCGGCACCTTCAGATCGGAGAGCGCATTGTGGACGCGGTAGTACAGCGCGGCGGCGGTCCGCTTCGCGAACGAATCGCAGGCGCGGTTGCTGCGCTTCGCGGCGACCACCTCGGCGCCTGCCCGCCAGTGTTCGATCATCACCGGAATCAGGCTCGGCGGATCCTGCAGGTCGGCATCGATCGGGATCACCGCATCGCCGAGCGCTTCGTCGAGACCCGCGGTCAACGCGGCCTCCTTGCCGAAGTTGCGCGTCAGATCCACCACCCGCACGCGCGCGTCCTTCACGCTGACTGCGATGAGCTTCTCGAGCGTGGTGTCCTTGCTGCCGTCGTTCACGCAGACGATCTCGAAGCGAATCCCTTCGATTGCCTCGAGCACCGGAACGATCTGCGCAAAGAAATGGCTGACCGCGTCCCCTTCGTTGTAGAACGGCACGACCAGCGAAACCAGATTTCTACTGTTATGTTGAGACATGTTGCTCCCCTTCACTTTTGATTTGATTGTTTTGATCCGCGCTTACCTGCGCGCGGCACGCTGCGTCGCCCACGCCACGCACGCTTCCCCGTTATCGTCCTGCAGCACGACAGGCTCCTGCCGCGCCTGCACGATCCGCCGCGTCAGCATCCACAACGTCGTCGCCATGACGACCGGCATGAACTGGAACTTCAGTTGCGCCACCACGAGGACGCCCGCGATGGGTGCGAACCACAACCCCACCAGCCACTCACGCTCATAGCGCTTCCAGCCGCGAGCAAGACCGTGCCGCGCGTACCACGCGATCAGCACACCGAGCCAGGCCAGGTCGTAGTCGAACAGATAGGGGCTGACGAGCAGACTGGCGCACACCAGCACGGCGGCGCGCAGCGCGTATGGACAATCGCGCCCCCAGGCATGGCAGACCGCTGCCGCTGCGATCAATGCCGAGGCGCCCTGCGCGGCGTAGGCCCATGTTCGGGGCACATGCGCCAGCGTGGCCATCGCGAACACGGTGGGAATGCGCGCGAGCGCCGCCCGGCCGGACTCGACGAGGCCGCTGATAAACCCCGCGTTATGAAGAAACGCCAGTAGCGTTCCCGTGCCGAACAGCAGCACGGACACCGCGAGCAGCGTCGCCGCGGTCAGCGCCATCACACCCAGCGCGCGCCACGAGCGCGAACAGAGCAGCGCAAGCGGCAGCAGCACGGCCAGATGCGGCTTGATGCATAGCAATCCAAAGCATATGCCGGCCAGCACAGGACGGCGCCTCAGCAAGACCAGACCCAGCCCCACGAGCGAGGCGGTCAGCAAGCCGTTTTGCCCGCACACCAGCACCAGCGCCGCCCCCGGAAAGGCGAGTGCCAGCAGCACGGTTTGCCGGCCCGGCACGATCGCGCGCATCACGCCGACGAAGAGCCCCAGCGTGCCGCCGAGGAAGACCGCCGCTGCAATCCTGAACGGCAATAGCGCCAGCGGATACACGACCAGCAGGAAAGTGGGCGGATAGAGCCACGGCAGGATCCCGGGGGAGCGCGAGATGGCATCGGTCTCCACGGCGGTCAGCGCCGCGAGGTTATACGCATCGATCGCATGGCGATGCAGCGCGAGAAACGAAGCACTCCAGAACGGCAGAAAATCCAGCGCCAACGGCCCGAAGTCGGGCCGGTGCTGCCACTCGGTACGGTACAGATACACGGCGAAGAACAGTCCATAACAGGCCAGCGCCACCAGCGCGTAGGTCCGCAGCCGCTCGCCGTTGAGCCAATGCTGCCCATGCATGGCATGGGCAGCGCGGGCCGCCCGGCAAGCTCCCGGTGCCCGGCGCCGGGCAAGCCGTACCGCGTTCGACGAGATCGGGTTCATTGCGCACTCCCTGCGTCGCTGCGTACGCGTTGCACGATCATCAGCACCATCAGCAACAGCACGACCGGTCCGATCTGCGGCCCATGCATCACGCGGTTGAAGAATTCGTAAAGCGGCAGAAGCCACGCGAACACGAGCACGGTCTGCTCGCCGCGCAACCAGCCGCGGCGCAATCCGGCTGCGGCCAGAAAGGCAAGCGCGATACCGAGCCACGCCAGTTCGTAGTGCCAGACATAGGGATTGGCAATGAGCGTCGCCACCGCCAGAATCGCGGCACGCGCGCCGCTGTCCGAGGTGCGGCGCCATACGTCATAGGCGGCCGCTGCCGCAACCAGCGCCACGCCCGCCTGAGCGAGATAGGCAGGCGTCAGATCGAGGCCAGCGAGCCGGAACACGGCGAACGGTGTGGGCGAAGCGAGCCAGAAGCGCACGCCGGTCTCCAGCGTGACGCCGCGCGCCAGGTTCGCGGCGGCGAGGAACAGATGCAGCGACTGCGGGCCGCATACCAGCACGCTGAGCAGCGTGAATAGCATCGCGGTGAGCGCGGCCACCGCCATCACACGCCAGGCCCGCGCCGCAATCAGCACCAACGGAAACAGCAGCGCCATCTGGGGCTTGGCGACCAGCAGGCCGATACACAGGCCTGCGCGCAGCGGATGGCGATCTACCCAGCGAACCGAGAAGGCGGCCAATGCTGCAGTCAGCAGCGAGTTCTGGCCAAACGTCGCACACACGAATACGCAAGGAAACGTCGCCACGACGAAACCTGCCAGCTTCGCGTTGCCCAGCACCTTATCGAGGCCCGAGACGCGCAACACGCCAAAGCAAAAGAGCGCCACGCTCGCCGCCACGAACACAAAGAACGCCGGCCAGAACGGCAGCAGCGCGAGCGGTGTGACGAGCAACAGGAACATCGGCGGATACAGCCACGGCAGAAAGCCGCCGTGCTGATAGCCGTCCAGCAGCAGCCGCTCGAATTTGCCGAACGCGACGTAATCGTAGACCTGCACCGGCACGCCGTGCAGCATCACGTGCGAGGCGACCCAGAAGACAGAGTAGTCGGTGCCGGGCCGGTAGCTGCCATCGGTGAAGCCGTGGCTGCTCCATGCCCACAAGACGAGGATCGCCGCTTCGATCAGAAGCGCGAAGCCGCTATACACGACTAGCCGGTCGCGTGTCACCCAGTCATATATGCGGCGCTCTGCGCGGCGCACTCCCCGAACCAGACTTTCCATCATCCCCGCCTTATGTCTGCGCCGGAGGTCAGCCGGCGTTTTCGACATCTATCTTTTTGTTTCGATTCCTAAGCATGCGATCGATACGTCGCGTTGCTGGTCGATTCATTGTTGTAGGAAAACAATCCAAGTTTCAAGTCCCGCATTTCGCGGCGAGGGCGATGGTCGGCCCTTGCACTGCCTCGCACTGCCCGAAATGCCCGCTTTGTGTGGCCTATCGCACACAGCCTGCCTCACACCTGCAACACGTTGTGCAAACGGGCCGTTTCAATTGCGCCGATTTCTCGCGAAAGCGGCGCCGCGCCGCCCTCATGGAAAGTCCCTGGGCCGAAGCCGACAGCAAGGCTGCACGGGCCTTTGCGGGAGGTTGACAGGCCCGCCGCCCGCCCCGGTTCGTCTCAAGGTTGCGACAGACCGGACACCGGCCACGCGCCACAGACCGCGTGCAAAGCGCGAGCCCAGCATTGACGCGGTTTTGCTCGAGCTGGCCCATGCCTTGCGTAGGAGTGAGCGCGGCAGACGAAGACATACCGTCCAGACACAAACAGGACGCCGCGCACAGGAGTTCCGACCAGACTCCTTGCCATAGATAAGCAGCAGAACACGGGGATCGAACATGAAAAACCATGCATCCGGGCGTATTACCGCACGCCCCCGGCAAGAGCCGCTGAACTGGAAGCCGCTCGCTGCCGCATCGAAGCATTCCGGCGAGCCGGCCAGCCGCGCCGCCTTCGTTTCACTGCCGGCATGGCCCGGCTACCGCGACGCTGTCGCCAGGACTCTCGCCGGCGAAGCTGCCTGCCGGCGGCTTTCCTTATCAGTCGATACCGACACCGATGCAGACGCGGATATTGATCCGCCTCGGCACGGCGGCTAGACCGCTCCGTTTTTTCCCGCAGTACCACCTTGCTGTACCTGTAGTCCCTTCCCTAAGGCCAATTCCGGCACAGGGTTATATATGTAGTAGTCCTTTTGGAGATTGTCATGCAAAACATCCTCACGCAAGCCAAGCATTTCCTCCGCGACGAAGACGGCGTCACCGCCATCGAGTACGGCCTCATCGCAGCGCTGATCGCCATCGTGATCATGGGTTCGGTGAAGACGCTCGGCACGAACCTGAACACGGTGTTCAGCGACATCGCCGCTTCGGTTTGAACGTCCTGGCGGCGGACGACCACGCGGCACCCGTCGTCCGTCCGCCCTGTTTCTGAAGGTGGGGCCACGCCGGCCCGACATCGAGGAGTCAATCGTGAATACAGCTCGTTCCTTTTCCCAACTCGTTGCGTCGCAGCCGGTCGCACCGAGCCGTTTTTCCCGCGCCATCGCGAAGATTCACATTTTTCTCGACGGTGAAAGCGGCGTCACGGCCATCGAGTACGCGCTGCTCGCCGCCCTGATTGCGCTCGTCATCGTCGGCGCCGTTGGCACGGTCGGCACCAATCTGAATTTGCTGTTCAGCGACGTTGCAGCGTCGATCTGAACCACCCAACGAGGTTCATGATGCCAGGCTTTCCGCTCCCGCCTCACCCGATACCCGCCTGCGTGGTGCTGCTCGTCATCGTCACCGCGAGCACGGACATCGTGAGCCGGCGCATCCCCAACCCCATCATCGCTGCGGGGCTCGTCGCCGCGCTGCTGGTGCAGGGCTGGCTGCATGGACCGCTCGCCGGCAGCACGACGTGGCTTGCCGGCGCACTCACCGGCTTTGCCGTATTGCTGCCGTTTTATCTGCTGCGCGGCATGGCTGCCGGCGACGTCAAGCTGTTGATGATGATCGGCGCGTGGCTGGGCGTGTGGCCCACCGTCGAGATCGCACTCGCCACCTTCGTGATCGGTGGCATCTGGGCACTGGCGCTGACTGCGCGCCGGCGCCGCATCGGACAGTTGCTCGGCAACCTGCGGTGCATGGTGGCGGGCGCCACCCAGCGCGGCGCGAACGCCGGCACGGACAAGCCAGCGCCACCCGCGTCGGTTGGCTCGCTGCCCTATGGAGTGGCGATTGCCGCAGGAACCCTGGGCGTGCTGTTCGCGAACCTGACATGAGCACATCGCGCCTGCCGGCCTTTCACTCGTTTTACGGGGAGTAACGTCATGAAAAACAGTCGTGCATTCGTCATGCTGGCGGTTGCCATGCTGGCGGGCCTCGCCGCCGTGGTATTCGCTTCGCGGTGGCTCGTGCAAACCTCGTCGGGCGCAGTCACCCAGGTGGCGGTCGCCTCCGACGACATCAGCCTCGGCGAGCCGCTCAGCGGCACCATGGTCCACACGGTCAACTGGCCGACCGACAGCATCCCGCCCGGCGCCTTCAACGACCCGAAGACGCTCGACGGCCGCGTGCTGCGAGCCAGCCTGCAGCGTGGCGAACCGGTGCTCGAATCGAAGCTCGCGCCGGTCGGCACGAAGGGCGGCCTGTCCGCCGTGATCGGCGAAGGACGCCGCGCCATTACGGTGCGCGTCAACGACGTGGTCGGCGTAGCCGGCTTCGCACTCCCAGGCAACTACGTCGACGTGATCGTCAATACGCAGGAGCCCACCAGCAAGAGCGACACGCAGCAAAGCATTTCGAAGATCGTGCTGGAAAAGATCCTCGTGCTGGCGGTGGCTCAACAGGTCAATCGCGACGACACGGCGCCCAAGGTGGTCAACGCCGTCACGCTCGAGGTCACGCCCGATCAGGCCGAGAAGCTCGACCTCGCGCGCAGTGTCGGCACGCTGTCGCTGGTGCTGCGCAACCAGGTGGACGTCGACACGCTCGCCACGGCCGGCGCCACCAAGATGACCTTGCTCGGCGCCTCCGCTCCCGTGGCAGTTTCCGCTCCTGTCGCCGCACCCCAGCCCACTCGCGTGAAGTATGTGAGCCGGGCGCCGGTCAAGCGCGACTGCATCGGCGTGCTGTCGGGCGTGAACGGCAGCCAGGAATGCTTTTGACGGCAGCGGCGTAGCCGGAGCATGAGACCACCCGGCCATGGCGCTGCACACGATACCCAGACCCACACCAGACAACGAACGCGATCTACAGGATCCAGCAACGGGGGCACCACAACATGACTACGAAACCTGATTTCCCGTCCGGCCCGGCGCCGCGACGCACGAAGGCGAGCTGCGCGGTATGGGTCGCGTGGCTAGGCACCGGCCTGCTGCTCGGCCAGATCGCACTCGCTCAGACCGCACTCGCGCAGCACGCTCCGGACAACGGCACACCCGCCAGGGCAAGCGCCAGCGCTGCCGTGCCGATGGGCCGCGAGCCGCTGCAGATGACCATCAGCATGGCGCCCGCATCCGGCAGCGCCGCCGCTGCTGCGGCCGCAGTGCCCACCGGACCGCTGCACGGCCCCAACTGCACCGGCTCGGTTCGCGGCGAAAGCACCGTGTTCGTGCCGGTCGGCAAATCCACCCTCGTGCCGGTCGACGAACCCGTGCGCAACCGCACGCTCGGCAACCCCGCCATCGCCCAGGCCACCATGGTCTCGCCGCAAACGCTCTACGTGCTGGGCGAATCGGTCGGCACCACCAACATGATCGTGCAGGGCCGCAGCGGCGCATGCCAGATCATCGACGTCGTCGTCAATGTGGACTCGGGCGGCCTGCAGGCATCGCTTGCGCAACTGATGCCCGAAGAACGCGGCATTCGTGTCTCCACCGCCGCCGACAACCTCGTGCTGGCGGGGCATGTGTCGAGCGCTCAGGCGGCCGCGGAAGCAGTCGAAATCGCCACCGTCTACAGCAGTCACACCAGCGCGGACGGCGCCGCCAAGGGTGGCGGCGTGCTCAACATGATGAGCGTGGATTCGCCGCAGCAGGTCATGCTCGAAGTGAAAGTGGCGGAAGTCGACAAGACGCTGATGAACCAGTTGGGCGCGTCGGTGAACATCCAGGGCGGCTTCGGGTCGTGGACCGGCGCGCTGGTGAGCAGCCTGCTCGCGGGCGTCTCGAGCGGCATCGCGGTCAACAAGAGCAACAAGCTGCCGTTCCAGGTCTCGGTCGACGCACAGAAGACCGACGACCTCGTGAAGATCCTCGCCGAACCGAACCTGGTGACGATCAGCGGCCAGGAGGCCACCTTCCTCGCCGGCGGCGAAGTGTTCATTCCGGTGCCGCAAAGCAGCAGCACGAGCACGACCTCGATCGTGCTGCAACAGGAAGACTTCGGGGTAGGCCTCAAATTCACCCCAACGGTGCTGGGCAACGGCCGCATCAACCTGAAGGTCGCCCCGGAAGTGTCGGAACTCTCGCCGACCGGCGTCACGCTCAGCGCGACCAACGTGGGCTCGACGATCCTGCCGCTCATCACCACGCGGCGGGCGTCCACTACCGTGCAGATGAACGACGGCGAAAGCTTCGCGATCGGCGGGCTGATCAGCAACAACGTCACCGGCGCGCTCAAGGCGCTGCCGGGAATCGGCGAGATACCCGTGCTCGGCGCGCTGTTTCGCAGCACCTCGTTCCAGCAGAACCGCACGGAGCTGGTGTTCATCATCACGCCGCACCTCGTCCGGCCGCAGCGCACCGCCAACGTGCCGCTGCCCACCGACAGCTTCACGCAACCGAAGGACGTCGACATCTATGCGACCGGCGACATGGAAGGCCGCGGGGGTGCGCCCAGGTCAGGGACGGGCACGCCTGCGACTGGCAACCCGGCGACGCCTGCAGCAGCGCCTGGTCCGGTTGCGGCGCCTGTGCCGGCACCAGCTCCCGCACCGCAAGTGCCGCTGAGCACAAGCGAGGCGCTGCCCAACCCGCACGACGCCCAGCAGGACCTTGCCAACGCGAGCAGCGCCCACAGCGCGCTCGACCATTGATGTGATGAACAGGGGAATCTCATGAAACTCGCAACCCTTCTCTTCGCGGCGCGCGCCGCACTGAGCGTCACGGCGTTCATCGCACTCGGCGGCTGCATGTCCAGCTCGCCGATCTGGGATGCGCATTTCGGCGAGGCCGAAAGAACCGCCATGCAGGCGCAGATCATCGATCCGCAGGCGGCCCAGCATGCGCACTCGGTTGACGGCATCGACGGCAAAGCCGCCGCCTCGGCGATGACCCAGTACGACAAGTCGTTCACCCAGCCCGTTGTCACCGTCAACCCGTTCGTGATCGGCGTGAGCACCGGCGGCGGCAGTGGCGGCAGCGGTCAATAACCCTCGACAGCGGGGCGCAGACGATCATGATCGACATTCTCATCACCTCGAAAAACGCGACGCGCCTGTCTCAGGTCGTGCACGTGCTCGCCGAATGCGGCGACTACCGCACCACCCGCACGACCGATATCCCGTCGCTGCTGCTGGAGCGCGGCGACAGTCTCGACGCCTTCGATGTGCTGCTCGTCGACGCCGCCTCGAGCGAGGAGGCAGAGTTGCCGGTGGTGGCGCAGTTGTGCCAGAAGCACAAGCGCCTCTCCTGCATCCTGCTGACGCCGGACGGGTCGCCGCAAAGCCTGATCGCGGCGATGCGCGCGGGCTTTCGCGACGTGCTCAACTGGCCGCTCGAGCGCCGCGCGCTCGCCGATGCGCTAGCGCGCCTAGAAGCCCAGTGCCTGCAGACTCACACGCACACCACCGAAATCGTCTCGTTCATCTCGTGCAAGGGCGGCGTCGGCACCAGCTTCATTGCCGCCAACGTGGCGGACACGATCGCCGACAAGCAGAAAAAACGCGTGCTGATGATCGACCTCAACCAGCTCTTCGCCGACGCCGCGTTCCTCGTGACGAACGAAACACCGCCGTCGACGCTGCCGCAACTGTGCTCGCAGATCGAGCGCATGGACCATGCGTTCTTCGACGCCAGCGTGCTGCACGTCAGCGACACCTTCCATATCCTGGCCGGCGCCGGCGATCCGGTGAAGGCGGCCGAGATCAAGGAAGAGCGGCTCGAATGGATTCTCGGCGTCGCCGCGCCGCGCTACGACTTCGTGATCTTCGACCTGGGCCAGACGCTCAATCCGATCTCGATGCTCGCGCTCGATCGCAGCAACCAGATCCACATCGTGCTGCAGGCGAGCATGCCGCACGTGCGCGCCGGCCGCCGCCTGCAGGAAATTCTCGGCTCGCTCGGCTATCCCGCCGAGCGCACGCGGTTGCTGCTCAATCGCTATGCGCGTCACGAAGAACGCGCCCGCGCGGCAATGGAGCAGGTGCTCGGCATGCGCCCGTATCAGGTGATACCGGAAGATGCCGCCGCGGTCGCCGAGGCGATCAACCAGGGCTTGCCGATCTCGAAGACGGGTCATAAGAGCGGCGCATCGCGCAGCTTGCAGACGCTCGCCGCCAACATCGCCGCCCGGACCGGTGCGTCCGGACCCGCGCGCGCCAAGGGCGAGTCGCTGTTCGCCAGGATGCTCGGCCGTCCGGCGGCGCCGAAACTTGAAATGCACTTGGACTAACAGGGGAAACATCATGTCGCTTCGTGAGCAGATCTCAGCCCAACGCGTGCAGCCCTTCTTCGAGCGCTCCGAGGCGGGCGGCACGCCGGGCGCGATGGTGCGGGCGGCCTACCAGAAGCTCAAACGCGAGATCCATCTGGCGGTGCTGGAACGCGTCGAACTCGAACGGCTGTCGCGCCTGCCGCCCGACCAGGTGCGCCAGGAAATCGCCGCGCTGATCGGACGGATCCTCGACGATCAGAAGGCGCCGGCCAACGATCTCGAACGCAAGCAGCTCGTGATCGATGTGCACGACGAAATGTTCGGCTTCGGTCCGCTCGAACTGCTGCTGCGCGACCCGACCGTCTCCGACATTCTGGTCAACACGTACCAGCATACCTATGTCGAACGCAAGGGACGTCTGGAGCGCACCGAGGTGACGTTCTACGACGACGCCCACCTGATGAAGGTGATCGAAAAAATCGTCTCGCGGGTCGGCCGGCGCATCGACGAATCGTGCCCGATGGTCGACGCACGCCTGCCCGACGGTTCGCGCGTCAACGCGATCATCCCGCCGTCGGCCATCGACGGGCCGCTGCTGTCGATCCGGCGCTTCGCGGTCAATCCGCTGCAGGTGTCCGACCTGATCGAACTGCAGACGCTCACGCCGCCGATGGCGGAAGTGCTCGACGGCCTCGCGCGCGCCAAGATCAACATCCTCATCTCGGGCGGCACCGGCAGCGGCAAGACCACGCTGCTGAACATCCTGTCGGGCTTCATTCCGGCCAGCGAACGTATCGTCACGATCGAAGACGCCGCCGAGCTGCAACTGCGCCAGGAACACGTGCTGCGCCTCGAAACCCGGCCGCCCAATATCGAAGGGCGCGGTGAAATCACGCAGCGCACGCTGGTGCGCAACGCGCTGCGCATGCGCCCCGACCGGATCATTCTCGGCGAAGTGCGCGGCGACGAAGCACTCGACATGCTCAATGCCATGAACACGGGCCACGAAGGTTCGCTTGCGACGATTCACGCGAACACGCCGCGCGACGCGCTCACACGCCTCGAAAACATGATCAGCCTGGGCGGTCTGTCGCTGCCGACCAGGACGATGCGTCAGCAGATTTCCTCGGCGATCTCGGTCATCGTGCAGGCCACGCGCCTGACCGACGGCCGCCGCAAGATCGTCAGCATCTCCGAGCTGACCGGCATGGAGGGCGACATGATCAACATGCAGGAGATCTTCACCTTCCGGCGCGCCGGCGTCGATTCGGACGGCAACGTGCGCGGCCACTTCTGCGCGACCGGGGTGCGGCCGAAGTTCGCGGAGCGCCTGCAGGCGTTCGGCGTCGCGCTGCCCGAGCGCGTCTATGACCCGACGCGTCAGTTCGAAACCGCCTGAACCGCGCGGGCGGTTCGCCCGCCCGCAACCTTAGTCTCTGGAGACTGGCATGGCCCCAATCTTCTATGCAGCCATCGTGCTTCTGTTCGCCGCTGTCGTGCTGTCGGTCGAAGGCGTGTACGAATGGTGGAACAGCCGTCACGGCCCCGCGGCCCGGCGGGTCGAATCGCGTATCCGCGCGGTCTCGGCCGGTGGCCAACTCGACAGCAAGCGCTTCACGATCCTCAAGGAGCGCCTGCTGAGCGAATCGTCGCTGCTCGGCAAAGGCTTGCTGTATCTGCCGCGCGTGCACGCAATCGACCTGTTTCTGCAGCAGTCCGGCATGTCGTGGACCGTGGCGCGCCTGTTAGGCACCTGCGCAGTCATGCCGCCGCTCGCGCTGGCGCTCCTGCTGTTCGCGCGCCTGCCGCTCTTGCCCTTGCTCGCCGCAGCCCTGCCGAGCGCCGTTCTGCCGCTGCTGTACGTGCGCTATCGCCGTGCGCGGCGCCTGCGCAAACTCGACCGCCAGTTTCCGGACGTGTGCGACATGCTGGCCCGCGCGCTGCGTTCAGGACATGCGTTCAGCGGCGCGCTCGACATGGTGGGCACCGAGTTCGCCGAGCCGATGAGCGGCGAATTCCGCATCACGTTCGACGAGATCAACTACGGCATCTCGCTCAACGAGGCGCTGATGAATCTCGCCACCCGTGTGCCGATTCGCGACTTGCGCTATCTGGTAATCGCCGTGCTGATCCAGCGCGAGACCGGCGGCAATCTCGCCGAGCTGCTCGACGACATTGCCTCGTTGATCCGCGAGCGCTTCAAGCTGTTCGACAAGGTTCGCGTGCTGTCGGCCGAGGGGAAGATGTCCGCGTGGATCCTGGGACTGTTGCCGTTCGGCACCGCCGCCGTGATGGTGACGATCAATCCCGGCTTCCTCGACGTGCTGTGGCAGGACCCGGACGGCCTGAAACTGCTCTGGACCGTGCTCAGCTCGATGATGTTCGGCGTGTTCTGGATGCGCCGCATCGTCAAGATGCGCGTGTAACGCCGCGCCATCCCTACTCGCCGTCAATATCGCACTGCTCAACATTGATAATAAGAGGTTGCCATGCAAACGCCAGATACGATGCACCTGCTGATCCTGCTAGGCGTATTCGCCATTGTGTTCGCCACGGCGTTCGGCGCGATGCATGCGTTTGCGCCGCGCGACATGCGTCAGCGGATCGAGCAGGCGGGCGGCGTCAATGCGGCGCCTGCGGCGGTCCCGCAAGGCGAGCAGAACGGCAGTGAGTGGCTCGAAAAGCTCGCCGACATCTCGCGGCCGATCTCCCGGCTGTCGATCCCGAAGGAAGGCTGGGAACGCTCGTCGCTGCGCGTGCGCCTGATGAACGCGGGCTGGCGCTCGCCGGGCGCGGCGCCCATTTACTTCGCCGCAAAGACCGCGCTGGCCATCTTCATGCCGCTCACCGCGCTGCTGTGGCTGCTGCACACCCCGGCCGCGCGGGACACCTACGAACTCTCGCTGGTGCTGGTTACGTTGGGCGGCATCGGCTACTACCTGCCGAACGTGGTACTGGGACGCCGGATCGCGTGGCGCAAGCGCAAGCTGTTCGAAGACTTTCCCGATGCGCTCGATCTGCTGACCGTGTGCGTCGAAGCGGGGCTGAGTCTCGATGCGGCGCTGCTGAAGGTATCAGGCGAAATCCGCATCAGCAGCCCAGTGGTCGCGAGCGAACTGGACCTGATGCTGCTCGAGATGCGCTCGGGTTTCACCAAGGACAAGGCGCTGCGCAATTTCTCCTTGCGCACCGGCGTCGACGATATCGACTCGTTCTGCACGCTGCTGATCCAGGCCGACCGCTTCGGCACCAGCATTGGCGATTCGCTGCGCGTGCTGTCCGACACGCTGCGCACGCAGCGGCGCATGCGGGCCGAAGAACAGGCCGCGAAGATCGGACTGAAGCTGTTGTTTCCGCTGATGTTCTGCATTTTTCCGGCGCTGCTGGTGGTGCTGCTTGGGCCGGCCTTCATTCATATCTACCGGGTCCTGCTGCCTGGCATGGCGGGGGCGTGAGGACACGGCGGGTCTATAAGACGGAATCGTCAGAGCATGACTGGGTGGTTTGGCGGGTCAGCGGCGTGGCTCAGCCATCGGCTGCGCTTTCTGAGCCTTGCCCGCAGACAGCCTCGCGCCGCGGCGAGCGCGGCGGAACAGTTTCGGGGCGCGCAGCGTGCGAACCCGCGTCATCAGGCGCCACAGCGGCGAACCGTGGACGCGCGCCAGTTCGTCCTTAACCTCGGCCAGCGCGGCCCGCGTCGCTGCCAGCTCGGCATGTAGAACCGCGTCGATGCCCTCGCCGTCGATCAGCGCCACATCCACCATCCGTGCAGCGCGGCCGGCCGGGACCTGCGGCTGCGGCCAGTTCGCCGCGTCGCCGAACGCCATCACCTGGGTGGCCTGCGCCAGCTTGCTGGTCCACAGCACCAGGGCGTCCGGCTCGACGCCACCGCCGGCCGCGAGCGTACGCGCCACCCGCAGCGCTTCGAGGTGCACCTGCAAGCCCTCCAGCGGCGCGAAACCATAGTGGCGTTCAGCGGCGGCTTCGCGGTGCGCGCTGCCGAACGAAGGACGCAGACCGGTCAGTTCGTGGATCCAACGCTCGGCGCCTTCGAGATACGCTGGAGAATGGCGCGCCAGATCGCAGTCGAACAGGGCGTCGGCATGGGTTGCCGCGTCCCGGAGCGTCAGCAGCCAGTGCGCCAGAAACGCCCGGTACGCTTGCAACGGCGGGATCGTCGCGACGTGCGCCTTGTAGAACGTCAGGTACGACTCCAGCATCTGCGCCCCGGCGCCTGCGTCCGCGAGCGGCGCCGGCAATGCGACCTGCAACGCCTCCATCGTCTGCTGGACCAGCGGCACATGGCGGTTCATCGCCAGCACCACGAACGGTACAGCAACAAAATGCGCATTCCGGTGTGCCGCAAACAGTTGCCAGCAGGACTGCCATTGCGAAATCGGGTTTTTCTCGACCACGATATGCACGGCATCCGGAAAGGTGGCGCGAAACCACGCCAGCCGCCCGAGCGAGCGGCAGAATTTCAGCACGGGCACGCGGTCTTGCCGGTGCGCGGCGTCCAGCAAGCCGCGCAGGTAGCGCTCAAGGCGGTCGGCGGCCGGCGGCGCGTGACTGTCGAAGCGGTCGATCGAAAACTCCGCCTCATAGCCGGCAATACCGCCCACGCCTGGTTCGAGCATGTGAGCAAATTCGGCGAAGTACGGCGCTTCGAGCGCCGGGTGACCGGAGCGCCAACTGTCGGCGGTGCTGCTCGCGAGCTTGAGCGGATCGATCGTCGCCAGCATTTCGTGCAACGGCTCGTAGTAGGCGGCGACCTCGTCGAGCTTGCGAAAGCACGACCATAGCCATGTCCCCGCCGTCCTGTAGCCGGTGTGGAGAAAGACGGCCTGGCGTTTTGAATTCATGGAAGCGGCACAAGAATGAATGAAGGACGCGTGCAGCGCCGCACCCACCAGGTGTTCGGCGCGGATCTCATGCGAAGTGCAAGGTGGTGCGCAGTTGCTCGAACGCGCGGGAGACCTGCCTGACGGACAACATGTACTTCCAGTAGCGCTCTTTGAGGAACCCGGTTGGCAGATAGGTGCTGCCGATCAGCACTTGCCCCGCGCCCCAGCCGGGCCGCCAGGTGTGGGCCAACCCGCGGCGCATGAACAGCGACAGCGTCGGAATATCCAGGCTCGACGCCAGATGGCCGATACCGGAATCGTTGCCGATGAACCAGCCCGACTCGAAGATCCACGAGGCCACGTTATCGAGGGAACCGAGATCGGGCAGTGCAAGCCCGAGACGTTCGATGTGAAGCCAGTCGGCTCGCTCCTGCGGAGCGACGACGAACTCCGGACTGAAGCCCAGTTCGCGCAGCTTCAGGGCAAGCCGGATGAAGCGAGAGGCCAGCCAGCATTTGTCGGCCGTGCTGGCGGTGGGGTGAATCGCTACGCGCAACGGGTATTTGCGGTGCTGCAGGCCGGCCGGCGCGGTCATGCCGTTGCTCTTGTGTACGCTCGCGAGGCCCAGGTCGTTGCGGCAGAAGCGGGCCAGTCGGTCTGCCATCGACTCCGGTGAGCGGGCCCGGCACAGGTGATCGAGAAATATCACGCGCGGATGGCAGTGTTCGAGGCCGACGAACGGCTTGTTCCGATGCATCTGCAGCACGTAGTCGAAGCCGGACAGCCTCGGTGTAAGATCGGCAGGCGCCGGGACGCCGGCTGTTGTGAAGTCGACCGCCGGATGGATGGCCCCCGGGTGACCGGCCCCCGGATCGCCGGCCGCCGGACGGCCGGCCCCCAGATCATCCTGCGTATCGATACCCGGAAACCAGTCGCGCAGGGAGCGGATCTGCCGACCGAATACGGTGACCTCGATGCCATGATGCCGAAGATTTCGCGCGACCGTCATCATCAGCAGCGAATCACCGATTGCTGGCGAAAGAATCAGCGCTACGCGGGAAATTGGCTGAACGGCCGGCCACATGGGTCAATCCGGATGACGCGCCTACTGATGGGAGAACGCTTGCCCGTCCGGAACCCAACGACTGCGCTCCGAACCAGCAGCAGTCTAGAACCGGTGCGTATTATTAGAGTTACAGGTTCGTTTACAGACGTTTACTGAATGCAAACGTTTTCAGCCTGGTGAACGGTTGCGCATGCATCGCCATGGTGCACATTGAGTTCATCCATGCCGTCAAATTCACTTGACTGCGCAGCCGTCTCACTGAAAGAATGAAGCGGCCTGATGAGAGTAAGGCGAACTGCGCAACACCCGCGCAGTCATTCAGTAATATTAATTATATTGTTGCGGGAAGATCTTATGGCTATGCCGGCTCCAGACGGCGCATCTGCCGTATCATTTTGGTCCACGCTACCTGAACCAGTGCGCCTCTCGGATCACGAGTGGTTTCGCATCCAGCACCTCTTTTCGAATCACGATATCAAGCGCGGACGCCCTCGCCGCCCCGATCGCGAGATTCTCGACGCCATCCTGTGGGTCGAGGCGAACGGCAACAAATGGCACCGGCTGCCCTGCACCTATCCTCCCGCCCAGACCTGCTACGCGAAATACGTCGCCTGGCGGCGCGACGGGCTGCTCGCGCGGGTCAAAGACCTGCTCGCGGGCGCGCTCGACGATGCGCAAAGGTGTGCTTGATGCGCGTCTTCGGCGTAGCTCGAAAGCGCGCTTGCCGCGCGAAGCGAGCCGCCTCGTTTGCTACGGAATCCCTATCAAATACGATATAACCGGCAGGCGAGCACCGCTGCGGTGCTGCTTTTCAAACTATTGCGCTGCGCGCTCGCCCGAATCCCCGCTTCTTTCCACGGCGGCCGGCTCGCGCGCCGCATGGCTGACGGACGAACCGCCTGCCGCCGCGCCCGGGAAAACGACGCCGATGATCTGCTGGAGTTTCAGCACGCAACCACATGCCTCTCCGGGCGCATTCGCCTCCATCGTTTCCAGCAGATTGACGAACGTGGAGAGGAACGCATCGGCGACCGGCGTTTCACGGGAATGCTCGCGCAGATACGCGATGTAGCCGAACAGCAGCTTGATGAACTCAATTTGCTGGACCGCAAATTGTTCATCGTCCAGAGGGCCGGAAGCGGCGACAATCGGTTCGCGCGTATGCAGCGCGATGGGTAGGCGAATAAAAGAAGTTCCGCTCATATAGCAGGCCTCGTCAGCATAGGGGCCAGTGGAAATGGATCGGCCTGCGAACGCCCCGCTAGAGATGCGCAGCTATGCTATAAATGTCGAATGAATTTGACAAATTCAGGCAGTTTTTGATTCTTTCATTCAGCCCAATGGTCGTCAAGTGAATTTGACACCGTTTTTAGCTATCGATCACAATGAATGATTGGAACGCCCTATTCGACGAAGTCAAGACGAAGGGCCGGTTCGGTAGCGACGCCCAACTGGCAGACAGCCTCGGTCTGACCCGGGCACAGATTTCGGCGTGGCGCACGGGCAAGAGCGATCTGGGAACGCTCACCAAACTCAAGCTGCTCGACGTACTCGGCCAGGCCGATATGCGCGCGGCCGTCCTGAGCCTGCTGCCGGAAAAAAGCCGCGATGAGCAGATTGCGCAGCATCTGCTGCTCGCCGAGCGGGTCGCCCGAGGGGCGAGCCTGGCCGAGCAGGGAGAGGATGCGTGCGTAGAGTCTGAGGCGCAACCGCCTTCAGCGGCGGACAACCGGCTGCTCGCAGCCTTGCCCGCAGTCGACCGGGCCCGTCTGGCTCCCCACCTTGTGCCGGTTTCCCTGCCCTTGGGACATGTGGTCTATGAGGCGGGTGACCTGCTGAGCCATCTCTATCTGCCCACCACGGCGGTCCTGTCGATGTTGCGCGTCCTCGAGGATGGCGCGTCGGCCGAAATCGCGGTGATCGGCAAAGAAGGCCTGCTCGGCATTGCCATGTTCATGGGTGGCGACACCGTGCCGAGCCGCGCGATCGTCCAAAGCGCTGGCCGCGCCTACCGGCTCGACAGCGAAGTGGTGCGCGAGGAATTCGCCCGCGGTGGCGCGGTCCAGCGCCTGTTCCTGAGCTACATCCACACGCTGCTTACGCAGATTGCGCAGACCGCTGTCTGTAGCCGCCACCATTCAGTCGCGCAGCAGCTTTGCCGCTGGCTGCTGCTGATCCTCGACCAGATCGACTCGAACGAGGTTCATGTGATGCAGGAGTCGATCGCGAACCTGCTGGGGATGCGACGAGCCAGCATCGCCGAAGTCATCCGCGATCTGCAACGTGCTGCCGTCATCCGATACCGCAGGGGCGTGATCGAAGTACTCGACCGGGCGCCGCTCGAGCGCCACGCCTGCGAATGCTATGGCATCGTCAGACGTGACTGCGACCGCCTGTTTAGCCGTTTTCTGATGGGTTGAGAGGCGGGTTGAAAAGCGCGCGGCACGAAGGGGAAAGGTCCGCGGCCGCAGAACGCGACGTGTGCACGCCGCCGTGTGCACGTCGCCTCGAACGGCAGGGAGGGGAAACGCTGGCGGAACCGCAGGAGGGTCAAGCGTCGCCGGTGCCCAGCAGGTCGCCATGCTTGACGACCTCGGCAATCCAGCTATTCAGCTCGTGGCGCTCCATATCCAGCAGAAGCTCGGGCAAACCCGGCGCATCCGCTGCGCCCAACACGTTGTGCAACGCGAGGAACGCCTTGGTTTGCGAATACATGACGTGAGCGAGGCGCTTGCGCGCTTCGGGATGCGCCACACCGACCGCATGCGTATCGATGATCGCGTGCGACAACTTTTCGCTGACATAGCTCAGCGGCACACCCTGGCGGACTTCGCGAGAGACGTACGCTGGACCGTTGGACGGCAGGTTCAAGCTCACATCCAATCCTCAAATGATTGCAGACACATCGAGTTCGCTTTATATGCATGCCTAATTACATGCGCATGTCATTCGGTACGGCCCGGGATACAGTCAGGCGCAGTTTCTTACGCTTTGCAAACAGGAAGCGCAACAAGAGCGCAAAGTACAGTGCCGCTAAGCACGCATCGTAAACTCAATGACCCCGACGATCTGTGGATCGTTCGTCTATATTTGTGTCGTTTTGTCACCGACTTAAGCTCGCCTTAAGGTTGCCTCGTTGGGACATGCCACAGGCCTGTGTTGCCCAATTATTCTGCCTGTTTAAACGCAGCGCCGATACCCTCTTGCACCCTGATTCCGCACACGGCACGAAGCTCGGTTTATGCGGGCAATAAATAGCCCGATGGCGCTCCGCCCTTGTCAGACCAGTCAGCGGGTTCGCGCATAGACGCGCGTGTTGCGAAGCTGTCCGTCCGGCGCAATCCGCTCATTGCAAAGCGTGCCCTCGTGAGCCATGCCGAGCCGCTCGCACAGGCGCCAGGCGGGTTCGTTGAGATCGTCGGTGAACGCCTCTACGCGGCGCGCGCCGAGCGACGCGAAGGCGAATCCCAACAGCGCCTCGACAGCCTCGCTGATCAAGCCCTGACCGAGATACGGCGTGCGGCCCCACCATCCCGCTTCGAAAGCGGGAACCGCCCAGCGCGGATGGTGGATGCCCCCGCAGCCGACCACCGTCTGCGTGCCGCGCAACAGCATAAGGAACGGGAAGTCGCGGCGCGCCGCAAAATTCGTGAAGCCGGTGCGCGCAAACGCTTCCGAACCCTCGACCGATGGCTCGTAGACCGCCCACGGCAGCGAGGCCGGAAACTGCCTCAGTTCAGCCAGCGAGTCGACCACAGCTTCGAAAACCGCCTGACCGTCGCCCGGCCGCGGACTACGGAGCGTCAGACGCTCGGTGTGGAAGCTGTCCGGCACATCGAGAAGAATCGGTTGCATCTGTTGTTTGACGAGTTCAGGTAGCGAGACAAGCGGCAAGGATCACGCGATTGATCCGGCGAATATACCGGCTCAATGCCCCGGCACGCCAGCACCGCCATCCCGGCGCCGTTGCCCGGCTACGAGCATCGCCCGAAAAATTCCTGGATAATGCGCGCTGACGCCGCCGATACAGACGCATGACAAGTCCCGCGGCGGCGCGACAGCACCCGACGCTCCGTTCCAACACACACAATCTAGGGGATCTCTTGGAAACTACCGCTCCAGCCGGCCGTTCCTGGCTATGGCTCATCTTGCTGATTCCGTATATCGCGCTGCTCTGGCTGCCGTTCTATAACGACACGCGTCCGTCGTTCGCCGGCTTTCCGTTCTTCTACTGGTATCAGTTCCTGTGGGTGCCGCTCACCTCCCTGCTGATCTACATTGTGTACCGGGGTCTCAAATGAGCGACGCGATTCCAGTCAACCCGGTCGCGATGGCGATTTTCATTTTCTTCTTCCTGCTGGTCACCGTAGTGGGTTTCTTCGCCGCACGCTGGAAGCGCGGCGACCTCACGCAGTTGCACGAGTGGGGTCTCGGTGGCCGGCAGTTCGGCGTGATCATCTCGTGGTTCCTCGTGGGTGGCGACTTCTACACCGCCTATACCGTGATCGCGGTGCCGGCGCTGGTGTATTCGGTGGGCGCGTATGGCTTCTTCGCGCTGCCTTATACGATCATCGTCTATCCGTTCGTGTTTGCCGTGATGCCGAAGCTGTGGCAGATCGCACATGCCAAAAATCACATTACGGCAGCCGACTATGTGAAGGGCGAGTACGGCGGCAAATGGTTCCCGGGCGCGGTGGCGCTGACCGGCATCGTCGCGACCATGCCGTATATCGCGCTGCAACTGGTAGGCATGCAGGTGGTCATCAAGGGGCTGGGTGTAAGCGGCGAACTGCCGCTGGTCGTCGCCTTCGTGATCCTCGCGCTCTACACCTACACGAGCGGCCTGCGCGCGCCGGCGATGATCGCCTTCGTCAAGGACATCATGATCTACATTGTCGTGATCGCGGCAATCTGGCTGATTCCATCAAAACTTGGCGGCTATGGCCAGGTGTTCGATGTGGCCGATCATTACTTCAAGGCAAAGGGCGGCGCAACCGGCATCATTCTGAAGCCGACGCAGTTCACGGCGTATGCGTCGCTGGCACTCGGCTCGGCGCTGGCGGCGTTCATGTATCCGCACACGATGACGGCGGTGTTGTCGTCGTCCTCCGCTGCGACGGTGCGCAAGAACGCGATCTTCCTGCCGGCGTACACGTTGCTGCTGGGCCTGATCGCGCTGCTCGGCTATATGGCGATTGCAGCCGGCGTGCATGTGAAGTCGGCTTCCGACGTCGTGCCGGCGCTGTTCGGTACGCTGTTCCCGTCGTGGTTCGTCGGCTTTGCCGCGGCGGCGATTGCGATCAGCGCGCTGGTGCCGGCGGCCATCATGTCGATCGGCGCGGCCAATCTGTTCACACGCAATCTGTGGCGTCCGATCGTCTCGCCGGACATGTCGTCGAGCGCGGAAGCCTCGACGGCGAAAATCGCCTCGCTGGTGGTGAAGTTCGGCGCGCTGCTGTTTATCGTGTTCCTGCCCACGCAGTATGCGATCGATCTTCAGTTGCTTGGCGGCGTGTGGATTCTGCAGATTTTCCCGGCCATCGTGTTCTCGCTGTACACGCGGCGCCTGAATACGCCGGGGCTGTTCCTCGGCTGGCTGGTGGGGATCGTGCTGGGGTCCGGGCTGGCGATTTCGCAAGGCCTGAAGCCGGTGTTCGCGGTGCATCTGGGCGATGCGACCTATCCGCTGTATATCGGCCTGATCGCGCTGGCGGCGAATATTGTCGTGACGTTCGTGGTGTCGGTGGTGACGCCCAGGCGCGCGAGCGTTTAACGTCCGTTTGGGCGGGTGCCTGCCACCCGCCTGATATCTACTTCAGAACTGCCCGAGACCTTCTCGACACCGAACCGGCCCGCGCAAAGCGGGCCCGTCCGGATTTAGCCTGAAGCGACGTTGCAGGTTGCCCTCCAGCTTCTCCCGCAGGGCAACCCCGTCACCTCCCGCTCAATGCGTCTGCTGGAACCCCGGCTCGCCCATCTGCCAGAGTGCGAACGCCCACTCGTCGGCCAGCATGTTGGCGCGCTGCGACATGCTCGAACCCATCCCGTGGCCCGCGTCGAAGTCGATGCGCAATAGCACCGGACGCCCGCTGCTGGTGGCCGACTGCATCCGCGCCGCCATCTTCAGCATATGCCATGACGAGACACGCGGATCGTTCGCACCGGTCGTGAAGATAATCGCCGGGTAAGGCATGTCGTCGTGGATATGCGCATAGGCACTCATCGCATAGAGACCATGAAAACCGGCCTCATCCGACGACGAACCCATTTCCGGCACGTTCGGCGGCCCGTTCGGCTCCGTTTCGAAGCGCAAGGCATCGGACAGGCCCACGTCGTCCATCACCACCCGGAACAGGCCCGGGTTGATCTCCATCGCGCCGCCCATCACGATGCCGCCGGCGCTGGCGCTGTTCGCCGCCAGATACTTCGACTGCGTGTAGTGCTGATCGATCATGTACTGCGCGCTGGCGTTGAAGTCGAGCATCGTATTGATCTTGGTGAGCTTCTGACCCGCACGGTGCCAGGCGTCGCCGTACTCGCCGCCGCCGCGCATATGCGACACCACGATGATGCCGCCGTGATCGAGCCACGCGTTCCATTGCGGACGGTACACCGGGTCCATCGACACGCCATAGCTGCCGTAGCCGAACACGATGGTCGGATGCGAGCCGTCGCGCTTGATGCCCTTCTGCGCGATGATCGACACCGGAACGCGCGTGCCGTCATAACTGGTGGCGAACTCGTCGTGCGCCTCGATATCGCCGGACTCCGTCTTCGACGGCGGAATCAGGCCGGTGTCGCTCGCCACCTTGGTCTTCGGGTCGTAGGCGAATTCACGCGGCGCCTTCACCCAGCCCTGCATGCCGAACATCACACCCGGCTGGCGCGGGTCCGTCGTCAAGCTGTCCACCGTGCCCGCGAACGGCAGATCGACCGTCTGTGTTTCCTTGCCGTCGAACGAGACCTGCTTCAACTGGAAGCTCGCCCCTGCGCGCTCGCTGATGTACATCGCATCGCTGCCCAAAGCGAAGGCGTCGATCACGTTCGGGCCTTCGGGCACGACCACGTCGGCATGCGCGAGATCGGGATGCGCGGCCGGCATCGAGAGAATCTGGAAGTGTGCAGCGCCCTTCTCCGACAGCAGATACAGCCGGTCGCCATGTAGACGCACGTCGGTCACGCCGTCTTCGGTCGCGGCAATCTTTTGCCAGGGCGTGTCGGCGCCATGGATCTGATCGAGTCGCGCGACGTAGAAGATGTTGGGATTGTTGTCCATGTTGTGATTCACCACCGCCACGGCGTACGGCGAATCGGGCGACAGCAGCACATAGGTGCCCTGGCCTTCGGCCACATCGAGCTTCGGCGACACACCGTGGCCGAACACGGCCTCGTCGCCGTCGCCGCTGGTGTTCTCGCCGAGCACGTGGAGGTACGTCGCGGCGTTGTACAGCATCTTCGACGGCGGCGTGTCGGGGCCGGGCTTCGGATAGCGCAGATAGAAGAACGAGCGGTTGTCGTTGCGCCAGGAGACGACGCAGTCCTCCGCGCGGTCGATGGTCTCGGCCAGATCGCTGCCGCTCTGCAGATCGATCACATGCAGCACGCTCTTTTCCGAGCCGCCTTCGGAGATACCGTAGGCCACATAACGGCCGTCCCCCGACGGCGAGAACCAGTCGAGCGCGAAGTGATGCGCGCTGTCTTTGGCAAGCTTGGCCGGGTCGACCAGAATGTGTTCCTCGCCATTGAAGCCGTCGCGATAAGCGAGCTTGGGCAGATTGGCGCCCGGCTCCCGCACTTCGTAGAAGAGCCGGTCGCCGCGGCGTTCGAACCCGTCGCGATGCAGATCGCCGCCCATCAGGCCTTCGATTTTCTGCGCCAACTCGGTGCGGCCGGGAATGGTGTCGAGCACCTTGCGGGTATAGGCGGCCTGATCTTTCATCCAGGTCTGGACTTCCGGATCCTTCAGGTTCTCCATGTAACGGTAGTTGTCGACTACCGGCGTACCGAAGTAGGTATCCGTCACCGGGCGCACCGGCGCCACCGGTTGCCCTTGCATCGCCTGCGCCGCAGCGGAGGCGGCAAGCAAGGCAGCGGCGAACGTTACGGCAAGGAAAGACTGGGTTGGTTTCATTCGAGCTTCCAAAGGAACGAGGCGCCGCAAGATTACCGCGACTCGCGGGCAACCGACTAGAGGATCAATAAAGCGGGGCACGCGCGTTAATGGTTCGGCTGAAAGCCCGGCTCGCCCATCTGCCACAGCGCGAACGACCACTCGTCGGCGAGTTCGTTGGCGGCTTGCGAGAGGCTCGAGCCGATCCCGTGGCCGGCGTCGTAGTCGACCCGCAACAGCACCGGCCGCCCGCTGCTGGTGGCCGCCTGCACGCGAGCCGTCATCTTCAGCATGTGCCACGAGGCAACCCGCGGATCGTTGGCGCCGGTCGTGAACATCACGGCCGGATACGGCGTGCCGTCATACACGTGGGCGTACGCGCTCATCGAGTACAGGCCGTGAAAGCCGCTTTCGGTCGAAGTGGAGCCGAATTCCGGCACGTTAGGCGGCCCATTGGGTTCGGTTTCCGAACGCAAGGAATCCGAATCGCCAACGTCGTCGAGGACCACGCGGAACAGACCCGGGTCGATCTCCAGCGCACCGCCCATCACGATACCGCCGGCGCTGGCACTGTTCGCCGCAAGAAGCTGCGGTTGCGTGTAGCGCTGGTCGACCATGTATTGCGCGGAGGCGACGAAGTCGAGCAGCGTGTTGATCTTCGTGAGCTTCTGCCCGGCGCGGTGCCACGCATCGCCGTACTCGCCGCCGCCGCGCATATGCGAGACCGCGAGGATGCCGCCACGCTCGATCCACGCCTGCAAGGTCGGATCGTAGTAGGGGTCCTCCGAGGTGCCGTAGCTGGCGTAGCCCGTCACGATGGTCGGATGCGAGCCGTCGCGCTTGACGCCCTTCTGCGCGATGATCGACACCGGAATGCGCGTGCCGTCATAGCTGGTGGCGAACTCGTCGTGCGCCTCGATGTCGTCCGACTCGGTCCTGGCCGGCGGAATCAGGCGGGTATCGACCGCGGCGTTGTTCTTCGGATCGTAGGCCAGCTCACGCGGCGCCTTGACCCAGCCCTGCAGGTTGAACATCAGTCCCGGCTCGCGTGGATCGGTGCTCAGGTCCGCCACCGTGCCCGCAAACGGCAGTTCGATGGTCCGGCTATCCTTGCCGTCGAACGAGACACGCTTCAACTGGAAGCTCGGGCCCGCACGTTCGCCGAGATAAATCGCGTCGCTCGCGAGATCGAACGAGTCGATCACATTCGGGCCTTCGGGCACGACCACCTCAGCCTGCGCGAGATCCGGATGCGCCAGCGGCAGAGACAAAATCTGGTAGCGCGAGGCGCCCTTGTTCGACATGAAGTAAAGACGCTCGCCGCGCAAACGCACGCCGGTCACGCCGTCGGCGGGAGTGACGATTTTTTGCCACGGCGTGCGCGCGCCGTTTATCTGCGCAAGCGGGACGATGTAGAACGAATTGGGGGCGTCGTCCATGTTGTGGTTCGCTACCGCCACCGCATACGGCGAATCGGGCGACAACAACACGTAGGCGCCTTGACCGTCGGGTACATCGACACTGGCGGAGACATCCTTGCCGAACACCGCGCCGTCCCCGGCGCCATCGGGATGTTGACCGAGCACGTGCAGGAAGCTCACCGCGTTGTACTCGGTTTGCGAGGGCGGCGTGTCGGGGCCCGTCTTCGGATAGCGCATATAGAAGAAGGAACGGTTGTCGTTGCGCCAGGAGACGACACCATCGGAGGTGCGGTCGATGCTCTCGGCAAGCTGCTTGCCGGTACTCAGGTCGACGATATGCAGCACGCTCTGTTCGGAGCCGCCTTCGGAAACGCCGTAGGCCACATACCGGCCATCCCATGACGGCGAAAACCAGTCGAGCGAATAATGATGCGCGCTATCCTTCGCGAGCTTCGCCGGGTCCACCAGAATGTGTTCCGCGCCGTCGATGCCGTCGCGATACGCCAGCTTCGGAAGATTGGCGCCCGGCTCCATCACCTCGTAAAAGAGCCTTTCGCCGCGGCGCACAAACTGATCGCGACGCAGGTCCTTGCCGCCCAATGCGAGGATGCGCTGGGCCAGCGCGGCGCGTCCCGGAATCGCATCGAGCACCTTGCGCGTGTAGCGCGCCTGCACCTTCATCCAGTGCTGGACTTGCGGATCTTTCAGGTTCTCCATGTAGCGGTAGTTGTCGACTACCGGCGTGCCGAAGTAGGTATCCGTGACAGGCCGCACCGGCGCGACCGGGGGACCTTCGGCCGCGCGGGCGCCGGCGGAGGCGGCGAGCAAGGCGGCGGCAAGCGTGACAGCAAGGAAAGACTTTGTTGGATTCATTCGTGCTTCCTGAGTAACGAGGCGCCGCAAGATTACCGCGACTCGAGACTCGCCGACTAGCGGATTCATAAATCCCGCGTTCTAATTTCTGCGGCGCAAGCGCTCGTGGGTTTGGCTTGCGCGCTCGCACGGCTCAACGAAGCGCTCATCTTTAGCGTTCTCGCGCGCAACCGTGCGAAATGCGTTCACCTTGACGGCGATGCTCGCAAGGATCGCGAGCGCGCCTAGCGTTTCAAGCAAAGCCGATATCATTCACCTCTCCTCGGACGCGTCACTCGCGGCGCATAAGCATGCTTGTGCCGCTCGATACGGGCATGCCTATGCACTCGCGAGGCGGCAGCGTCTGTTGACGTTAGCCCGCCGGATTGCTCCAGTCGCTCAGGCCTTCTCTCGCGTTGAGTTCGATAAACGACGGCAAGGCGCGCAGCTTGCCGATATAAGGCCCAAGGTGCGGCCAGGCCGTCGCCTTGCGCGGCATGTTGCGCGACCAACGCATCAGCATCACGGCGAGAAAATCTGCTGTACTGAGTTTTCCGCCCACCAGGTAGGCGCGGCCGTCGGCAAGCAATGCGTCGAGGTAGTCCCAGCTCTGCTCGATCCGGCGCCGCGCCAGCGCCTGGACCGCTTCCGCACCCGCCGGGTCGCCATCCTCGCCGGCATAGAACCAGTCGCGCATCGCCGGCAAAACGGTGTTGGCCAAAAATACCATCAGCTCCAGCCACTCGGCGCGCTCCGGCGAGCCCGGCGCCGGCGCGAGACCGGCATCCGGATGGCGCTCGGCGAGCAGCATCAGCAAGGCGGCGGATTCGTGACGCGGCGCGCCGTCGACGATCATCGTCGGCACCCGTCCCGCCGGATTCAGGCGCAGATACTCGGGGTCGTGTTGCGCGCCCGCGTTGATGTCGATCAGCCGTGCCTCGAAGGGAATCCGCGCTTCGATCAGCATCCAGTGAACCGCCATGCTCGCCGCACCGGGCGAGTAGTAAAGCGCGTAGGTCATTGCTTGACTCCGTGGGTTTGATTTACGCTGAGCGCCGCGAGGTAAGGCACCGGACTGGGTAACGTGCGCAGCTTCCTCGCTCGCGCCTGGATTCGTGGTAGCTCATGTGCCTTTCGACAACGCCGTTATCCTGAGGCATCATCGGCATCGGCTAGATGATCGGGCAGCGTGAAGCGATTCGCAAGCGGTTCGCCGCCCGGCGGATGCGCCACCCAGCGGATTTACCGGCTTGAGGCGCGTGAGACGCGAACACTTTCCGAGCGGCCTGCGGGCAACCATTCGTGGCGCATAAAACCCTCCTCATTTAGACGCGCTCAAACCATCCACACGAACACGAGGTATCCATGCTTTTCGAGCCGGCACGTCATGAGCCACTGCAAGCGCTGGAATGGGACGAGACTCGCGTAAGGGATTGCATTCGCCGGATCGTCGCCGACACCGAGGCACGCATGGGCACGGACGGACTCTGGCCAGTCCATCCACGCGACTGCGACGCAGACGAGCCGCGCTCACCGCTTACGCCGCTTTACCACGGCGCATGCGGAGTCGTGTGGGCGCTCGATTATCTCGAAGCGGTCGGCGCGGTAACACTGCAGCGCGACCCGTTGGCGCATATCGATTCCCTAAGCAAATCGAATCGCGCCTGGCTCGAAGAGAACGACAGCACGTTCTTCGCTTCGTGGATGATGGGCGAGACGCCCTGGCTGATGCTCGAGTACGGACACACACCGAGCGCGGCGCTCGCCGAGCGTCTCGCCGAACTGATCCGCGGCAATCTCGACAACCCCACCCGCGAACTGATGTGGGGTTCGCCCGGCACGCTGCTGGCCGCGTCGTTGCTCCATGAACGCACGCAGGACGAACGCTGGGCCGACCTGTTTCGGCAGACCGCGCAGCAGCTCGCCTCCGAACTGAAGTGGTCGGAACAGCACGCTTGTCACTACTGGACGCAGGATATGTACGGCACGGAGTCGACTTACCTCGACGGCGTCCATGGCTTCGTCGGCACCGCGCTGCCGCTGATACGCGGCCGGCATCTGCTCGACGCGGCCAGTTGGAATGAATGGGAGCAGCGCATCGTCAATACGGTGCGCCGGACCGTGACGCTCGAGAACGGCAAAGCGAACTGGCGCGTCTTTCTCAATACACCCGAAGGCCGTACGCCGCGCCTGCTCATGCAGTTGTGCCACGGTGCGCCGGGTTTCATCGTCTGCCTCGCGCATCTGCCGAGCCGCGAACTGGATCCGCTTCTGCTCGCCGGCGGCGAGGCGATCTGGAGCGCGGGACCGCTCACGAAGGGTTCGAACCTGTGTCACGGAACAGGCGGCAACGGCTATGCGTTTCTGGTCCTCTACCAGCGCACCGGCGACATCAAATGGCTCGAGCGCGCGAGGGCTTTCGCCATGCACGGCATCGCCCAGACCGAAGCCGATGAAGCGGCCTATGGACAACTGCGCTATTCGCTATGGACCGGCGACCCCGGTTTTGCCATCTATCTATGGGACTGCCTGCGCGGCACGGCCGCGTTCCCGACTCTGGATGTGTTCTATGGCGCAGCATCGTGACATGCTCGCATCGGGCGAGCTAGCGCCCCCTCTCTGATTGAGCCTGCCGGCATCTGAACCAACGGCGCCGGTTCGCTCGCCGTCGGCATCGAGGCGGACGCCACATCAGGGACTGACATCCGCCCGAAGGCTTTTTGCAGCAGGCTGCGCGGCACGCGCCGGCAACGGCCGCCGCCCGCTTTGCAACAGATACACCCCGCCGAGAATGCACGCCATCGCCAGCAGATGTAGCGGCCGCAACGGCTCGCCGGCAAACGCGAGCCCCATCAGCAAGGCCACCACCGGCGGGATATAGGTCACGCTCGATGCCGCAAGCGCGCCGAGCCGCTGCACGATGAAGTAGTAAAGCATATAGGCCACCCCGGTCCCCAGCAGCCCGAGACCCAGCACGAGGCCGGCAAGCGCTCCCGGGTGGGCGCCGATCCGGCCGATGCCGTGAAAGTCGGTCACGCAACCGATGGTGAGAAGCGCGAAGCCGATCTGCCAGGTGGAGAGTGCAAGCGGCGAAAGGTCCAGCCCGGTGAGAAAGCGGCGTGCATAAGCGAACGAGCAGCCTACGCTCAGCGAGCCGGCGACCATATACAGCACCCCGCGCAGATTGACCCCTGCGCCCGCGCCGGTCCACGGATGAGCGATCAGCAGGACACCGAGAAAGCCGCACAACATGCCTGCGATCATGCGGCCGCTGGGACGCTCGTCGCGCAACAACGCCCATGCGCAAATGAACGAGAACAGCGGGATCGCCCCGCTCAACATGCCGGCCACGCTCGAGAGCAGCAAGGCCGCGCCCTTCGCAAATGCGTAGTAGTAGACCGTGGTCGCCAGCAACGACATCACGAAGAAATGAGGCGCATGCCGCAGATGACGCCATTTGAGCGCTCGCGTGCCCAGCGCGATGGCAAGTAGCGGAATGAAGCCGAACAGCACGCGCAGAAACACAATCTGGGCCGGAGAGATCCAGACGCTGGCCAGTTTCATGAACAGAAAATTGCTGCCCCAGATGAAACCGAGCAAGGTGAAGGCGAGATAAGCGGGGTTCATCGCGAACGCTCTCGAAAAACAATTTCAGTGTCCCGATTGTCCCGGCGCCGTCGCTGCGGTACAAATGATTAAATTTCGTCGATGAGATAGCAAAACTATTCCATGCGCGCCATCCCTCCCCTGAAAGCCTTGGTGGCCCTTGAGGCCTCCGTGCGTCTCGGCAGTTTTACTTTAGCTGCCGAGGAGCTGAACGTGACGCCCGGCGCGGTTGGCCAGCAAATCCAGAAACTGGAAGAGTGGCTGGGGATTGCGCTATTCGTGCGGCAGATCCGCCAGGTGACGCCGACGGCCGAAGGCCGCGCCTACTGCGCACAAATCCAGCCGGCGCTCGCGCGGATCGTCGAGGCCAGCCGGCGGGTGCGCGAGGCCCGTGACAACGGCGTGCGGCTCTCGATGTCGCCGAGTTTCGCCGCCAAATGGTTTGCGCCGCGCATGACGGATTTCGTGATCGCGCATCCGGGCATCGCGTTGAATCTGAGCACGTCGACCGCGTTTGTCGACTTCGAATTCGATGCGGTCGATCTGGCGGTCCGCTATTTCAACGGCATCGACGCAACACTCTCGGTCCATCTGCTCTACGCCGATGCGGCACATCTCTATTGCAGCCCGGCCTACGCGAAACAGTTGAAGCTGAAACACCCCGACGATCTGCAACGCGCCACGCTGTTGCACAACACCTTGCATCCGCACTGGAACGCCTGGCTCAAACAGTTCAGCACACTGAGCGAGGCGCAGATCGACGGCATCGGCGGCCTTCATGTCGATCAGTCCTTGATCGCCATCGAAGCGGCCGTGCGCGGGCAAGGCGTGGTGCTCACCAGCCCGCTGCTGACACAGGCCGAAGTCGCCGACGGCTCGCTGATCGAACCATTTGAGCTGGCGCTCCAGCTAACCAGCGGGTATTACCTCGTGCATCCCCGCACCGGCGAATTGCAGGCTGGTGTGCAGACGCTCAAGACATGGTTGTTCGAAACGTGTGGTGCTTCGTAGCCGTCAGTCCGCCTGTGCACTTCCGGCCCCACCCCTCAAAATTTCACGATGTGGCATGAATCGTTGCACTACAAAAAATCGTGGTGCATGGCACAAACCGACCGTTTCGCAATGCCGTCCTACATTCCACAATCCGGAATAAACTTAATAAACTATTGATTTTATTTATAATTTTTTAATCGAGCGATCCTACTACCGAAGCTTTTCCGGCGCGTCGCTGACGTAGACTCTTTTACATGAGCTGGCGTTTTGGACGGCTGAATCGAACGGGCTACGGCAACCGCCCCGCAAAGATCCCTCCAGAACCGGCCCGCGTCCCGTACGCAGGTCAGCCACGGAATCGCATTTTTCATGATGATCGGGAGAGGAAAAATGGAAGGCTTTCGCTTTGGTTCGACGGAAGGATCGTTCTACATTTTGCCCGGCAAGGACGGCTGGGAAGCATCGTTCGGCAATCAGAAGCTGGGGGCATTCGCCAGTGCCCAGCAGGCCGCTGACGACCTCGCAAGAGGCGTCTGCTGTCCGCATCTGTCCGAAGCCGACACTTCGACGCTCGAAATACCGGAGAAAATCTCCGAGTGGGAAATCGTTCACGTTTGAGGGACCACGTTGGTCGACCCACGCCGAACGACGCCCCCTGACACGCTCGCGTTTGCACCGCTGCGCGCCGTGGTTTGCAATCCGCTGTGGTTTGCAATCATATGGCCGCAAAAATGCAACGGGCGGACTGCTCGGCACGTCATGATTGACGCAACCGTGCAACCCGCCCGCGGCATGTGCTTCTAATGTACTTCTTGCTGCCGGCCGGCATCAAACCGGCCGTCGCGACGATGGCGCCTACGGGCGCCATCCGCGCTTTCAACTTCCGCTAGCTGCAACTTCCAGCTACGTTCAACCGCAACTTAGGCAACCGAGTCCACGATCTTGTTGAGCGTGGCGCTCGGACGCATCGCCTTGCTGGTCAGCTCGACGTTCGGACGGTAGTAACCGCCGATGTCCGCCGGCTTGCCTTGCGCCGCACCCAGCTCTTCGATGATCTTCGCTTCGTTGTCGGCCATCGCCTTCGCCACACCGGCGAACTGCGCCTGCAATGCAGCGTCTTCGGTTTGCGCGGCCAGCGCCTCGGCCCAGTACATCGCCAGGTAGAAGTGGCTGCCGCGGTTGTCGATACCGCCTACCTTGCGTGCCGGCGACTTGTCGTTGTCGAGGAACTTGCCGGTTGCCTGGTCGAGCGTCTTGGCCAGCACCTGCGCCTTCGGGTTGTGATACGCGCTGCTCAGGTGTTCGAGCGAGGCAGCCAGCGCGAGGAATTCACCCAGCGAGTCCCAGCGCAGGAAGCCTTCTTCGACCAGTTGCTGCACGTGCTTCGGCGCCGAACCGCCCGCGCCCGTTTCGAACATGCCGCCACCGGCCATCAGCGGAACGATCGACAGCATCTTCGCGCTGGTGCCCAGTTCCATGATCGGGAACAGGTCGGTCAGGTAGTCGCGCAGCACGTTGCCGGTGACCGAAATCGTGTCCTTGCCGGCACGAATGCGTTCGATCGAGAACTTGGTCGCTTCGACCGGCGTCATGATGCGGATATCCAGACCGCTCGTATCGTGGTCCTTCAGGTACTGCTCGACCTTCTTGATGATCTGCGCATCGTGCGCGCGAGCCGCGTCCAGCCAGAATACCGCCGGCGTGCCGGTCGCGCGGGCGCGATTCACCGCGAGCTTGACCCAATCCTGCACCGGCGCATCCTTGGTCTGGCACATGCGCCAGATGTCGCCTTCTTCAACGTTCTGCTCGAGCAGCACGTTGCCGGCTTCGTCGCTCACGCGGACCACGCCGTTCGCCTTGATCTGGAACGTCTTGTCGTGTGAACCGTATTCTTCCGCGGCTTGCGCCATCAGGCCGACGTTGGGCACGCTGCCCATCGTGACCGGGTCGAACGCGCCATGCTGCTTGCAGTCTTCGATCACGGCCTGGTACACGCCCGCATAGCAACGGTCCGGAATCACCGCCTTGGCGTCGTGCAGTGCGCCGTCGGCACCCCACATCTTGCCGGACTCGCGGATCATGGCAGGCATCGATGCGTCGACGATCACGTCGCTCGGCACGTGCAGGCTCGTGATGCCCTTGTCCGAATTGACCATCGCCAGATGCGGGCGCTGTTCGTACTGCGCCTTCATGTCGGCTTCGATCGCTTCGCGCGTTTGCTCCGACAGATCCTTCAGGCGCGCGTACAGGTCGCCGATACCGTTGTTCGGATTGAAGCCGACCTTCGCCAGCGCATCGGCGTGCTTCGTCAGGACATCCTTATAGAACACGGAAACCACCTGACCGAAGATGATCGGGTCCGAGACCTTCATCATGGTGGCCTTCAGGTGCACCGAGAAGAGCACGTTGTTGGCCTTCGCGTCGGCGATCTGCGCCTCGATGAAGCTGCGCAGCGCGTTCTTGCTGAGCAGCGAGGCGTCGATGATTTCACCGGCCTTCACTGCCGTCTTTTCTTTCAGGACCGTCTTGCTGCCGTCGGCGGCCGTCAGTTCGATCTTGACGCTGCCCGCTGCGCCGATCAGCGCGGATTTTTCGCTGCCGTAGAAATCGCCGCCGCTCATGTGCGCGACATGCGACTTCGAGTCCGCACTCCATGCACCCATTTTGTGCGGATGCTTGCGCGCGTAGTTCTTGACCGACAGCGGCGCGCGGCGGTCCGAATTGCCTTCGCGCAGCACCGGGTTCACGGCGCTGCCCTTGATCTTGTCGTAGCGTGCCTTGACGTCTTTCTCTTCGTCGCTCGTCGCGACATCCGGATAGGACGGCAGCTTGTAGCCCTGGTCGCGCAGCTCGGCGATCGCGGCCTTCAGTTGCGGGACCGAGGCGCTGATGTTCGGCAGCTTGATGATGTTGGCTTCCGGGCGGGTAGTCAGTGCACCCAGTTCGGCGAGATCGTCAGGTCCCTTTTGCTCCGCAGTCAGATAATCCGGGAACGCGGCGATGATGCGGCCGGCCAGCGAGATGTCGCGCGTTTCGACGGCGACGTCCGATGAGCGCGTGAAAGCCTTCACGATGGGCAGCAGCGAGTAGGTTGCCAGAGCCGGCGCTTCGTCGGTAAGGGTGTAGATGATCTTCGGCGATGTAGACATATCTGATGCTTAGCGTGATGAAATGAAAGACAGAGCGTTGGTGGCGCTGAGCCAACGAGGTTGCACCGTAAGAAACAGCGGACAAATGCGCACCGGACTGCGGCGCGGCCCCGGTACGACTTTTAAGACGCGCCCGTGAGTATAGGCGTGTTTACCATAATACGCCCGCCGAGCTTGACATCCGGGCCGGGATTCGGGCGGGTTTCGTGGCCGAGATCCGGCGCGCTTTGGGCTCGCTTTTAGTCCGTTCCCGGCCGGTCACTGCCCCGGCACGGCCGGCTGAAAGCACCGTGTGGCGGGGCTCGGCGCGCGGCCTGTGGGTCCAGGCTATCCGAACCATGAACCCAGCCGAACCCCAATGAGCCGCGCCGGCGGAAACGGCTGCAGTTCGTCAAGCCCTGAAACATATCCTTGCTCACGGCGCGGCCAATCCGGGTCCGCTCCATTGCCGCTGCCGCCGGCGACAAGCTTGGGCCGGACTGAACGAAGCGGATGGGGTACGAATTTGAACACGACAAATTTCGCCGTGCAGCTTTGACGACGCGAGTCAATGGAGCGCAACGCCCGGTGCGGATGCGAAGTGTCCGGCTAAGGTAGGAACTTTAGGGCGTGATAACGTGGGACGTGGCGCTGCTGCTCTCTGTCGGGCGCATGGGTTCCATGCGCCCGACAGGTGCTGGCGTCCCTCCCCTCCTTCAAGAATCAGCCGTGAGCAGGCGCAGCCAGCAAGCCGCGCTTCTCCAGCATCGGCTCGACCGCAGGCTCGCGCCCGCGGAAGGTCCTGAAGGCGGTGGCCGGATCGATCGAATTGCCCACGCTGTAGATCCACGTCAGCAAACGCTCGGCGGTGGCGCGGTCAAACGGATCGCCGGCCTCCTTGAACGCGGCATAGCCGTCCGCTTCCAGCACCTCAGCCCACATATAGACGTAGTAGCCTGCCGCGTACTCGTCACCCGAGAACAGATGCTGAAAATGCGCCAGGTAATGACGCATGCCGATATCCTCAGGCACGCCGAGCTTCGCAGCCTGGTCCGCCTCGAACTGTGCAATATCCACCGGCGTCTTCTCGGTGCGCGCATGCAGCGCCATGTCGATCAAGGCGGGCCCGACATACTTCACGGTCGTGAAGGCCTGATCGAAACGGCTTGCCGCGTCCAGGCGCTCGAGCAGTTCCGCCGGAACCGGCTCGCCGGTTTCGACGTGACGCGCGTGGCGCAACAGCACCTCGCGCTCCTGCGCCCAGTTCTCGAACAACTGCGACGGTAATTCCATGAAGTCCGCGAGCACGTTGGTGCCGGCCAGCCGCTCGTATTGCACATTCGACAGCAGACCGTGCAACCCATGACCGAACTCATGGAACAGCGTACGGATATCGTCGAAGCCCAGCAGCGTCGGCGAACCCTTCGCGAAGTTATTGTTGTTCAGCACGATCGGCAAGGTGCCGCCGTCGCGGCCCGACTGCGAGCGCAGAATGCTCATCCACGCGCCGCTGCGTTTGGTCTGGCGCGCGAAGTTGTCGCCGATGAACACGCCGATCAATTTTCCTTCGGAGTCCATCACTTCCCACAGACGGGCGTCGGGGTGATAAAGAGGAATGCCGTGACATTCCTTGAAACGCACACCGAACAGCCGCGACGCGCAATCGAACATCGCGGCCTGCATCGCGTCGAGCGAGAAGTACGGCTTGACCTGGGCAGCGTCGACGGCAAAGCTTTTCTGCCGCACTTTCTCCGCCAGATAGCGCCAGTCCCAGGCGGCGATCGGCGTCGGCTGGCCAAGCTCCACCGCCAGCGCGCTCAGGCGTTCGCGGTCATGCTTTGCCATCTCGATGGCCGGCTTCCACGCGCGCTGCAGCAGCTCGTCGACGGCCGCGACCGAAGGCGCCATGCGATCGGCCAGCTTGTAGTCGGCATAGGTCGCGTAGCCCAGCAGCGCCGCCTGTTCCTGCCGCAACGCCACCATCCGCGCAGCGACCGGGCGGTTGTCGTGCTCGCCCGGATGCGCGCCGCGTTCGCCGCGCGCGCGCCAAACCCGCTCGCGCAGGTCGCGCCGCGCGGAGAAAGTCAGGAAGGGTTCGGCCAGCGACGGCGACAACGTGATGACGTAAGTGCCTTCCGGCAACCCGCGCTCGCGGCCCGCCTGCAGGGCGGCGTCGAGCACGAACGACGGCACGCCGGCACGTTCGTCGGGCGTGGCAAGCGTCAAGGCGAACGATGCTTCGTCGGCGAGGACGTTCTGGGCGAACTGCGTGGACAGCGTCGCCAGTTCCCCGACGATCGCGGCGAAGCGGGCTTTCTCCTGCGTGTCGAGCGTCGCGCCGGCCCGTTCGAAGTCCAGATGGAAGCGCTCGAGCAAACGCACCTGTTCAGCCGTCAAACCGAGACTGGTGCGCCGTTCATATAGCGCATGCAGCCGCACGAACAACGTTTCGTTCTGGTAAACCGCGCTTTCGTGCGCAGCAATACGCGGCGCCATCTCGCGCTCGACGGCCTGCAAAGCAGGCGAAGTTTCGCTGAGCGAGAGGTTCTCGAAGAGCATCTTGATGCGGCGCAGCAACTGGCCGCACGCATCGAGCGCCGCCACGGTGTTGGCAAAGTCTGGTGCTTCGGGGTTAGTTGCAATTGCATCAATCTCGCGCCGATGCTGAAGCATCGCGGCATCGAATGCGGGGGTGAAATGCTCGGGGTGGATCCGATCGAACGGCGGTAAGCCGTAGGGTGTATGCCAGTCTTCGAGTAGAGGATTGGCTTCTTGCGAGAGGGACATGGGTGGTTTCCTTAACGCGGGGCCCCAATTCTATTCCTCGTCTGCAGGTATCGACATAAATGTCATAGAGGTACGGTTCGATGCGGCCTGAGCGTGCGGCCACGGCGGCACGGCGCCCGATTCAAAACGCATGGGCCGGGCGTTCGCGCCAAGGTGCGGGCGGCGTCGCCCGCTTGCCACTCGGCTCAACGCATGGCCACGCTCAAGGCTCGGCGTCCCAGTAATCGAGCGAGTTTTCCTTGCGCTGAATGCCGACGAACACGCGGCTCGTTGCGTTACCGCGCACGATGGCCTGGTACTTGTCCGAGTCGGGATACTCGACAACTTCGGGATCGTCGCGCGTGCCGATGGAGAGGTACTTCAGCGGCGCAGCGGAAGAGTTGACGATCTGATGCGGGTACTCCGGACCAGGCGGAATGAAGATCACGTCGCCGCTACGAATCGGCAGCAGTTCGCCCGCCACCCGCAAGGTGCCTTCACCCTCGAGAATCACGAACATTTCTTCTTGCGCGTAGTGAAAATGATAGGGGCACGAGCGCTTGCCCGGCGCGACGATATCGATCGAGGCGCCGAGTTTCGTCGCCGCCGTACCCGTCGCGAGCCGCGTGCACATCGTGTCGTACAACGGCGGCCTCACTTCGGCGTGCAACTCGGCTCCGTTGAGGTTTCTGATGAGCTTCGCCGCCAGCTCTTTGACCTTGTCGTTCATGTCCCGTCCACTCCCAAGGTGAGTCAAATCCGTCGCATCCCGTGTATCGACCGGCGGCTATTGTCTGATCTTTCCGGGCAGTGCGCCATCGTCCATCATCAGACGAAAAGCGGGCTCCAGACCGCCCGATCGGGCAGGGCAACTTCACTTCCGGAACGACGCAGAAAAGCCATTGATGCACGTCTTGCGACCAATATTGAGATACGTTTTCTTTTTTGCCAAACGTTTGCGTTTTGCATATCAAGTTCCCTCCCGAGCCTGCCGAAAACGCGTTCACAGCGTCGATGACACTTAAGGGAGCATCTTGTGAAGCAGTTGCTGTTTATCATCGCCCTCCTCGCTCTCGCCGGCTGCGCGCAAATGCCGGCGGTGAGCACCACGCATCCGGAGAAGCCACCGGTCTCGACCGACATCCTGAGCTTCACGATTCCGCCGGATGCGCTCGGCGCACGCGATCCGCAACTGACCGCCGTACTCGCCAAGGTGGGGACGCTGGCGGCGGCGCAGAAGCAGCCCACGACGATTCTCGTGACCGCACTCGGGCAAGACCTGCCGTACCTCAACCAGGCCATCTGGCGAGGCGTGCCTGCGCAACATTCGGTGAAACTGAGCCTCGACAACCTGACGGCCGGCGCGAACCAGCCGTACAGCGTGTCGATCAAGCCAACGCCATAAGGAAGCCGAGTTTATGTATCGCCTACCCGTACTGGCAACGAGCCTGCTGCTGGCTACGTCTGCGTTCGCAGGCCAGCCCGCGAGCGGAACGCAACCGGCCGTCACGACCGCGCTCGTGATGCCCACCACGCCCGCCGCATCGGACAAGGTCTATCCGCCCCTGCCGACGCTCGCCATGCTGCCGCCTGCAAGCGATGACGACGACGATTCCCTGCCCAAACCGACGCAAAGGAAAAAGAAGGGACGCGTGCAGGAGCACAAGTTCGTGACACCGGCCGCGCACATGGTGGTCTCGGATGCATCGCGCGCCTATCTCGGCGGCATCGAAAAGCAGCTCGATCTTGCCCTGGCCAAGTAAGCCAGGCCCAACCCGTTATCGCAGAAAGTCCCGCAATTCCTGTCGTTCCGGCAGTTCCCGCCGTTCCCCTTTTACCCGCGAACGCCCATGGATGACTGGGCGTCCTCGCGAAAACGCCAGCACGCGGAGGCATGACTCGTGTTCAACCTACACCTTATCGCCGCGGCGCCCGCGCGCCGTCATGGCAGCCATGCCCCGCGGCATGGTTTTGCAGCATTCTTCGCGCTGGCGCTGCTCTGCGGCGCAGCGCATGCGGAAGATTGCTTTAACCAGGCGGCCGCTTACCAAGGCGTCAACCCGTCTATCCTGCGTGCCGTCGCATGGTTCGAGTCGAAGGGCGACGCCTCCGCGGTCAACCGCAACGCGAACGGCTCGGTCGATGTCGGCCAGTTGCAGATCAACTCGATCCACTTCGGCGATCTGGCCCGCCAGGGCGTACCCCACCGTGCGCTCACCGATCCGTGCGTGAACATCTATGTGGCGGCATGGCTGCTGAAGCAGAAGATGGTGAAATACGGCAACACCTGGCGCGCGATTGGGGCCTACCATTCGGAATCGCCCAAACTGCGCGACGCCTACGCCCGCAGCATTCAGAAAATCCTCGTGACGTGGGGCGAATTGCAGGTCGCTTCGGCTTCGCAATAGGCGTTGCCGCCAGGTAGCGATACGGAGGCCGGCGGCGGGCTGCCCGGCGACACTGGCAACTCGCAGGGTGTCCGCGCGCTGCGGTCATCCGGGTTGGCCCGATCGGTTCGGATTCCTTTTGTGTCTTCAGTGATGATATAGACCGGCGGCAGGAGGATCGACCGCTGGTGGCGGCGCCGGCGCTTTGGCGGCCTGCGCCTGATACATCGCTCTTGCGATGATGCGCCTCGCGTCCGCGCTGCTCGAATCGAGCACCAGCGCATTACCGGCGTTGTGCCACGCGCAGGTCCAGCGTCCACTGTTTTCGCAGCCGCGTGCGACCTCGAGCGCCACGTCGCGTTGCTGTTCCCGAGCGCTCAAATCCGCGTGCAAGGCGAGCGCATCGCGGTTCTTCGGCTGCACCGCGAGGACCGCGGCGAGCCGCGCGCCTGCCGCGGAGAGATCGTTCTTTTGCAGCATCGCCCGGGCAATTTGCAGGTTCGTCTGCAGTTTCGCCGACACGTCCGGGCGCGCCGGCTCCGGCGCGCTTTTGGTGTCGTGTCCGACAACGGGCGGTGCCCACGCCTGCCGCGCGGATAGCGGCGCGGCAGGCGTGGACAAGGCCGATGGCCGTGCCGACGCTAGCGGCTTTGCTTCGGCGCCGGCTGGTGCGGGCGAACTCCGCGCCGCCGTGCCCTGGGCTCCCGTAGCCGGCGTGCCGGCGCTCTGCGCAACCATCGGTTGCGGAACAGTCGCCTTGGCTGGCGCGGGCGAACTCTGTGCCGCAGCGCCCTGCGCTCCTATAGCTGACGTGCTGGCGCCCTGAGCAACCATCGGCTCCGCCACACTTGCCTTTGGCACGCTGATCACCGGCACATTCAGCTTCGCCACTGGCGCTGCCGCAACGGACGGCGCTGCAACGGGTGGTTTCGCAGCCAGCATGGAACCCGAACTCGCCGGAGCGGGCACAGGCGCCGCATGCTCCTCAGTCACCGCGGGCATCGAAGCAGCCTTGGATGGCGCCGGCCCCGCGACAGACGGCACGCCGCGCTGGGCCATCACCGTGCCGGACACCGCTTTCGGTGCCGCCATGCCGACCTCGGCGCCAGGCCGCAGCACGAAATAACCGGCCAGCGCGAGAGTCAGCAGCGCTACGGCCAACGCCACGCTCCATGCCCAACGGTACGACCTCGGCACACGCCACGGGTCGTGCTTCGCATAGAAGCGATCGTCCTCGACCCCTGCCGGGGTATTCCACGCCGCGGGCGCCGCCAGTTGCGGCGCAATCGAAGCGGGCGGGGGAGCAAGGCGGGCCTTGGCTGACCCGGCGGCCGGCGGATACCAGTCGAGCGGATCGAGCTGGTTCGCCCCACAGGAAGGACAGGACGGCAAACGGGCGGCTAGTGTCACACCACAGTGCCGGCACTGTGTCGAATCGTGCTGATCTGAAGTGATGTCGCTAAGCATCGGCCGAACCGCTAATCACGTTGCGAGAACAGGCATGTGCACCTCTTCGAGTGCGGCACCCGCACTCCGCGGCGTCTGGCACGACTGGTGTAATCGATGATCGTTGTTCTGGTCACGAAGCGCCTGGCTGCGCGTACGCAAGATAAGGGCAATATGGGCTGCTTAAGCACAAAGATCAATCGGCTATTTCGGCCAATTGGCGGAGGAATGAGATTTTTGCCGCAATTGCGCGCGACAGGGCGCACAAATCAGCGCACACTGAGTAAATGCTCGAACATTCTGGCGAGCGCACATGCAAAAGGGGAGTCCTGTCATGGCAAAAGGTCAAATGCGCAGCAATCGCGAAGTCAAGAAACCGAAGCAGGCGAAAAAGTCGACGCCCGCTACTTCGCCTACGGGATCGCCTCCCATCCGGGTGACGCCGGCGTCGCCGACGACGCAAAAGAAGCATTGAGTCGAGGCTCTCAAGGAAACGCCGGGGTGCCCCAAGTTTCCCGCCCCGGTAGGAAGTCCCCCGCCCCGCAGGAAGTCCCCTTGGGGGATTGGGGGATTGCCCCCTCGGGGGGCCTGATGCTTAAGCGGCAGGTCAGGGGGCGCTCAAAAGAGACTCGGGCGCGAGGCACCTGACGATTTAACGGTGCGTGCGGCGAGCAGCTAGTCCGCCCATCTGGCTGGCCTAACCCGGTTGGTCAAATCCAGCCGACCCAATTTGCCGCCGCATTTCGACACGGCTATGCTGACGACGCGCGAACCGGAGCGGTCAGGCTGCCGGGCGGCGTCGAACTCATTCGTTGTGAAACCCTGAATAACAAGGAACAGGCATGTCGGGTACCGCCCTTTTCTTCACCGCCGCAGGCGTCGGGCTCGCGGTCGCGGCGCCGGTCGGACCGATGGGGATGCTGTGCATCCGCCGCACGCTCGCGGAAGGGCCACAGGCGGGACTGGCGATCGGCATCGGCATTGCCAGCGGCGACGCCGTCTACGGGCTGATCGCGGCGCTGGGGCTGGTCGGCTTGTCGCACTTCATGCTCGCGTACGACAGGCCGCTGCATTTCGCCGCCGGCCTGTTCCTGCTCTACCTCGGCTTGCGCGCGCTGCTGCAGAAGGCGCCGCCCGACACCGCGGCAGCCGACAGCCCGCTCGCCCGCAAAAGCTACGCCGGCGCGCTGCGCGCCTATGCCAGCGCCTTGCTCCTGACGCTCACGAACCCGCAGACCGTCATCATGTTCGCGGCGCTCTTCACCACCCTCGCGCCACGCGGCGCGTTCTCCACGACGATCGCGTTGACGACCGTGTCGGGCGTATTCTGCGGCTCGATCGCCTGGTGGTGCTGCCTCGTGACTGCCGTCACGCTGGCCCGTCATGCGCTCGGCAGCAAGCTGCGCCGCCTGATCGACCGCGGCGTGGGAATGGGCCTCGCCCTGTTCGGCCTCGTCGAGATACGCCGCGCGCTCTAAGGCCTGTTCATGCGGATGACGGCCCCTCGCAAGATGCCGGCGCGCGGGCGGTCCCGCACGCCGGCTGCCCGAATGCCCGCGCAAACGCCGGACCCGCTTCCTCCCCAGTTTTGCGACAATAGCGCCTTTGCCGCGCCCGTTCGCGCCGCCGATCCCCGTCCACGACCAGGCGCGCCGGGATAGACGGCGCGTTTCGCAAACCTCACACGACCGGCAGCGGTCTGCTCCATGTCACTCCCCCATATCGATCTTCTATATTCGGTTTCCGGCCTGTTTGTGGGTTTCCTCGTCGGACTGACCGGCGTCGGCGGCGGCTCGCTGATGACGCCTATCCTCGTCCTGCTGTTCAACGTGCACCCCGCCACCGCGGTCGGCACCGATCTGCTGTACGCCGCCGCCACCAAGGCGACCGGCACGCTGGTGCATGGCCTGAAGGGCTCGGTGGACTGGCAGGTGACCCTGCGGCTGGCGGCCGGCAGTGTGCCCGCCGCGACCATCACGCTGATCCTGCTGCACCGCTATGGGATGGATACGCCGGGCGCGAGCCGCCTGATCCAGGTCGTACTCGGCGCGGCGTTGCTGATCACCGCGCTGGCCCTGGTGTTCCGGCCGCAACTGGCCAAACTCGGCGCGGGCCGGCAGAGCTCGCTGACGCAGGGCCGCACGCTCGGCTTGACCGTGCTGACGGGGGCGGTGCTGGGGGTGCTGGTGTCGCTGACTTCGGTGGGCGCCGGCGCGATCGGCGTGACGGTGCTGTTGCTGCTGTATCCGCGCCTGCCTACTACGCGGATCGTCGGCTCGGACATCGCGCACGCCGTGCCGCTGACACTGCTGGCCGGCGCGGGCCACTGGCTGCTGGGCTCGGTCGACTGGTCGATGCTGCTGTCGTTACTGGTCGGTTCGCTGCCGGGCATTGCGATCGGCAGCTACCTGTCGGCGCGCGCTCCGGACGCCCTGCTGCGCAACGTCCTCGCCGCCACGCTGACGCTCGTCGGCGTCAAGCTGGTGCTGGCCTGAGGCGGCTGGCGGCGACAACTGGCGGTCACCCGCCGGCATTACCGCGGGCTAGGACGCATGGCGCCGCCGCGGCCATGCGGACCGCGCCAGGCACAAGGCCAGCGCGCCTGCCCTACTTGAAGAACCGGCAAGTCAGATCGGTTTCGAACTCCCGCACCCAATAACCAGCCTCGTCGGCGCGGTAGGACTGCGCCCAGCCGCCGCGCCGCACCGTCACCAGCCGCCGGTGGTGCGCGAGGTCGTCCGGGTCAGGCGATCCGGTGATTTCAAAGTGTGCCGGCGCGAAACCGTGCCGCGCGCACACCAGTTCGAAGGCTGCGCGATCGCTGATCGGCAGGTCCGTGTAGCGCTGAAAGGTCGTGTCCATTTCGGTTCACTCCGGGTTCATACCGGATTGGCTCCGGCTTTGCTCCGAATCCCAGCCTTCACACTACGCCTCAACCAGGGAAATTTGTGTGTCACAGCGCACGAGCAAGCGCGCCGCGGCACGCCCCAAAGCAAAACGGGCCCTGGCGATTCGCCAAGACCCGTTCCGGGCGCCGCTGAGCGCTGCGCTCAGGCGCTTGTTTCGATCATCAGGAACCGTGTCCACGCCTGCCGCGTCCTCGCGCCCCTGCAAGCCGGCCACGGCTGCCGTGGCGCGCGTTATGCCGTCAGAGCAGACTGGCCCGGACGATTACGCGCGCCGCATCCATCAGTTCGGCAGCACCACCGTCAGCTTGTTCGACACCGAGGTCACGCCGGCGACACCTTGCGCGACTTCGCCCGCCTTGTCGATCTGGCCCTGATCAGGCACCGAACCCGTCAGCGTCACGGCGCCGCCGCGAGCACGCACGGCGATGCTCGACACGTCGATACCCTGAGCCTTGGCGAGCGCAGCACGCACCTTGAGACCCAGCTTGCGATTCTCCTTCTTGACGGCCTTGGCGCTCGGGGCAGCCATTGCGCCGCTCGCCATTGCATCGCTTGACTGGGCATACGTATTGCACGCGACCACCACTGCAACCACACCACCCAGCACCTTCAGAAAATCGACCGATTTCATGATTTCTCCTTTTTACTTCGGTTATGACCGCATGTATCAAGCGGCTTCGTTACGACTTCCGGCAGCCGTGGCACCGCACGCGACAAGACGCGGCTGGGCGACGGCCGATCAAGGCTGCGACACGGAGTGCGAGAGGCGAGAGAAACCGGTCCGCGCGATCATCCGTGATGCGACGGCCAGCGTGCCGCGAAGTCCGCCAGCGCGCCCGGTTCTCCTGTGTCGTGCCGGGTCGCGCTGCGCAAACAGTGAAGCGTCGCAGCGATGCACAATTTAATCTACACGCGCGAGAAGCGCAAAGGGTTTAACGCCGGTCGGCGGCCGGGCGCGCAGCGCTGGACGGGACGGCGCGCGCATTCGATGCACGCCGCGCCCGGCTTGCATGCGCGATTCGCGCCGGTTTCATAGGGGTTTCACGCGCGTTTCACGTTTTGTTACGGGTTTATCGCCCCACACCCAGACCGCACCTGCCGAGACCGTGTCAATCTCATGTACCATCGGCGCGAGCACGCCGCAGCGGGCCTCGCGGGCCTTGCAGCGAACCTCGAATCATGCGCGCATCATGTCCGGGCCATGCCCCCTTCGCGCACAAGTCACGCGATTCACCGCCGTCACCCAACCCTATCGTCGTTGTCACGCCTGCCCATGAAGTCTTCCACCGGCCGCAAACCTCCCCGCCTCGTCGCCCGTTTCGTGGCGATCTCCTGGCGTGACCTGGCGGTGTCCTTCGGCCCGATCCTGCTGATCGGCGCCGCCGCCATCTGGGCCGCCGTGCGCCTGATCCAGCCGGCCCCGCCCGACACCCTGACCATCACGGCCGGTCCCGAGGGCAGCTCGTTCTGGAATGCCGCGCAGAAGTACAAGGAAATCCTCGCGCGCAACCGCATCACGCTCAACGTGCTGACCTCCGAAGGTTCGGCCGAGAACCTCAAGCGCCTCGCCGATCCGCACAGCAAGGTCGACGTGGGCTTCGTCCAGGACGGCGTCGCCCAAGGCCCGGTGCCGGACGGCTTGACGTCTATCGGCAGCGTGGCCTATGTGCCGCTCGCGATCTTCTATCACGGCCCCACCGTCACCCGGCTCTCCGAGTTCAAAGGCCAGCGCCTTGCGATCGGCGCGGAGGGCAGCGGCACACGCCAACTAGCGCTGGCCTTGCTCAAGGCGAACGGCATCGAGCCGAGCGGCGCCACCAAACTGCTGCCGCTCTCGGGCGACGCCGCCGCCCAGGCGCTGATCTCGGGCCAGGTCGACGCCGCGTTCCTGACCGGCGATTCGGCGCAACCGCCGGTGATGGGCAAGCTGTACCGCACCCCCAACGTGCAGTTCTACAACTTCACCCAGGCTGAAGCGTATGCCCGCCGCTTTCCTTATCTGACACAGATCCAGCTGCCGATGGGCGCCTTCGATCTCGGCAAGAACCTGCCGTCGACGCCGATCCAGATGGTGGCGCCGACCGAAGAACTGGTGGCGCGCGACTCGCTGCACCCGGCGCTCTCCGATCTGCTGATCGAAGCGGCCCGCGAGGTGCACGGCAAGGCCAATGTCATGCAGCATGCCGGCGAATTCCCGGCGCCGCTGGCCCACGACTTCCCGATCAGCGACGACGCCGCGCGCTACTACAAGTCGGGCAAAAGCTTCCTGTACCGCCTGCTGCCGTTCTGGATCGCGAGCCTCGCCGACCGCCTGCTGGTGGTCGTGGTGCCGCTGATCGTGTTGCTGGTGCCGGCGTTGCGGGTGGTGCCGTCACTCTACGCATGGCGCGTGAAATCGCGTATCTACCGCTGGTACGGCGCGCTGATCGCGATCGAGCGCGGCGCGCTCAGCGACGCCTCCCCGGAGGAACGTCAATCGCTGCTGGAGCGGCTCGATACGATCGAGGAATCGGTCAACGGCCTGAAAATGCCGCTCGCCTATGCCGACCAGTTCTACGTGCTGCGCGAGCACATCGGCTTTGTGCGCGAGCGGCTCTCGCAAGCGCGCGACACTCAGGCGGAGACGACGCAACGCTCCGGTCAGGAAACCGGTGAGGATGCGCCAGGCGCCTCCGACAAGCCATCCACCACGCCGACCCAAGCTGCATAGACGGCACACGAAGCGGCGCAACAGGCGGCGGCACGGTATCCCGCGCTTGCCGCCGGCCGGCCGCGGTGCGGAAAGACACATGCTGGAACACGGCGCCGCTGCACTCGGCCCCGGCTCCGCGTAAGATCACATCAGACTGGATGGTTTAGCAGACGCGTGTAACAGACACGCGTAGCAGACGCGGATAACGGCCGCGTGCAGCGCCCGCTCCATCCAGATCCGAGCAATCAGGGAGACACTTATGACCGATGGCATCGACGCCACGCAACCGTTGTGGTTTTACGACTTCGTCTCGCCGTTCACGTACCTCTTGCTCGAGCAACATGACAAGTGGCCGGGCTTTCCGTTCGTCGTCACCCCGGTTGTGCTCAATGACCTGTACCAGCACTGGGGTCAGCGCCCCGCCTACGACGTGCCTCCCAAGCGCGTGTATATGTACCGTCACGCGCTGTTTCGCGCGGACCAGCTCGGCATTCCGTTCAAGATGCCGCCGGCCCATCCGTTCGATTCGATCAAACCGCTGCTGCTGGCGGTGGCGGCCAAGGCCGACATCCACTTCGTGCGGGAGATCTTTCGCTTTATCTGGCGCGAGGGGCGCGATCCGTCGAGCGACGAAGGGTTTGCCGCGCTGTGCGAACGGGTCGGCTTGCCCGACGGTCCCGAGCTGATCGAACGCGAAGAGGTCAAGGCGCAACTGCGCCGCAACACCACCGATGCGATTGCCTTGGGCGTGTTCGGCGTGCCCACTTTCCGGCTCAACGACCAGTTGTTCTGGGGCGAAGACGCCCTGCCGATGGTGCTGTACTGCGCCCGCACGCCGAACTGGCTCGACTCGAAGGAAGTGAAGCGGATCAGCGTGCTGCCTTCCGGGCTCAAGGTTTGAGTCGCGCAGCGCGCTGAAAGCTTAACGTCAGCATCCGTCGGGACACCGGGTGTGCCGGCGGCTGGCCAGCCTGGGGGCCGTCAACCGCCGCACGCGCTGTGATGCCGGCCATACCGCGTCCGCTATGGCGGGCGCACGGCAAACGGGCCTAAGGTTATAGACTTTCGCGCCGTGCTTCGCGAGCCGTCCGGGTGGCGGCGCGAGGCGGCGCATCCCTGAGTCTGATCCGCCCACCTGATCCATGGACGACACCGCCGCCTCCCTCGATATCTGGCTCGTGCGCGTGCTGCGCACGCTGCTCGTCGAGCGCAGCGTGACGCAGGCGGCGCTGCGCCTGAACCAGACTCAGCCAGCCATCAGCACGGCGCTGCGCAAGCTGCGCGAAACGCTCAACGACCCGATTCTGGTGCGCGGCAAAGCGGGCATGGTGCCGACCGAATACGGCGCCTCGCTGCTGGCGTCGGCGCAACGGATCCTGCGGGAAGTGGACTTCGTGTCGACGCCGCATGGCGATTTCGATCCGGGCCGCTCGCGGCGCATCTTTCGCGTCGCAGCGCCCGACTATCTGAACGACTTTTTCATGCCGACCGTGATCGCGGAGTTCCGCGAAGCGGCCCCGCACGCGCGTCTGGAGATCGATTCGCTCAATCCCACGCTCGACCATGCCGCCGCGCTCGATGCCGGCGAGCTGGATCTGGTGATCGGCAACTGGCCCAAGCCCGATGCGCGCTTCGAGAAAAGCGATCTGTTCTCGGATACGGTGGTGTGCCTGATGCGTGCGGATCATCCACTGGCGCAGGCGCCGATGACGCGAGAAACCTACCTGGCGGCCCCGCACCTCGCACCGACGCCGTATAGCGGCGCCAGCAGCGGCGCAATCGATATCGGCTTTGCCCGCGCCGGCGCCACGCGGCGCATCGTGACCACGCTCCCCTACTTCGGCCTGGTGCCGCAAGTGCTGCTGCAATCGGATCTGATCTTTACGACGACACGGCGCTTCGCGAGCCACTACGCGAGCCTGCTGCCGCTGGCGGTCGTGGACGTGCCGATCCCGTTTCCGCGCATCAGGTGCTATCAGTTGTGGCATCCGCAACCGGACCGGCCGAGCGATATTGGCTGGCTGCGCACGTTGATGTCGCAGGTCTCGGAGCGCCTCGTGGCGCAGAAGGCGCGGCGAGTGAAGCGCTTGCCTGCGTCGTTGCAGGCGCTCTCCAAGGCGGACCGCCACAAAGGCCAGGACGACGGCTCAGACGCTCGTGCAGAGGTCCTGCGGCGCGCTCGCCGCACGTAGCGCATATCGCGAGCGCACCTGCAGCAACTCCGCGCACACGGCCACCGCGATCGACTGCGGCGCCTTGTCGACGATCCCGGCCACGCCGATCGGACAGGTCATCTCCGCCAGCCGGTCCGGTTCGACGCCCCGCTCGATCAGCCGCCGCTCAAATTTCACGCGCTTGGTCTTCGAGCCGATCATCCCGAAGTAGGTGAAATCGCGGCGCCGCATGATGCGCACGGCAAGCGAGAAATCGAGCGCGTGGTTGTGCGTCATCACCAGAAAACAGGCACCGGCAGGCGCGCCGTCGACGATCGCCTCGGGCGTATCGGTCGGTTCGATCTGCACGTTGGCGGGGACTTCGTCGGGGAACAGCTCGTCGCGCTCGTCGACCCATTGCACGACGCACGGCAGGCGTCCGAGCAACGTGACGAGCGCGTGCCCGACGTGGCCAGCGCCGAACAGCACGATGTGCAGCGGCGCCGGGCGCGACGCAGCATGGCTGCTGCGCCGGCCGACCTGAACGAAAGAAGGTGCGTTCATCGCAAGCGTTCCGGTAGGGGTGTGCCGCTTCGGTTACTGGCGGGGCGCAGCCGTAGCCGCACGCACCGCGCTGACTGCCTTGAGGATCTCTTCGCTCGTCGCAGGCGCGTTCAGCGGCGGATTGACCTTGTAGTCGCCCACGCTCGCCACCGCATCGCGGATCGCAAAGAACACCGAGAACGGCAGCAAAAGCGGCGGCTCGCCGGTGGCCTTCGAACGGTGAATGCTGTCCTCGGCATTCCTGTTCTTGAAGAGCCTGACGCGGAAATCGGGCGGCGTGTCGTTCACAGTGGGGATCTTGTAGGTGGACGGCGCATGCGTCATCAGCTTGCCTCCTGTGTTCCACCACAACTCTTCGGTCGTCAGCCAACCCATACCCTGGATGAACGCGCCTTCCACCTGGCCGACATCGAGAGCCGGATTCAGCGAAGCGCCCACGTCGTGCAGCGCATCGGCGCGCAGCACGCGCATTTCACCGGTCAGCGTGTCGATCACGACTTCCGAGACCGCTGCGCCATACGAGTAATAGTAGAACGGACGGCCCTGCAGTTTCGACTGATCCCAATACAGCTTCGGCGTCGCATAGAAGCCGTCCGACCAGAGCTGCACGCGCGCCAGATAGGCTTTGGCGATGATCTCTTCGAACGGCAGCACGGCTTCGCCCACCCGCACGCGATCGTGCGCGAAGCGCACGTCCGCCGCGCTCACCTGCCCCGCGCCGAAACGCTCGGCGGCGAAAGCGGCGAGGCGCTCTCGCAACTGGCGCGCGGCGTCCTGCGCGGCCTTGCCGTTCAGATCGGAGCCGGTCGAAGCGGCGGTGGCCGAGGTATTCGCCACCTTGCTGGTGTCGGTCGCCGTGACGCGCACGCGGTTGAAGCTGATGCCGAGTTCGTGCGCGACGACCTGGGCCACCTTGGTGTTCAGCCCCTGCCCCATCTCCGTGCCGCCGTGGTTCACGAGAACCGAGCCGTCGGTATAGATATGCACGAGCGCGCCCGCCTGGTTGAAGTGCGTCACGTTGAACGCAATGCCGAACTTCACCGGCGTGAGCGCGAGCCCCTTCTTCAGCACTTCGTTGTTCGCATTGAATTCGCGGATCGCGGCGCGGCGCGCGCGGTAATCGCTGGTCGCTTCGAGCTCGTCGATCAGTTCGTGGATCACGTTGTCTTCGACCACCTGGCCGTACGGCGTCTGATTCCGTTCGGTCTTGCCGTACAGGTTGCGGCGGCGCACGTCGAGCGAATCCTCGCCGAGCGAGCGTGCGATGTTGTCCATGATGTACTCGATCGCGAACGCGCCTTGCGGGCCGCCGAAACCGCGGAACGCCGTGTTCGACTGCGTGTTGGTCTTGCCGCAGAAACCGTCGATCGTCACGTCGGACAGCCAGTACGCGTTGTCGAAGTGGCACAGCGCACGCGTCATCACCGGGCCGGACAGGTCGGCGGAGAAACCGCAGCGCGAGGTCATATCGACGCTCACGCCGTCGATCACGCCTTGATCGTCGTAGCCGACTTCGTAGGTGTAGTGGAAGTCGTGGCGCTTGCCCGTGACCATCATGTCGTCGTCGCGGTCCGGGCGCAGCTTCACCGGGCACAGCAGCTTCCACGCAGCGATTGCGGCACAGCAGGCGAACAGGCCCGACTGCGATTCCTTGCCGCCGAAGCCGCCGCCCATCCGGCGGCATTCGACCAGCACGCTGTGCGACGGGACGCCCAGCGCATGGGCGACGAGGTGTTGCATTTCGGTCGGGTGCTGGGTCGAACAGTAGACGTGCATGCCGTCGTCGTCCTTCGGCACCGCGTACGAGATCTGCCCTTCGAGGTAGAACTGTTCCTGGCCGCCGAGCAGCATTTCGCCGGCGTCGTGATGTGCCGCGCGAGCGATCTTCGCGCCGGCATCGCCGCGCGCAAGCTTCATGGGCGGCAGCACGTGCTGGTTGGCGGCGCGGGCCTGCTGCGCCGTGAGAATCGCCGGCAGCTCTTCGTAGACCACTTCGGCACGGCGCGCCGCGAGGCGGGCCGCTTCGTGCGAGACGGCGACCACGATGAAGATCGGCTGGCCGACGTACTGCACCACGCCGTCGGCGAGAATCGGGTCGTCGCCGTGGATGATCGGGCCCACGTCGTTGACGCCGGGAATATCTTCGGCCGTGAAGATGGCGACAACTCCGGGTGTCGCGCGCACCTTGTCGAGCGACATCGAAACGATCTTCGCATGGGCTTTCGGCGACAAACCTAGCGCGGCGTGCAGCGTGCCGGCCAGCACCGGAATGTCGTCGGTGTAGGTCGCGCGGCCGCTCACGTGCAGGTGCGCGGATTCATGCGGGCGCGAGACATGCACCTGAGTGAAGTCGTCGAAATCCTGAGCGTCTTTCAGGAACGGTTCTGCTTGCTGATTCATTCGTGTGGTTCTCCGTATCCGTGGGACGGCTTCAGGCGTTCGCGCCGGCGGCTTCCACCGCGCGCACGTCGAGCGCGGACTTCGGCAGCGGATTGTGCGGGCGGGTTTCGAGCCAGAAGCGATACAGCGTATTCTTGGCCGCATCGAGCCGGTAGTTGCTGGTGGCGCGCATATCACTGAGCGGCGCGTAGTCGTTGCCGAGCGCGATCATCGCCGCCTGCGCGGTGGCTTCGTGCCATTCGGCGTCGCGCAGCACCGCTTCGGCGTGGGCCGCGCGCTTCGAGGTTGCAGCCATGCCGCCGAAGGCAATGCGCGGCTCGCGGATCGTGTCGCCATCGGCGATAAACGCGAACGCCGCACAGACCGCCGAGATGTCCGAGTCGAAGCGCTTGGAGAGCTTGTAAGTGCGGAATTGCAGATTCCGGCGCGCGCCGGTGCGGGTCGGCACCTTCAGGCCGACCACGAACTCATGCTCGGCCATGTCCTTCTTCTGGTAGGCGAGGTACAGGTCTTCGAGCGGCATCTCCCGCTCGATCTCGCCGCCGCGCACCACCACGTGCGCGCCGAGGGCGATCAGGCCCGGCATCGAATCTCCGATCGGCGAGCCGTTGGCGATGTTGCCGCCGAGCGTGCCGGCGTTGCGGATCGGCAGCGAGGCGAAGCGCTTCCACATCTCGGTGAGTTCGGGATAGTGCTTCGCCAGTTCGGCATAGGCCGTCTCGACGCTCACCCCCGCGCCAATCTCGATCCAGTCGTTCGACACCGCGACGCGCTGCAAGGCTTCGATCTGGCCGAGGTAGACGATATTGCCCAGTTCGCGCATCTGCTTGGTGACCCACAAGCCGATGTCGGTGCTGCCGGCGAGGATGCGCGTCGCCGGTTGCGCGGCCTTGATCTGCGCGAGCGCCTCGACGGTGCGCGGCGCGTCGAACTGCTGGCCGGCGTATTCGTAGTGGAAAGTTTCGCCGCGCCTGAGCGTCGCGAGCCTGGCCGACAGCGCGGCCAGGTCGAGCGGCGCCTTCGGCGCGGGCGCTTCGAACATCCGCACCGCCGCATCGACGATCGGCCGGTAGCCGGTGCAGCGGCACAGGTTGCCGGTCAGCGCGTTGCTGATATCGTCGCGCGAGGGCACCGTCCGGTTGGCACAGCGCTGTTCGTGGCCATGCTTTTCGTACAGCGACCACATCGACATCACGAAGCCCGGGGTGCAGAAGCCGCACTGCGAGCCGTGACATTCGACCATCGCCTCCTGCACCGGGTGCAGCGAACCGTCCGGCTGGCGCAGGTCTTCGACCGTCAACAGCGCCTTGCCGTCGAGCGTGGGCAGGAACTGGATGCAGGCGTTGACTGCCTTGAAGCTGACGCCCCCCGCCTCGTCGCGCTCGCCGACCACGACCGTGCACGCACCGCAGTCGCCTTCGGCACACCCTTCCTTGGTGCCGGTGCAATGCGCATCTTCGCGCAAGTACTGGAGCACCGTGCGGGTAACGGGCGCGTCGGCGATCTCGCGGATCGCGTTGCGGTGGTAGAAGCGAATCGGCTGGGTCATGTTTCGTTACTCTTCGGTTGTGCGAGGTCCGTGAAGACCATGCTGCAGTGACGGTTCGAACGCTATCACCGTCAATATTTGCAACCCATAGCCGGGGACACATGCGGGACATATCGTTGAAACGATAAATGAAGGAGTCTGGCGCGAGGCGAGCTTATATAGAACTCGTTTGATCGCCGTATTTTTCGATGAAATACGTTATTTTGGCCACGCGCGTGAAAATCCCCGCGTCCCCGGAAATGCTCGCCGCATCAAAACGCCGTCTCCATCTCGATCCGACACTGTATTTTCATCGCGAAAATTTTTAAGCAGTTCCCGCAAAGGAATCGGTTCCATGGGAGAATCAGGACTTCCTGCCGTTTTCAAGTCTCGTTTTCCCCATGTCCGCCGACACAGCCACACCGCGCAGCGAGTTCGCGACCACTCTGCAGATCATTCCGGTCGTGTTTTTCACGTTTATTTGCTACCTGACCATCGGAATTCCGCTCGCGGTGCTGCCAGGCTACGTCCATGACGACCTCGGTTTCAGCGCGGTCGTCGCGGGGGCGGCGATCAGCGTGCAGTACCTGGCTACCCTCGCCTCGCGCGCCCTCGCCGGACGCTCGGCGGACACGCTCGGGCCGAAACGCACGGTGGCGATCGGCCTGATCGGCTGCGGTACCAGCGGCGTGATGCTGCTGCTCGCCGTGCTGAGCGCCCACTGGCAGACGCTCAGCCTGACGCTGCTGGTGTTGAGCCGGCTGGTGCTCGGTTTCGGCGAGAGCCTGTGCGGGACGGGCGCGATTCTGTGGGGGATCGGACGGGTCGGCGTGTCGCACAACGCGCGCGTGATCTCGTGGAACGGCATCGCCACTTACGGCGCGCTGGCCATCGGCGCGCCGCTCGGCGTGGCGATTGCCCATACGGTCGGCTATGCGGCGCTCGGCATCGTGGTGATCGCGCTGGCCGCGCTCGGCTACTACCTCGCCCGGCCGATGGCCGCAGTGCCGATCGTGCACGGCGAACGGATGTCGTATCGCAGCGTGTTCATGCGAGTGCTGCCGCATGGGATCGGACTGGCGCTCGGATCGGCCGGCTTCGGTTCGATCGCAACCTTCATCACGCTGTTCTACGCGGCGCGGCACTGGCCGAATGCCGCGCTCTCGCTGACCGTGTTCGGCACGCTGTTTATCGGGGCGCGCCTGTTGTTCGCCAGCACGATCAAGACCTATGGCGGCTTTCGCGTGGCGATTGCGTCGTTCTCGTTCGAATGCGTGGGTCTGCTGATGCTATGGCTCGCGCCCGAGCCGCATTTTGCGCTGGCCGGGGCCGCGTTGACGGGTTTTGGCTTTGCGCTGGTTTTTCCGGCGCTCGGCGTCGAAGCCGTCGGACTGGTGCCGCCGGCGAGCCGCGGGGCGGCGCTGTCGGCGTACTCGGTGTTTCTCGACCTGTCGCTGGGGATTACCGGGCCGCTCGCCGGCTATATCGCGGGCGCCTTCGGCTATGGGTCGGTGTTTCTGTTTGCGGCCGTGGCGTCGGCCGCCGCCGTGGCGCTTTCGACCATGCTGTATCTGCGCAACGCGCGGGTGCCCAACGCGCCGGCAGCGACCTGAGCGCGCGTTCGCTTACGGGCAATACACCTTCATCGATCGGCTGCGTGGCCGGCGCCTTCCTGGATAACGCGCCGGCCTGCCTCGACGCTCAAGCGCTTCGCAACTAGCGCGCCGCCGCGCTACGTGCGTTGCCCGAAAGCGACTTCTCGAGCGCAGCCACCCCGGCCGGCAGATCGACCGCCACGCCGAGATCCAGCGCGGTCCGCCCAAGCGCGTGGAGGGTACGGAACAGGTTGTGTTCGCGGCACTGCTCGCCCATCTGCCCGATGCGCACGATCGGCAAACCGAACGACCCGGAGATTTCCACCTGGTGCTGGCGCGAGATGTGGCCGCAGATATCGGCCGGGCTCAGGCCGTGCGGCACCTCGATGCCGACCACCGAGTTCAGACGGCATGCCGCCGGCGTATAAAGCTGCAAGCCGAGCGCCGTGATGCCTTCCTGCAGCGCGACCGAGCATTTCAGGTGCCGTGCGAAACGCTTCTCCAGCGTCTCCGCACAGACGAGGCGCAACGCCTCGTGCAAGGCCAGCACACCCGACACCGGCGCCGTGTAGTGATAGCCGGCGTTGTGCCAGAAATTTTCCGCGAGCGAGGCATCGAGACACCAATGCGCGTTAGGCGCCTTGCGGCCCTTCACGCGCTCCCACGCGGCGTCCGAGAAAGCGATCAGCGAAACACCCGGGATCGACGACAGCCCTTTCTGGCCGCCGGTAATCACCGCGTCGATGCCCCACGCATCCATCTCCAGCGGCATGGTGCTCAGCGTGCACACGGCGTCGACGATCACCAATGCGCCCGCCGCTTTCGCCAGTGCCGCGATGTCCTTCAAATGATGATTGACCACCGTGTTGGAGGTTTCGCCCTGCACGATCGTGACGATCTCGGGCCGCTCGCGGCGAATCGCTGCGGCCACCTCGTCGAGACTCGCCACCGTGCGATCCGCGACATCGAGCGTCGACACCTCGGCGCCCACGCGCCGGCCCATCTCCGCCATCCGCTCGCTGAAAAAGCCGTTCTTGATGCTGAGCACGCGGGTACCCGTCCAGGCCAGGTTGGAGATCGCCATTTCCATGGCGGCCGAGCCCGGGCCCGCCACGCCCAGCACCCACTTCGAGTGGGTCTGGAACACGTAGCGCGCCATCGTCTTCACCTGGCCAATCACCTTCACCATCGCTCCGCCCAGGTGGTTGATCACGACCGTGTTGGCCTTGGCGACGGCGGCAGGAATCGGCACGGGTCCGGCGCCCATCATCAGCAGCGGTTCTTCGGGGAGGATGGCGTCGAGCGATTCGACGTCCGGACACGGTACGGGTGTGAAAGATGTGGTCGGCATGATCTGATCAGTACGGAGGAAGTCAATCTGCAGCAGGGGCCACAGGTGCCCATGAAAGCACGCATGGAGGCAATCAGGCTGCTCAGATGCAAGCGGCCTCGCCGATTGTGACGCTGGCGAGGCCGCTGTCCCGATGATTCACCGATCCGGGCGATTGTGCAAGTTTTTTGACAGTGCTAGTCGCGCGTGCACAGGCGGCACGCGGACCGGCGGCCCGCGCTCATGTGCTCACTTCACCGCATGCTTGTCGAGCTTGCTGCCCGTGTCGTGGTTATAGCGGTCCACATATTCCTCGATCAGCTTGCGCATCGCGCGGCCGATCTGGCGATAGTCGGACTCGTTGAGGTTCGCGAGCGACACCCGGCCCGACGGATGCTGCGTACCGAAGCCGCGCCCCGGCAGCAGCACGACCCGCGCCTCGCGCGCGAGACGGAACAGCAGCTCGGACGGCTCGGTGTTCCTGAACAGCCACTCCACGAACTTGCGCCCGAACATCCGCTCGCCGAGGAACTCGATGTCGAGAATCGTGTAGTAGTCGACCTGGTTCGGATCGTCGTCCTCGAACGAGATGCCGACCTCCTCGTACAGCGCCCGCTTGCGGCTGCGGATCAGGCGCTTCAACGCGTTCTTGTATGCATCGGGCGTATCCATCAACGAGAACAGCGAGAACAGCACCATCTGCACCTGCTGCGGCGTCGACAGGCCCGCAGTGTGGTTCAGCGCGACGGTGCGGCTGTCCGCCACCAGGCGGTCGATGAACTTCAGCTTGTCCGGCTCCGTCGTGATCGACTCGTAGCGCGTGTGCAGTTCCTTCTTCACGTCCTTTGGCAATTCGCCGAGCAGCCTGTCGAGCACGTTGTCGCGATGCGTCGCGATCGTGCCGAGACGCCAGCCGGTCGCACCGAAGTACTTCGAGTACGAGTACACCAGAATCGTGTTCTTCGGCGCGAGCGCGAACAGCGACACGAAGTCGTCGGCGAAGGTGCCGTACACGTCGTCGGTCAGCAGGATCAGGTCCGGCCGTTCCTTGACGATCTCCGCAATGTATCGAAGGCTCTCGTCGTCGATCTTCACCGAAGGCGGATTGCTCGGATTGACGAGGAAGAACGCCTTCACCTTCGGATCACGCAGCTTGTCGAGTTCCTTCTTCGAATATTGCCAGCCGCTCTCGACCGTGGCTTCGAGATTGACGACATTGAGCTGATAGTCGTTCAGACGCGGAATTTCGATGTACGGCGTGAAGATCGGCATGCCGAGCGCGATCGTATCGCCCGGCTTGATGAGCCGGTTTTCGCGCAGCGTATTGAAGATGTAGGTCATGGCCGCGGTGCCGCCTTCCACCGCGAAAATATCGAACTCGCCGACAAACGGATGCTTGCCGATCATCTCGCGGCGCAGATACTGCCCGACGATGATCTCCGAGAGCTTCAGCATGCGGTCCGGCACAGGGTAGTTCGAGGCCAGGATGCCTTCGCACATTTCGTACAGGAAGTCGCCGGCCGACAGCCCCAGTTGATCGCGCACGTACGACACGGCGCCACGCAGAAAGTCAATGCCTGGCACACCTTTGTTTTCACGCAGGAACAGATCGAAACGTTCCGTCAGCCCTTCGCGGCGCGGAAAGCCGCCCACGCCTTCGGGCATGAATGCGAACGAACGCTCCGACTCTCGCATGGCGAACAGACCGAGTTGCCAGAAGCCGTGGCGCGGAATCGTCGCAAGGAAGTTCGGGTTGCCGCGGCCGGCGTTGAGCATCGACGCGTTCGCGGCGCGCTCGACTGCGCCGCCGCCGGCTGCCTTGATCAGTTCGTCCTTCAGTTCGAACGGGCTGAGTGCGGCTAGCTTCGCCTGTTCGTTGTCGCTTTTGCCTTTTGCCATGATGCGTTTCTCCATTGCAAGGGTGAAATACGCCGGCTGGGGGCGCGCTCCTGCAGCAGCGCCGGCGTGAAGGAATTTGAGTTGAGAGCCGGGTTTCGAGCGGACGGGCAGCGCGTTACACGAGACCCACGACGAGCGGCCCGAGCAGGGTCAGCGCCACGTTGGCGATCGCGTAGGTGATGGCGAACGGCACCGTGGGAACCGCGCTTTCAGCCTTGTCGAGCACACCGCCGAAAGCCGGATTCGCGCTGCGCGAACCGGACAGCGCGCCGGCCAGAAGCGCGGCGTTTTTGTAACCGAGCACATAGCGGCCGAACAGCATCGTCAGGAGCAGCGGGAACAGCGTGACGAACACGCCGAGCAGGAAAATCGTCATGCCGCTCTGCTTGACCGTCACCACCGCCTGCAAGCCTGAGTTCAAGCCCACCACCGCCACGAATGCGGCCAGCCCGAAGTCCTTCAGCAACTGCGAAGCGGCCGAGGGCAACACGCCGTACATCGGATGCTTGCCGCGCATCCAGCCGAACAGCAGGCCCGCGAGCAGGCAGCCGCCGCCCGAGCCGAGCGTGAGCGGAATGCCACCCACGTTCAGCACGATCAGACCGATCAGCAAACCGAGCACCAGGCCCACGCCCATGTAGATGAAGTCGGTCTTGTTGCTGTACGGCAGCTCGTAACCGGCTGCATCGACGGCACGCTTCGTATCTTTCGGCGAGCCGTAGAACGTGATCACGTCGCCGTGTTCGAGCTTCGTTTCCGGCAGGATCGGCAACGGCTGGCCGGCGCGCGTCGCGCCTTCGATATACACGCCGTGGCGCAGATCGCGGTCCACGTTCTGCCGCACTTCGGCGATCGTCGTGTGATTCATGCCCTTGCGCGTGAACACGCCCTGGCGCGTCTGCATCACGGCGCCAATACCCTCGACGTCGGCGATCTCGTTGCCGTTCGAGCCGAATTCGACCACCGCCTCGCGGCGACCCACCACCAGCACTTCATCGTCGAGTTGCAACGCCACATCGGGTGCCGGCTCCAGGTTCTTGCCGCCACGCTTGATGCGCTCGATCGTCAACATGTCCTGATGCAGGGTCTCGACTGCCTTGACCGTTTTCCCGGCGCTGACATCGATCCTGTATGCACGCCCCACCATCTCCGGCAACGCCGACAACTGCCCCGGGGCCTGCGCCGGCGCATTGCCGGCCAGCTCCTTCTCCGCCTCGAGCGCCGCCTCGCGCAAGCCCTGCCCCATGAATTTGGGCAGGACATTCACGCAGACGATGATCGCCCCGAGCGAGCCGAACACATAGGTCACCGCGTAAGCGATCGCGACGTCGGACTGCAACGACTTGATCTGATCGGCAGGCAGACCGAGACGCGCAATCGCGTCGCCCGCCGTGCCGATGATGGCCGACTGGGTCAGCGCACCGCCCGCGAGCCCGGCCGCGAGTCCCTTGTTGAGGTGGAACAGCTTCGCACACACGACCACCGTCACCAGCGCCGACACCGCAAGGAAGATCGCCATGGCGATTTCACGCAGCGTCTTGCGGTTGAGCGAGTTGAAGAAGCCCGGCCCCGAGTCGTAGCCGACCGCGTAGATGAACACGGCGAACATTACCGACTTCACGCCGTTGTCGATCGTGACACCGGCCTGGCTGATCACCACTGCGGCAAGCAGCGAGCCGCCCACCCCGCCGAGCTGGAACTTGCCGAAATTGATCTGGCCGACGTAGTAGCCCACCGCCAGGGAGAGAAACAACGCTATCTCAGGTGACTTGTGAAAGATGTTGTGTAGCCAGTCCATCGTGTCCTCGCTGTGAATGATGACCTTACTGTCTGGTTTGACGGCCGGCATGCCGCATTGCTGCCCCGTGCAGGCGCGCCCATGCGCCGGTTTGCCCTGACAGGCGCGCCACAATCAAGGTGCCGCAGACGCCGCCAGGCTGGATTGATCCGATCTTGAATGAGTCAATGAAATATCCGGGAGCGAGATTTCCAAACAGCGCGATCTCCGGTTGCGCCCTCAGCAATTCAATGATCATGTTCTGGTTCGCCGCTTTACCGCGGATTTATGACAAATGTAAAAAAGCCGCCCTGAAATTCACAAAAACCGATTCTCGGCATTCTTTATGGACGCAACAAGCCGAACACCGTACAGGCGTGACATAGGTCATTCAATTAGGAATTTATGCACCGTCATGACGTGCCGGGCATCCGGACAGTCGATGCGGCAGTGCGGCGAAAGCGGGCAATACAGGCTAGACTGGAGATATGCATCGATTCCTCGTGAAGTGGCCCAACCACTGGGAAATCCGCTTATTCTGACGATCTGCCGGTCAATGACAGCTGAAATCAGGTCAATTGCTGCTCGAATCAGGCGAATTCAGCCAATTCCCGATCCCGCTCCGACAAGCTAGACAACCTGCGAAATACCCACATCTACAATTCCACAGGCTTGGTCAATAAATATTGTAATTCCAGATAATAGTCAATATTCTTTTCAACAGAAGTTGCAACGCCGCTGGTCCGGACAATTCCTTGCTTTGGCAGTTGTGTCGCCATGTGAAACATCACGCGGCTTTCCAACAAGTACAAGAGGAGAATGCCAATGAACCAGATTCACGCAATGCGCATTTTCGTCAGAGTGGCGGAGACTGAGAGCTTCCGCCGCGCCGCCCAGCAACTCGCGGTATCGAATGCGCTTGTCACGCGTTCGATCGCCACACTCGAAGCCCACCTGAAAACCCGCCTCATCAATCGCACGACGCGAAATCTCGCGCTGACCGAAGCCGGAGCGCGCTACCTCGAAGGTTGCCGCGGTCTGCTCGAAGAACTCGACCGCCTCGAAAGCACGCTCGGCGATCCCCAGGCCGAGCCGGGCGGCACGCTGCGGCTCGCCGCTTCCGGCGCGCTCTCGCTGCTTTCGCTGACGCCCTTGCTCGACGGTTTCCGCCGGCGTTATCCGCAGGTCAAGGTACGGCTGACGCTGACCGAGCGGCGCGTGGACCTGATCGAAGAAGGTTACGACGTGGGCATCGTCACCGGTTCCACGGCGCGCGGCCACGACCTGGTCGAGAGGCCGATCGGCACGCATTCGCTGGTGGTCTGCGCCGCGCCCGCGTACCTCGCCGAACACGGCGAGCCGCACGCGCCGGCACAACTCGCGCTGCACGACTTCATCGGACTGCCGACCGAACAGCACGACGCCAACTGGCATTTCACCGGACCGGCACAGCACGCCGGGCAGATCACGCTGCAGCCGGTGTATTCGGTCAACAGCGCGACGATGGTGCGGCTCGGCGTGCTGGCCGGCATGGGCATTGCGATCCTGCCTTGGCAGATGGTGGCGGACGACCTCGCGAGCGGAGCCTTGAAGCAGGTGCTGGCGGATCACAGGGTGGACGATCCCGACGTCAGGATATCGATCGTCTATCCGAACCGTCAGTTCCTGCCGGCAAAAACACGCGCGTTCGTCGAACACACGCTTGGCCATTTTCCGCAGGCCACAACCAGTGCCGCCGACGCGGCGCCACTCGTGCAAACCTCCGCGCCAACCTTGCCGCCACTCCTCGGAGGCGAGCGGAGCACCAGCCTGCATGCAGCACGCGACGATTAAACTAGCGGCATGTCGTCAGCGGAGAGACCCATGCGCATGATCCTGTTCAGCAGTCGCCAGTACGACCGCGACACGTTTCAAGAAGCGAACGCCACCCACGGATACGACCTGCACTATCAGGAATCGCACCTCGACGCGGACACCGCGGTCCTCGCCGAGGGCTTCGAAGTGGTCTGCGCGTTCGTCAACGACTGCGCCGACGCAGCGGTCCTCGAACGGCTGCACGCCGGCGGCACGCGCCTGCTCGCGCTGCGTTCGGCAGGCTTCAATCATGTCGATCTGGCGGCCGCGCAGCGCCTGGGGCTGACTGTGGTGCGGGTGCCGGCCTATTCGCCGCATGCGGTCGCCGAACACGCGGTGGGCCTCATCCTTGCACTGAACCGGCGCCTCGCGCGTGCAGCAGCGCGTACGCGCGAAGGCGACTTTTCGCTGCATGGGCTGCTCGGTTTCGATCTGCACGGCAAGACGGTAGGCGTGATCGGCACCGGCATGATCGGCCGGGTATTCGGCCGGATCATGGCGGGCTTCGGCATGCAGGTGCTCGCGTACGACCCCGGCACGCCGGCAGACGATCTGCTGGCGCTCGGCGCGCGCTACGTGACGCTCGATACGCTGCTTGCGCAGAGCGACATCGTCAGCCTGCACTGTCCGCTGCTGCCGGCCACCTATCATCTGATCGACGCAGCGGCGCTCGCCAGCATGAAGCGCGGCGCCATGCTGATCAATACGGGGCGCGGCGGACTCGTCGAAAGCAACGCGCTGATCGGCGCGCTCAAGAGCGGGCAGCTCGGCAACCTCGGGCTCGATGTCTACGAGGAAGAAGGCGGTCTGTTCTTCGAGGACCATTCGAACCTGCCGCTGCAGGACGACGTGCTGGCGCGGCTCCTGATGTTCCCCAACGTGATCGTGACCGCTCACCAGGCGTTCTTCACCCGTGAGGCAATGAACGAAATCGCCCTGACGACGCTCGGCAACGTGGCGGCCTGGCGCGCCGGCACGCCGCGCAACGTCGTCACGGCGCGCGGCTAGCGGCATGAGCCGGGCGGCGCGTCGGCCTGGCGCGTGGCTAGCGGCACAAACCGGGCGACGCGTCGACCTAGCGCGCGGCGCTGTCCATGGTCTGACGAATCGCGGTGCGCGCGTCGTCGGCCGCACCGCAGACTTCACGCAGCAAGGCCGCCTCGCGTTCGTGGACTTCCACCGGAAACCATTGAGCGCCGGCTTCGGCCAGATAGCGCGCCCGATGCTGGCCGTTGCGGAACGCCACCACGCCCTCATGCTCAAGCCTGAGCCAGCCCATCACGCCGGGCGCGCGGCGGGTCGACACCGTCACATAGGGCATCTGCGGGATGCGTGGATTCTCCGGATCGAGAAACTCGCGAATGCCACGCACCTTGCCCGTATGCCATTCGGCGACGGGTTTCAGCACATAGTCGGTGTTGTCGCGGCTCGCGCATTCGAGCAGCTTGCGGGCGTCGACCAGCACGACCTGATGACGCGTGGCGTCGGTCACAAACACACGCTTTAAGCGCACATGGTCGTACCACGGATGATCATGCAGGGGAACGATCCATATCGGTTCGGCCATGGAAGGTTCGAGAGTGGGCGTGGGCGATGACATGAGCAATGACAGATGCGGACTCGGCTGGCCGGTGCCCAGGCACCGGCTCTGCTAAAAAAGCGCTTACGCTACGGTTCGCCTATGAAGTATATGTGACAACGCCGAGCATTAATCAGTCAGCATACGATGCAATCGGGCGGATACCGCCAGTGAGGGAGACAGCGATGACTTCAGAACACTTCGGCGACTATGTGAGGATCGAAGCGGACGACGCGGTTGCCACCGTCGTGCTCGAACGGCCGGCATGCCGCAACGCCGTAGACCGTCCCACCGCCGACGCGTTGAGCGCGGCGTTCCGGCGCTTCGAAGCCGAGCCGGCATGGCGCGCCGCAGTCCTGTTCGGCGCAGGCGGCAACTTTTGCGCGGGCGCCGACCTGAGCGCGCTCGGCGACGAAGCGCGCCGCAACGAACTGCACGCCGACGGCAGCGGTCCAGGACCGATGGGGCCGACCCGCATGGCGTTCACGAAGCCGGTGATCGCCGCGATTGCCGGCTACGCGGTCGCCGGCGGCCTCGAACTGGCCGCGATGTGCGACCTGCGGGTGGTCGAGGAAGATGCGGTGCTGGGCGTGTTTTGCCGGCGGGTCGGCATTCCGCTGATCGACGGCGGGACGATCCGGCTGCCGCGGCTGATTGGGCTGTCGCGCGCGCTGGACCTGATCCTGACCGGGCGCGCCATCGATGCCCGGGAAGCTCTTTCGTTCGGACTGGCCAACCGGGTCGTGGCGAGCGCCGCGGCGCGGCCCGCGGCCGAGCAGCTCGCCGCGGAACTGGCGGCGTTTCCGCAGGCCGCGCTGCTGGCGGACCGCCGCTCGGCGCTCGACAACAGCACGCTCGACGATCTGCGCGAGGCATTGCGCCGCGAAGGTGCGGGCGGTTATCAGGCGGTCTTTGCCGAAGGCGTAGCGGGCGCGCTGCGGTTTGCAGGGGGCGCCGGCCGCCACGGCGGAGCACTGATGCCTGATGCCTAGTCAAACTAGGCCAGACAAGGCAAACGTCGACTAGCCACAACGGCCCGTTCAGCGAAAAACAACACTCTGACCGCTCCCCTGCAACAGCGTTTTGGCTTAGGTACAATCCCTTACTTGTTTGCCCTGCCTGCGCCCGCGCTCTCGCTCCGAAACGCGCGCCGGCCACGCGCCACGCGCGGACTTCGTACCGATCTCCCCATCATGCCTTTGCCTCTGCTTGCCCTCGCCGTAGCCGCGTTTGGAATCGGTACCACTGAATTCGTCATCATGGGCTTGCTGCCCGACGTGGCGCGCGATCTGACCGTCTCGATCCCGGCGGCCGGCATGCTGGTGTCGGCCTATGCGCTCGGCGTGACGATCGGTGCGCCGATCGTCGCCATCGCCGTGGCCAATATGCCGCGCAAAAAGGCGCTGATGAGCCTGATCGGCGTGTTTATCTTCGGCAATCTGCTGTGCGCTATCGCCCCCAACTACGGCGTGCTGATGGCCGCGCGGATCGTCACGGCGTTTTGCCATGGCGCCTTCTTCGGCATCGGCTCGGTGGTCGCAGCGGGTCTGGTGGCGCCGAACCGGCGTGCCCAGGCCATCGCCCTGATGTTCACCGGTCTGACGCTCGCCAATGTGCTCGGCGTGCCGCTCGGCACCGCGCTCGGTCAGGCGGTCGGCTGGCGCGCGACGTTCTGGGCCGTGACCGGCATCGGCGTGTTGGCCGCCGGCGCGCTGGCGGTTTGCCTGCCCGCGAAGATCGAGATGCACAAGGCCAGTCTGGTGCGCGAATTCAGCGTGCTGAAGAACCCACAGGTGCTGATGGTGCTCGGCATCAGCGTGCTCGCATCGGCCAGTCTTTTCTCCACCTTCACCTACATCACACCGATCCTCGAAGACGTCACCGGCTTCACGCCGCATGCGGTCACGCTGGTGCTGCTGTTGTTCGGCCTTGGCCTGACGGTCGGCAGCACGCTCGGCGGCAAGCTGGCCGACTGGCGCCTGATGCCTTCGCTGGTGGCGTTCCTGCTGGCCATCGTGGTGATCCTGACGATCTTCGCCGGTACGATGCACTCGGCGATGCCTGCCATGATCACGATCTTCGCGTGGGGCGTGCTCGCTTTTGCCATCGTGCCGCCGCTGCAGATGCTGATTGTCGACCGCGCGAGCCATGCCCCGAACCTCGCTTCAACGCTCAATCAGGGCGCCTTCAATCTCGGCAACGCCACCGGTGCGTGGCTCGGCGGCATGGCGATCGGCGCGGGTGCGCCGCTGACCACGCTGCCGTGGGTCGGGGTCGCCGCTGCCGCCGGAGCGCTCGGGTTGACGCTGTGGTCGGCATCGCTCGAGCGGCGCACGCCGCGCGCCGCAGTCCCCGGTTGAACCTCGCGCTCATGCTGACGCAGCGGCCCGCGTCGCTGCGTCGGCATGCGCATGACACACGGGCGGTGTAGCATCTGGCCCGATGAAAGTCATCTTCACACGCGATTTTCTCGCACTCATTCTTAGCGTCGCGGTAGTCGGACTAGGCAGCGGCGCTACCCTTCCCCTCACCGCGCTGGCCCTGACGCAGGCGGGCTACGGCACCGACGTGGTCGGCCTGTTGACCGCCGCGCAAGCCGGCGGCGGTCTGCTCGTGGTGCCGCTGGCCGGCTGGATCGCAGCACGCTTCGGCGGCCGGCAAGTGATTGTCGGTGCGGTGCTGGTGGTCGGGATTGCCACCGCGCTCATGCAGTTCAGCACGAACCTGGTCGTCTGGGGCGTGCTGCGCATCTTGTGCGGCGCGGCGTTGATGCTGCTGTTCACGATCGGCGAAGCATGGGTCAACCAGCTCGCCGACGATGCCACACGCGGCCGCGTCGTCGCCATCTATGCGACCAACTTCACGCTGTTCCAGATGGCCGGACCGGTACTGATCAGTCAGGTCGACGACTTCACCGCCTGGCGCTTTCTGCTGTGCGGCGCGCTCTTCATGCTGGCACTGCCGGCGCTCGCAGCGATCCGCTCGACGCCTGCAGCCCAGGATGAAGCAGAAGTTCACGGCGGCTGGCGGCAAGTACTGCCGCTCATGCCGGCGCTCGTGATCGGCACGGGCTTCTTTGCGCTGTTCGACACGATCGCGTTGTCGCTGATGCCGCTCTTTGCGATGGCGCACGGCATCTCCGGCGAGGTGGCCGTGCTGTTCGCCTCGGCGTTGCTGCTCGGCGATACCACGATGCAATTTCCGATCGGCTGGCTCGCGGACCGGCTCGGCCGCGAGCGGGTGCATATCGGCGCCGCGGTGGTCGTCGCGGTGCTATTGCCGCTGCTGCCGTGGGCAATCTCGTCGCGCTGGCTGTGCTGGCCGTTGCTGTTCGTGCTGGGTGCAGCAGCCGGATCAATCTACACGCTGTCGCTGGTGGCATGCGGCGAGCGCTTTCGCGGCGTGGCGCTGGTATCGGCCAGTTCACTCGTGGGGGCGTCGTGGAGCGCGGCGAGCTTCGGCGGACCGTTGATCGCGGGAACGCTGATGAAGAGCGTCGGCAACGACGCGCTGATCGGCGTGCTGCTGGTGGGCGTGCTCGCGTTTCTGGCGGCGGTGTGGTGGGAGAAGCAGCGCGGCACGGCGCAGGCGCTGCAGTGACGATGAGCACACGCGAAAAGCATGCTCAAGCAAGGGCGCGCTGCCGCGTAGCCGCGCCCCCTGCGCCACCTTACTTGTGCGCCGGAAAAATCTCCCCCACGCAGGTGCCGAAGCCGACCCGGTAGCCGTCACCCTGGCACCATCCAGCGAGCGTCAGTTCGTCGCCGTCCTCGATGAACGCACGGCTGCCGCCTGCCTTCAATTCCAGCGGATGCTTGCCGTTCCACGTCAGTTCCAGCAGGCTGCCGTAGGAGTCCGCGCTCGGGCCGCTGATCGTCCCTGAGCCCATCAGGTCGCCCACCCGCGTATTGCAGCCGGACACCGTGTGGTGTGCGAGTTGCTGCGCCATGGTCCAGTACATATGCCGGAAGTTGGTGCGCGCGATCGTCGTTGCTTCTTGCGCATGCTGCGGACGCAGTGTGACTTCCAGCGCGATATCGAATGCGTGCGCACCGTCGTGCCGCAGATACGCAAGCGGCTGCGGCTCCTGCGCCGGTTGCGCGACGCGGAACGGCTCGAGCGCATCGAGCGTGACGATCCAGGGCGAAATGGTCGTAGCGAAGGTCTTCGAATTGAACGGCCCGAGCGGCACGTATTCCCACTGCTGGATGTCGCGCGCGCTCCAGTCGTTGAGCAGCACCATGCCGAAGATGTGGTCCTCGGCATCGGCGCACGCGATCGGCTCGCCAAGCGCATTGCCGCGTCCGACGATAAAGCCGGTCTCCAGTTCGATATCCAGCTTGCGGCACGCGCCGAACACCGGGCGCTCTTGGTCGGGCAGCTTCAACTGGCCGTTCGGGCGCCGCACCGGCGTGCCGCTCACCACCACCGACGAGGCCCGGCCGTTGTAACCGATCGGCATTTCGGACCAGTTCGGCAGCAAGGCATTCTTAGGATCACGGAACATCGAGCCCACGTTCGTCGCGTGTTCCTTCGACGAGTAGAAATCCGTGTAGCTGGGAATCTGCACCGGCAGGTGCAGCGTAGCGTCGGCCTGCGGCATCAGCGCGCGTTCGCGCAACCCGGCGGCGTCGCGCAGTGTGGCGGTGTCGCGGGCGAGCAGGTTGCTCAACTGGACCCGCACGCTACGCCACGCTTCGCGGCCAAGGGCGATGAAATCGTTGAGCGTGTCGCGAGAGAACACGTCCTGGCTTGCCGCCCCGCCGGCCAGGCGCAGCAGACCGGCCGCCTGCAGCACCGCCAGATCGGCGATGCGATCGCCGATCGCCACACCCACTCGCGGCGCCGGATTGCGTGCGTCGCTGAAAATGCCGAACGGCAGGTTCTGGATCGGAAAATCACAGGCGGGATCGTTCGCGGCTTCGATCCAGCTTTTGCGCGAGGCGTCGAGTGTCGCCTGAAGATCGCTCGATGCGCTCATCGTTGCTCCGGGTTGAAGTGTTTCTCGAGGCCTTGCCAGCACTCGTAGTAATGCGCCTGGAGTTGCGCCGTTTCCAGCGCGAAGCGGGTCGGCTTGATCAGGGTGCGGGTTTCGAACATGAAGGCCATCGTGTCGCCGACCTTGTGCGGCTTCGAGGTGTCGCTGTGCGACGCTTTCTCGAAGGTGTCCGCATCCGGGCCGTGGCCCGTCATGCAGTTGTGCAGACTGGCGCCGCCCGGCACGAAGCCTTCGGCCTTCGCGTCATAGACGCCGTGTACGAGGCCCATGAACTCGCTCGCCACGTTGCGGTGGAACCAGGGCGGGCGGAACGTGTCCTCCGCGGCCAGCCAGCGTGGCGGGAAAATCACGAAGTCGATCGTGTCGACGCCTGGCGTATCGCTCGGCGAATGCAGCACGAGGAAGATCGACGGATCGGGGTGATCGAAGCTGATCGAGCCGATCGTGTTGAAGCGCCGCAGATCGTACTTGTAAGGCGCGTAGTTGCCGTGCCACGCGACCACGTCGAGCGGAGAATGGCCAATGTCCGCGCGCCACAGGTTGCCGTTGAGCTTCGCCACCAGTTCGAAGGCGCCCTCGCGGTCTTCGTACGCGGCAAGCGGCGTCAGGAAATCGCGCGGATTGGCGAGGCCGTTCGACCCGATCGGCCCCAGGTCCGGCAGACGCAGCAACGCGCCGAAGTTCTCGCAGATGTAGCCACGTGCCGTACCGTCAGGCAGCGAGACGGCGAAACGCACGCCGCGCGGAATCACCGCGATTTCGAACGGCTCGACGTCGAGCCGACCTAATTCCGTTGCGATATGCAGGCGGCCTTCCTGCGGCACGATCAGCAGTTCGCCATCGGCGCTGTAAAAGAAACGATCCTGCATCGAACAGTTGGCGGCATACAGGTGAATCGCGCAGCCGCTCATCGCCTCGGCCGAACCGTTGCCGGCCATCGTCACCCAGCCGTCGACGAAATCTGTCGGCTCGGCCGGCATCGGCAGCGGGTCCCAGCGCAACGGGTTCGGCGGGGTCGGCGGCACTTCGTGGAAGTTCGCCACCAGACGGTGCGAAGGCAGCGCCGTGAACGGCTGATGCACTGCCGCCGGACGAATCCGGTACAGCCAGGAACGGCGGTTGTGGCTGCGCGGCGCGGTAAAAGCCGTGCCCGACAATTGTTCGGCGTACAGACCATATGCCGCGCGCTGCGGCGAGTTGCGGCCTTGCGGCAACGCGCCCGGCAGTGCTTCCGTGGCGAACTCGTTAGCGAAGCCGGATTGATAACTGGGCTCGATGTCAGGCCGCGCGCGATCGTCCGCACGATCTCCTGCTGCCGGACTCGCGGGCTTGTGTGTGGTGGTGTCCATCCAGATTCTCCGTTGAAACGCCGGCCGCTGCTGGGCCGCTTTGATGCCGTTCTCAGACTGTATTCAGACCGCTTGCGCCGTGATGCCGCCACGCTGCCGGGTCGCACCGGCCAGCGCCAGTACCAGCAGCGCCGAGCACAGCACCGGCACGGCGGCCGCATGAAACAGCGAAGCGTTCGACCAGTTGAGCGCAATCAGTTGTCCGCCGACCAGCGGCCCAATCACCGAGCCGATCCGGCCGATGCCGAGACTCCAGCCGATGCCGGTGGAGCGCAGCGTGGTCGGATAGAAATGACCGGCGAGCGCGTTCACGGCAGGCTGGCCGCCGACCACGCAGAAGCCGCCGGCAAACACGACGATCAGGAGCCACGGCAGTGCATGCGCAAACGTGCCGATCATGCCGACCGTCACGGCGGCGGCCACGAAGCACACGAACAGCACGCGCACAAAGCCGTAACGTTCGACGAACCAGCCCAGCAGCAGCGTGCCCACCACGCCGCCGGTCTGTAGCACGGTGCCGACGATCACCGCCGTGGCAGGCGCATAGCCGGCTTCGTGCATGACGGTGGGTAGCCAGTTCGAGAGAAAGTACAGATCGATCAGGTTCATGAAGCTGATGGCCCAGAGGATCAGCGTGACCGGCGTGCGGCCGGCGCGAAACAGCTCGGCCACCGGCGCCCCGCCGCCGGCTTTTTCGCGCACGACAAGGCGCGTATCCGCGCCGATTGGCAGGCTTGGGTCAAAGCGGCCGAGCCAGCGCAAGGCGCGCTCATGCCGGCCCTTGAGCACCAGAAACTGCAGCGATTCCGGCAGCGCCGCCAGCATCGCGAAGGCAAGCAGCAGCGGCACCGTGCCGCCGACCCAGAACACCGCACGCCAGCCGTACGACGGAATCAGCGCCGCGCTGATGAAGCCGCCCAGCGCCGCGCCGAGCGTAAAGCCGCACGACACCAGCATCATCCGCTTGACGCGGTGCGCGGTGCTCGAGAATTCGCCGACCAACGCCATCGCGTTCGGCATGATGCAACCCAGCCCAAGGCCCGTGACGAAGCGCAGCGTGAGCAAGGCCGGAATCGTCGTCACGAACGGCGTCGCCAGCATGGCCAGCGCGAAGAACAGTGTCGCGCCGATCAGCACCGGGCGCCGGCCCATCTTGTCGGCCAGCACCGACAACCCCAGCGCACCGAGCAGCATGCCGAACAGGCTCGCACTGAAGACGGGGCCGAGCGCCGCCTTCGACACATGCCATTCACCGATCACGCTCGGCGCGACGTAGCCCATCGCTTGCGCGTCGAAACCGTCGATCACGAGGCACAGGCCGCACAGCAACAACAGCAGCAACTGAAAAGCCGGGTGATGCGTTTCACCCAGCACGCGCTCGACTTCGATCACGTTTGCAGACCCGGGTTGGGCGTTCATTGAGTCGTCTCCTCGTCCTGATCGGCGCGAACGGATTCGCCACCACAGTCGTTTTTGCGATTTACGAATGGTAAAACTAATTACGTATAGTGAAATTAACGTTAACCCTGGATCTCCGTACGAACCCCGATATGGTTATCAGCAATTAGTTCATGTAAGCGCGGTGCGGACTGCTAACATCGATAGATGCGGCTAAACGCCGCGCTTCGATGCGCGAACCACGCGCCACGACATTCATTCATGATCCCGCAGACCGTCCCCCAACTCGTCGCCCGCGCTGCTGAACATCCGTTTCTCGGCGAACATCTGGCGTTGGGCGAAGGCATCCATCACGACAGCGCCATCGCCCGCTTCGACGGATTCGGACTCGCCAGCGCCTACGAGCCGATCTTCGATATCAGCGTGCATGCGCTCGCCCAATCGCTCTCTTCCGCACCGGACAGCGTCGAGCGGTTCGGCGATGAACTGGGCTTCCAGGCGGTGACGCTACGCCTCGACGGCGAGCCCTTCGATCCGTTCGACCGCATCGAAGACGACCCGCAACTGGTGGCGCTGGACCGCATGTCGCGGGCGCTCCACGCGATCAATTTCTTCGGCGCGCAACGTCATGGACTGCTGTTCCTGCGAGTCCATGAGCGCTTGCTGAAAAGCGTGAAGTACGACCACGGCCGGCACTTCTCGACCGTGCTGGTTTCGTTCGGACTCAATCCGTCGCGCATCGTGATTGAATTGCCTGCCGCCGCGGTGGCGCACCGCACCTTCCTCGGTTATCTGACCAAGAGTTATCAACGCTATGGGTTCAAGGTGGCCGGCAATCTGCCGAACGCCGGCCAGATCCTCTCGGTGTCCGACATGGCGCGGCTCGACTTCATCAAGATGGATGCGGGCCTCGCGCTGCGCGATGCGATGGTGAAGCCGCTAGTGGGCTATGCGAACCGCCTGCGAATTCCGTTGATCTTCAACCGCGTGGCGAGCGAGACGCAGTTCGACTTGCTGCAGCAATACGACGTGCGCTTCGTGCAGGGGCCGCTGTTTGCAGCACATAGTCACGATGGGGCGGTGTGACGCAACTTCAGCCGGTATCGCCCAGACGGCGCGCCAGCGCCTTCAAACGCGGCCCGACATTCTCGCGAAACACCTCTTCCCCCATCGACGACGCCGGCCCGCTGCAACTGAGCACCAGCCAGCGGCCCTCGCGCGGCTCGCGAAACGGTACTGCGACCGCGTTCACGTCGTCGTGCCAGTCGCGAAACGAGTAGCAGCAGCGCTCCCGCGCGAACACCTCGATTTCCTTCTCCGCGCCGGCCACCAGCTCGGCTCCCTCGTCGCCGGCGGCTTTCTTCAATTCGGCAAGCAAAGCCGTGCGCACATCGAGCGGTTGCACGGCCAGGTACGCGCGCCCCATGGAACTGGTGAGCATGGACAGCTTCGATCCCGAGGCGAGACCTAGTGTGAGCGCCGTCTCGCTGCGAATCGTCTCCAGATAGATCATGTCGAGCCCGTCCCGGCAGCCCAGCGAGACGGCCGCCCCCACCTCGCGGGCGAGCACGCGCATATGCGGCCGCGCGAGGTCGAGCGTGTCGGTGCCGGACAACAGCGCGAAGCCGAGTGACAGTACCCCGGCGTCGAGCGCATATTTGCCTAGCGTCTCGTCGAGACGCAGGTATCCGAGCACCGTCAGCGTATAAGCCAGGCGATTGACCGTGGCCTTCGGCAAGCCCGTGCGTTCGACGAAATCGCGGTTGCCGAGCATGGTCTCGCCGGGCCGGAAGGCGCGCAGCAGGTCAAGGCCGCGGGCCAGCGCAACCACGAATTTGCGCTCGTCCAGGGGTTCGAGGGGAGTAGATGCAGGCGTCATGGGATGCTACACTCAAGTCTAATTTGCAAAACATTGTTCCGCATAGCGGAATTCAAGTCAAGTAGTTCAAGTCATACGAGAGTCGATTCAGGAGATACGCATCATGGCCGACGCCGCGCAGTTTCACTGGGAAGATCCGCTGTTGCTCGATCAGCAGCTCACCGAAGAAGAACGCATGGTGCGCGACGCCGCCGCGGCCTATGCGCAAGACCGGCTGCAGCCGCGCGTACTGGAAGCGTTCCGGCATGAGAAAACCGACCTCGAGATCTTCCGCGAAATGGGCGAGCTCGGCCTGCTCGGCCCGACCATTCCTGAGGAATATGGCGGCCCGGGCCTGAACTACGTCAGCTACGGGCTGATCGCGCGTGAAGTGGAGCGCGTCGATTCCGGCTACCGCTCGATGATGTCGGTGCAGTCCTCGCTGGTGATGGTGCCGATCTACGAATTCGGCTCGGATGCGCAAAAGGCGAAGTACCTGCCGAAGCTCGCCACCGGTGAATGGATCGGCTGCTTCGGCCTGACCGAGCCGAACCACGGCTCCGATCCGGGCAGCATGGTCACGCGGGCGAAGAAGGTGGACGGCGGCTTCTCGCTGTCGGGCGCGAAGATGTGGATCACCAACTCGCCGATCGCCGACGTGTTCGTCGTGTGGGCCAAGCTCGAGGAAAACGGCAAGGACACGATTCGCGGTTTCATTCTCGAGAAAGGCTGGAAAGGCCTGTCCGCCCCGACGATTCACAGCAAGGTAGGCTTGCGCGCCTCGATCACCGGCGAGATCGTGATGGACGAAGTGTTCGTGCCGGAGGAGAACATGCTGCCGAAGGTCAGCGGCCTCAAAGGCCCGTTCACCTGCCTGAACTCGGCGCGCTACGGCATCGCCTGGGGCGCGCTCGGCGCAGCCGAAGCCTGCTGGCATACCGCACGCCAGTATGTGCTGGACCGCAAGCAGTTCGGCCGGCCGCTCGCCGCCAACCAGTTGATCCAGAAGAAGCTCGCCGACATGCAGACCGAGATCACGCTCGGGCTGCAAGGCGTGCTGCGCCTCGGTCGCATGAAGGACGAAGGCACGGCGGCGGTCGAGATCACCTCGATCATGAAACGCAACTCGTGCGGCAAGGCGCTGGACATTGCCCGGCTCGCCCGCGACATGCTCGGCGGCAATGGCATCTCGGACGAATTCGGCATCGTGCGGCATCTGGTGAATCTGGAAGTCGTGAACACCTATGAAGGCACGCACGATATTCACGCGCTGATTCTCGGCCGCGCGCAAACGGGGATTCAGGCGTTCTTCTGAGCGTCTCGGCTAAGCGGCCATCCCTGACGGCGTGCCTTGAAGCGCGTTTCATGGTGCCGTCAGCGTAGCCGCCCGCACCATGAAACGCAAAAGGCCAACCACACGCGGTTGGCCTTTGCATGGCTGCAGCGCTTTAGCTTACTTGTTCGGCTGCGGCGTCAGGCGCAGATACGGACGCAGCGCCTTGTAGCCCTTCGGGAATTTCTGTTTGATCACTTCCTCGTCCTTCAGCGACGGTACGATCACCACGTCGTCGCCATGCTTCCAGTTGCCCGGCGTGGCGACCTGGTAGTTGTCGGTGAGTTGCAGCGAGTCGATCACGCGCAGCACTTCGTCGAAGTTGCGGCCCGTGCTGGCCGGGTACGTAATGGTCAGACGCACCTTCTTCTTCGGGTCGATGACGAACAGCGAGCGGACCGTGAAGGTCTCGCTCGCATTCGGATGGATCATGTCGTACAGCTCGGAAACCTTGCGGTCGCCGTCGGCAAGAATCGGAAAACCGACGCTCGCGGCTTGCGTTTCGTTGATGTCCTTGATCCATTCCTTGTGTGATTCCGTGCTGTCCACCGACAGGGCGATCGTCTTCACATTGCGCTTTTCGAACTCGCCGGCGAGTTTTGCCGTCAAGCCAAGCTCGGTCGTGCAAACAGGCGTGAAGTCTGCCGGATGCGAGAACAGCACGCCCCAGCTATCGCCCAGCCATTCGTGGAACTTGATGCGGCCAACGCTCGAATCCTGTTCGAAATCCGGTGCGATATCGCCAAGACGTAGACTCATGATGCAGCTCCTTAGTGTGTTTGGACGGTCCGTTCAGGCTCGCGCCTGCGGCACCCCGCAAATTTAGAGCATACGGAAGCGGGCGTACACCACGAACCAACATCGCGTCAGAACTTTATGCATTTTTGTAATTTTCGCCGGAATGGAGGAAACTTTGCGGGACAGATCAACTCCATCATGATCCGGGTTCATCATGCGGCTGCCCTGGAGAACCCCTCGGGCAGCAGCGAATCGGCCGGGAATGGTTGATGCGCCCGCTGGCTTATATCGGCGGCGCTCGCCACTTAACGTTTCTTTGGTTACGATTCACGCATGCCATACCAAGATGGGAGCTGTAAATGTCGGAAGTCAACAAGGAGAGATTGATGTCGGATATCAAAACCGTCCTCGCGGACGCTGAAGACCTGCTGAAACAGGCCGCGAGCGCCACCGGCGAACGCGCTTCCGAACTGCGTGAAACGGCGCTGACGCGCCTGAAACAGGCCAAGGAGAAAGCCGCCGACGTGCAGGTCGTGGTGGTCGAGAAAGGCAAGAAGGCCGCCCGCGCAACGGATGACTACGTGCACGAGCATCCCTGGACCTCGATCGGCATCGCTGCGGGTGTCGGTGTCCTGGTCGGCCTGCTGATCAATCGCAAGTAAAAATGGCCGGTATTGCCGGGGGCTTGTTCCGGCATGCCGCTGACACGGGTTGACCGGTGCCTGTCTGGCCGGTCTGCTTCTTCTGGCGCATCTCACGCGCAACGCGCTCAAGCCATGACGATCGACAATCAATCGAAGCGCGCGGATCCCAGTCCTTTGCGCCGCCTCCTCAGTTCCGTGTTCTCGATTCTGCAGACGCGGCTCGAACTGATCGGCATCGAACTCGCCGAGGAAAAAGAGCGCCTGCTGGGCGTGCTGTTTCTCGGCCTTGCCGCGATGATGCTGGCCACCATGGCCTTGATCGCGCTTACCGCGCTCGTCGCCATCGCTTTCTGGGATACCTATCGCTGGCAGTCGCTCGCCTGCATTACCGCCGTCTACGCGATCGCGGCAGTCGTTTGTGCGCTGAAGGCGCGCAGCGGTTTGCACAGCGCACCGATGGTGTTCGAAGCAACGCTCGCCGAGTTCGAGAAGGATCGCGAGATCTTCCACAAACAGTGATACGGGCCCGCGCCCGCCGCTTGCGCCACTTGCCCTCCCGACCACTCCTGCCGCCGACACACCATGAGCTCTACCCGCCCGGATAACGCCTTTCGCAGCAAGCGCCCGCCCTCCCGAGACCTGAGCGCGCCGCATCTGCGCGCCCTGCGCAAGGAGTTGTTGCTGATGCGCTCGGACGTGGAGCGCATGGAACTCGCGCAGGCCACCGTCGAGTTGCGTCAGGCGGTCACTCACTTTAGCTGGCTCAAATTCATCGCGCCGGCCTTCGCCGGCATGCGCTGGCGCAAAGCCAGCGCCGCCGGCGCGGGGATTGGCGCGCTGCTGAAGGAGTATCCGCTGGTCAGCTCGATTGTCTCGTTGCTGCTGGCCAAGCCGCTGCGGGCAACCGTTGCCGCAAGCGCGAAGCCGGTGCTGAAGTGGGGCAGTCTTGGGCTGGCTGCGTGGGAGGCATATCGCATCTGGCAGCAGATGAAGAACGACTCGCGCCGCCCTTCGAGCGATACGCCGGACGACGATAGCGAGGACTGAGCCGTGCGGCCCGCTGCGTTGCGTGGAATTGCTCATTTTGTGCTCCAGCAAAGGTCCGGGCCTGCGGTCGCGGCGCCGTCCGCGATGCGATTCGTGCGCAAACCGGTCGCGTCGAGTACGAAGATGCCGCACGGGTCGTCGTGCATCGGCCCAGTTTCCACCGGGTGCGCTTCCACGGCATAACCGCCGTTTGTTTCGTCAGCGGGGAGCGCCTGCAGTCGGTAGACGGGTATGCCGAACGGAGGCGCCTGATCGAGTCCAGCCGGCAGCGAACTCACCTCTCCAGGGACACCTGTCTCCATGAACTGTGCCGCGCGATAGAGCGCCGACGCGGCGTCGACCCGGTGCGACCGGGCGACGTGACCGCGATAAGACGGCACGGCATACACCACCAGTATTGCGGCGATCGCCAGCGCGATGATCAGCTCAAGGAGCGTGAATCCGGCAAGCTGCTGCGTTGATCGTTGCGACTTCATGCCGATGCCCTTTAAAAAGGGCGCGCGGCGACTCGCCGCCAGTGCCGCTCGGTCTTCTCGCCGTCCACGACTAACTCCAGTTGCAACCAGGCCTGCGATTCCCGCGTGCGGCCGAATCCCCGCGCCGTGAGTAGATACGCCCGCGCCTCGGGACGGTCGATCAGGTGCCACGCTTCCACGAGGCATTGCGGCGCAGCGGCCGAGCCGGGCCACTGAGCGACCGGCGCGAAGGCGTTGGCGGCGAACGTCGGCTCGAGTTTCCATCCCGTCGGCTCGGCAGCGACTGCCGCTACCACCGGGGCCCCATCAGCCGCGACCGCGCGGGCGCACAGCGTCAGCGCTGAGTCGGCGGCGTGGAAGGCTTGCAGGGCATCGCCGAGGTTGGTCGTGGCGCGCGCTGCCGCTAATGAGGCTTCAAACCAGGCGGCCGAGGTGACGAGCATCATTGATGAGATCAACAGCACGATTGGCAGGGCTGCGCCTTGGGTGGGTTTGGCACGCGAGGCTCGAGGGGCTCGCGCCGCGTTATTTCGCTGCCGTGGAACGCAAGTCATCATGACGCCTCACCCTCGTTGTTGCGTATCGCCACGCGCCGCCAGAACGCCTGCCGCAAGCGCGTGTCCGCTCCCGTTACGGTCGCGCCGTCGCAATCGACGTAACGCGAGCGCCGTCCCTGCGGTGCGCCGCGCACCAGCACGCAGAGGTCCACCGCGATCACGTTTGCCCATTCGTCCGCCGCGACGGCCGATGCGTCGAGCGCGGCTTGCGCCCCGGCAAGCCAATACTTGAACCGCAATCGCTCCACGCCCTCCACCAGCGGCTGCAGAGAGCCGCCATTGCCGTCGCAATACAACTCGGACTCCACTGTCGAGGTGCTGGGCTTCGCGTAGTAGCGGTTGACGATCAACACACGTCCCGCGCCGAACGCCGCAGTCCCGGCGCTCACGGCCTGGCCGAGACAATCGGTCGGCTGGCCGGTAGACGATGGCCATGTCGAAACATTGTCGCCAACGTAGCGTATTGCGATGCCGTCCGAGCGGCTTGTCAGCGCTTCGCACGTGAGGTTGTCATCGTCGCCAACGGGCCGCGCAGAGGAACATCCGAACAGCGTCAACCCCTGTTGCGACTGAGGCGTATCGGCCGGGACGAACCCCGTCATCTGGATCTGCTGACCAATCATCGTGAGCGCCGTCAGACCTGCTTCGCGCATCCGAAGCGTATCGCCCGCCCGTCCGAACGCCAAGCGTTGCGCGCGATACAGCGAGACGGCGCCAACGGTCACGACAAGCCCCAACGCCAAGGCAATGACCATTTCGACCAGGGTATGGCCGCGCGGGCGAAGCACGCCGTGCTTCATTTGACAAACGCCACGGCAACGCACGCCGATCCGGCGACGACAGGCAGATCACCGCACGAGCCGGGCTTGACTGTCACCTGCTCCGACAGGGGCATGGTGGTCACAGCCGACCACACCACGCGGGCAAACGAGACTCCATCGCCCCGCTCGCTGATCGACGCCTCACCCTGCGGCAGCAAACTCGCCGCGAGGACACTCCACTGCCGCAAGGCGGCCTCGGCGCCGGTCGGCGCACGCGCGCTTTCGGCGACAGCGTCAGCGAGCAGACCTGCGTGTTCGCGCAGCGCAGCGGCACGGGTCTCGCGAGCAATCCACAACTGCGTAGCGATCAGGCCGAGCGCCGTAACAGCCGTCAATGCAACCGCAAGCATCACCTCGATCAGCGACGCACCGCGTGTCTGTCTGGATCTTGTGGCTTTCATGACGACGCCCCGCAAGCGCCCTCGACGATGCGCGGCCGCCCGCCCGCGGCTATGCGGATACAACGGCGCCATGGCGCACCCTGAGTCGCGCGGGAAGGAAAATGCGGTGCGATATCGAAGCTGCGAAAACTGCCGATCAACTGCCCTGCCGGCGGCGTGAACGTCAGGTTCGTCTGCGTCCCGGCGATACTCACTGCCGCAAGTTCAGCTTGTGCACGCAATACCATGGGCGCGCCGGCCTGCTCGACCATCACCGCCCAGCCGCATGACCAGTCCGCCACCCCAGCGCGGCACGCTTGCCCCGAGGCCAGACAGCGGCGAGCCGCATCCACCCGGCACACCGTCACGCGCGCTCCACGCCTGACCGCTTCGCTGCGGGCGTAGGAAAGCGTCGAGAGCAGCGCTCCGGCGCGGGCGTCGACCTGGTCGCGCACGTGCCACGCAACCAGCGATGGCGCAGCCATCACGGCGATCACCGCCAATAGGGCGACCACCACCAACGTCTCGATCAGCGTGAAGCCGCGGCACCCGCGCGGCAAAGCGACATCGTGCTTCATCTGCATTCCTCAGCTTCAAAAGAATGCAGTCAATTTACTCAAGCGGCAGGGTGGCGACAATCGGCCGAATGGCCAGGTAGCGGGCGAACGGAGTCACCCGCAACAATGCCGGTGTGACGACTACAGAGGGGATGATGATGCGAATGCGCGAACGGTCAGCGCTTGCGGGACGGCTTGGGCGGTGCGGCCGCACGGCGAAACTCTTCGATCACGTCTTCGAATTCGGAGACATCCTCGAAACGCCGGTACACCGAAGCAAAGCGCACATAGGCAATCGTGTCGAGCTCGCGCAACTCGTTCATCACGAGTTCGCCGAGGCGCTCGCTGCGCACTTCGCGCTCGCCACTGCCCAGCAGTTGGTACTCGATGCGGGCAACGGCCGCGTCGATCGCGTCCGCCGCAACCGGGCGCTTGCGCAGCGCCAGTTGCATGCTCGCGACGATCTTGCGGCGATCGAATTCGGTGCGGCTGCCATCCTTCTTGACGACCGACGGCAACGCCAGCTCGACCCGCTCATACGTCGTAAAACGTTTGTCGCAGGCCGGGCAGCGGCGGCGGCGCCGGATCGCGGCGCCGTCTTCGGATACGCGGGAGTCCACGACCTGCGTATCTTCATGCCGGCAGAAGGGGCAGCGCATCGCTTACTTGTAGACCGGGAAGCGCTTGGTCAACTCGGCGACCTGCGTGCGAGCGCGTTCGATCGTCGCTGCGTCTTCCGGGTTGTCCAGCACGTCGGCGATCAGGTTACCCACCAGCTCCGCTTCCTTCACGCCGAACCCGCGCGTGGTCATGGCGGGCGAACCGAGACGCACGCCGCTCGTGACAAACGGCTTTTCCGGATCGTTCGGAATGGCGTTCTTGTTGACCGTGATATGGGCTGCGCCCAGTGCCGCTTCGGCTGCCTTGCCGGTGATGTGCTTGGCGCGCAGGTCGACCAGCATCACGTGGCTTTCGGTCCGGCCCGAAACGATGCGCAGACCGCGCTTCACGAGCGTTTCAGCCAGCACGCGGGCGTTTTCCACGACCTTCTGCTGGTATTCCTTGAATTCCGGCGACAGCGCTTCCTTGAACGCAACGGCCTTGCCGGCGATCACGTGCATCAGCGGGCCACCCTGGATACCCGGGAAAATCGCCGAATTGATCTGCTTTTCGAACTCGGCCTTCATCAGGATCACGCCGCCGCGCGGGCCGCGCAGGCTCTTGTGGGTCGTGGTGGTGACGAAATCCGCGTGCGGCACCGGGTTCGGGTAGACGCCCGCCGCGATCAGACCGGCGTAGTGCGCCATGTCGACCATCAGGTAAGCGCCGACCGACTTCGCGATCTGCGACAGACGCTCGAAGTCGATGCGCAGCGCGAAGGCCGAGGCGCCCGCGACGATCATCTTCGGCTTGTGTTCCTGGGCGAGCTTTTCAGCCGCTTCGTAGTCGATGTCTTCCGCTTCGTTCAGGCCGTAGCTGACGACATTGAACCACTTGCCCGACATGTTGACGGGCGAGCCGTGCGTGAGGTGACCGCCGTGCGCGAGGCTCATGCCCATGATGGTGTCGCCCGGCTTGAGCATGGCGAAAAACACGCCCTGGTTGGCCTGCGAACCCGAATTCGGCTGCACGTTCGCCGCTTCGGCGCCGAACAGTTCCTTCACGCGGTCGATAGCGAGCTGCTCGACGATGTCCACGTATTCGCAGCCGCCGTAGTAGCGCTTGCCCGGGTAGCCTTCGGCGTACTTGTTGGTGAGCTGCGAGCCTTGTGCAGCCATGACAGCCGGGCTCGTGTAGTTTTCCGACGCGATCAGTTCGATGTGATCTTCCTGACGGCGGTTTTCCTGCTCGATCGCCTTCCAGAGTTCGGGATCGACATTGGCGATGGTGCTTTGGGCTCTGTCAAACATACGGGTTCCGTTGAGTGTGTTCAGGTTGACCGGATCGTGCGCCGAATTTCGTGCAGAAAGCGTAGTGGGTACGCGGCGCTGCTGGCGGCTGGGCCAGCCCTGACGTGGCGGATGAAGATGCGCCGCACACGCGAGGCAGGACAGCCACCGGCGGCGCAATTGACTGCGCGCGGATCACGGCTGCCCAGGCGAACGGCAAAACGGCACCCTGCGCTTCACGGTGGGTCGCTCCACCTTGAACCTGTTTGGTTCTATCGCCAGTCACGCAGGGATGAGCGCGTTAGTGTATTGGAAGCGCCTGGAATAGGCAACCGGGTCGCCGCGCAGGCCGTTCCGGCGGTGAATGACGCCTTAGCTACGGCTACGGTTAGCATGGTCGCCCCAGCCGGCCGGCAAACATCTGAGGAAAGTTTGCCCCGGAGAGGCGCCGCCCGGCAGTCGGCGACAAACGACGAGATCTTCGAGCATGCCACGCAGCGGACCATCCAGCCGGCGACCGCCCGTGCCCCAGACGCCCCCACGCTCGCGGCAGTCCCGCAGACGCTGCGCGGGGTGCAAGGTCATTGTTGCCGCAGCGCGGCATTGGAAGTAGGCTTGGCGACTATCTTCCCTCCCCACCAGGAAACCGCAATGATCGTGTTCGTCACAGGGGCGTCCGCAGGATTCGGCGCCGCCATCGCCCGTACTTTTGTCAAGGGCGGCCATCGCGTCGTCGCTACCGCGCGCCGCAAGGACCGTTTGGAGGCTTTGGCCGACGAACTGGGCGAGGCCCTCCTGCCGTTCGAGCTGGATGTGCGCGACCGCGCCGCCGTCGAGGCGGTGCCCGCCGCGCTGCCCGAAAGCTTTGCCGCCATCGACGTGCTGGTCAACAACGCCGGCCTCGCGCTCGGCCTCGAACCGGCGCAGCGCGCCAACCTCGACGAATGGCAAACCATGATCGACACGAACTGCACGGGCCTCGTGCAGGTCACCCGTACCCTGCTGCCGGGCATGGTCGAGCGCCAACGCGGCCACGTGTTCAACCTCGGCTCGGCTGCCGCCAACTGGCCTTACCCGGGCGGCAACGTGTACGGCGCCACCAAGGCTTTCGTGCGCCAGTTCAGCCTGAACCTGCGCGCCGACCTGGCCGGCACCCCGCTGCGCGTGACCGACGTCGAACCCGGACTGTGCGGCGGCACGGAGTTTTCGAACGTGCGCTTTCGCGGCGACGACGCAAAGGCCGCGAGCGTCTACCAGAACGTGCAGCCGCTCACGGCTGAAGACATTGCCGACGCGATCTACTGGACCGCGACCCGCCCGGCGCACGTCAACGTCAACACGATCGAGCTGATGCCCGTCGCGCAGGCATTTGCAGGGCTGTCGGTGCATCGCGGCTAAAGTTTGTTACCCGGACGCGCCTGCGAAAAAGCGTCGGGTGGTGCGTTCCGGGTAAAATGCGCCGCATGAATATGCCCCAAAGCAAGCCCGGCGCCGAAACCGGCTTTACCTGGCCGATTCGCGTGTACTACGAAGATACCGACGCTGGCGGCATCGTGTTCTACGCGAACTATCTGAAGTTCTTCGAGCGGGCGCGCACTGAATGGCTGCGCGCGTGCGGCGTCGAACAGGATCGGCTGGCGGAACAAACGGGCGCCCTGTTTATCGTGCGCAGCACCGCGATGGACTATCGCGCGCCGGCGAAGCTTGACGATCTCATCGAAATCGTCAGCCGGCCCGAACGAATTGGCCGCGCGTCGGTCGATTTCTCGCAGCAAGCCTGGCGTGACGGCACGCTGCTTGCTGCCGGGACCATTCGGGTCGGCTGTGTCGACCGCGTAGCACTACGTCCTGCCGCCATTCCGGAACCGGTACTCGCTGCCTTGCGGCGCGGGCCCGGAGTGACTGCGTCCAGCGTGTCAACGGACAACGGCTGAACATCGTTGTTACGGGGCCAGTGAACTCGTATCGATCAAGCAACACAAAGCATGGTTCGGCCCGCGGTTTGCCGATGCTTCCGGTTTCCCAACGGCGAGCTTCGACGGACCTTGCAGCCGGACGCCCCCTTTCGGGACGTTACAAAGAACCTCTATGAACACTACACAAGATCTATCGATCATTTCGCTCGTTCTCAATGCGAGCCTGCTGGCCCAGGCAGTGATGGCGCTGTTGCTGCTGCTGTCGCTGCTGTCCTGGACTTTCATCTTCCGCAAGTGGTTTGCGATCCGCCGTGCGCGCGCGCAAACTGAGCGTTTCGAACGCGATTTCTGGTCCGGCGGCGACCTGCAGGCCCTGTATCAAAGCGCCGCAAACAACCGCCATACGATCGGCGCGCTGGAACGGATCTTCGAATCCGGCATGCGCGAGTTCCTGAAAGGCAAGGAAAAGCGGCTCAACGACCCGGGCCTGATCCTCGACGGCGCCCGCCGCGCCATGCGTGCCGCGTTCCAGCGCGAGATGGACGTGCTCGAGGCCAATCTGGCGTTCCTCGCCTCGGTAGGTTCGGTCAGCCCGTACATCGGTCTGTTCGGCACCGTGTGGGGGATCATGAACGCGTTCCGCGGTCTGGCTAACGTCCAGCAGGCCACGCTGGCCAACGTTGCGCCGGGCATTGCCGAAGCGCTGACCGCGACGGCGATCGGCCTGTTCGCCGCGATTCCGGCCGTGGTGGCCTACAACCGCTACGCGCACGACATCGACCGCCTGGCGATTCGCTTCGAGACCTTCATCGAAGAATTCTCGAACATCCTGCAGCGTCAGGCGCACTAAGGAGTCCACGATGGCCGGTTCCTCAAGTCGCTCCTCCGGTATGCGCGGCGGCCGTTCGCGCCGCGCGATGGCCGATATCAACGTCGTGCCGTATATCGACGTGATGCTCGTGCTGCTCGTGATCTTCATGGTGACCGCGCCGCTCGTCGCACCGTCGATCGTCAATCTGCCGACCGTCGGCGGAGCCTCGCCGCAACAGCAGACGCCGCCCGTGGTCGTCAACATCCGCGCCGACGGCAACATGAACGTCAAATACAAAGACGACAATGGCGCCATGCAGCAGGAAAACATGACGCGAGCGGATCTGAACAGCTTCGTCACCGACCGCGAGGCATCGCACCCGGATCAACCGGTCGTGATCGCCGCTGACAAGACGGTGAAGTACGAAGCCGTGATGAACGTGATGTCCGACCTGAAGGCTCGCGGCGTCAAGCGCGTTGGCTTGCTCGTCAAATCGCAATGATCCGCAAGAATTCCGCCTACCCGCTCCAGCCACCGCGTGAACGCGGCACCTGGCGAGCCTTTGCGCTCGCGCTGGTGATGCACGTGCTGCTCGGGTTCTTTCTGTACCACGGCATTCAATGGCAGAACAGCACGCCGGCAGGCGCCGAAGCCGAACTCTGGACGGAAGTGCCCGATCTCACGACGCCGCAACCGCCCCCGCCGCCCGTGCCGGTGGCCCCTGCCCCGCCTCTGCCGGATGAACAGGCCGATATTGCGCTGCAGGAAAAGAAACGCCAGCAACAGGAAGCCGCGCGCCAGGCGCAGCTTGCCGAGCAACAGCGTCTGCAGCAACTGCAAGCCCAGCAGGAAGCCGAGGCGAAGCGCCAGCAGCAGCTCGCAGCCGACCAGGCGGCGCAACTGGCCGCCCAGAAGGCCGCTGCAGCCAAGCTGAAGCTGCAGCAACAGCAGGCTGACAAGCTCAAGCAGCAACAACTGGCCGAGCAGCAAAAGCAGGATCAATTGAAGCAACAGCAAGAAGACCAGCAGAAGCAGGCGCAGGCCGACGCGCAGAAGAAGGCTGACGCGCAGAAAGCGGCGAAGGCGGCCAAAGCGGCAGCCGACGCGGCTCAGGCGAAGAAGCTGGACCAGGAACGCCGCGCACGGCTCGCGCAGATGCAAGGGATGGCGGGCGGCGAAGGCTCGACCGGTAACGGTCTTGCGAAGAGCGGCACCGGCAGCGGCTCGGGTGGAACGGCAACGTCGCCGGGTTATGCCGACAAGGTCAGACGTCGCGTGCGGCCAAATATTATTTGGGCGGGCGACACGCAGGGCCTGGAGACGGAGATCGCGGTTCGCTGCTCGCCCTCGGGCACCTTGCTGGACGTCAGTGTGACCCGTAGCAGCGGCAATCCCCAGTGGGACGCGGCCGCGGAACGAGCCGTCAGGGCTTCGGATCCGATGCCGGTCGATACCGACGGGAAAACGCCGTCCAGCTTCAAGATCACCTTGCGGCCGGCAGGTTGACAGCAGCCGCAACGCCCCGCCCAGCGGGGCGCGCCCGGGAACGAATTGAACGTTTCCGGGTCTGTCTGCTGTCATACAGTGTTAGAAATCTGATTTTTTGGGAATCCATACAGCATGAGTTTGATGACCAAGCTAGGCCTGCGGACTTTGGTGGCGTCGTGCCTGATTGCGGCCGGCGGCGCTGCACACGCGCAACTCAACGTCCTCGTCACGGGCGTCGGGGCCACCCAGTTCCCCATCGCAACGGCGAATTTCGCCAATGAAGCGAACTCGCCGCAGCAGGTCAGCACCATCGTGCGCCAGGACTTGCAGCGAAGCGGCAAATTCACCAATATCGACGCCGGCAGCGCGCCCGTTTCGGAAACCGATTCGGTCGATCTGGGTAGCTGGAAGGCCAAGGGCGCCAACGCATTCGTGGCCGGCAGCGTGAACCGTCTGCCGAACGGCCAGTACGAAGTGCGCTTCAAGCTATACGACACGGTCAAGGGCGAAAGCCTCGGCGGTCTGGTGCTGGTCAGTCCGGAAAGCGGCCTGCGCATGAGCGCACACAAGGTGGCGGACTACATTTACGCCAAGCTGATGGGCTCGCGCGGCGTGTTCGCCACCCGTCTGTCTTATGTCATCAAGACCGGCAACCGCTACCAGTTGCAGATTTCCGATTCGGACGGCCAGGACGCGCACATCGCGCTGTCGAGCCCCGAGCCGATCATCTCGCCGGCGTGGTCGCCTGACGGCACGAAGGTCGCCTACGTGTCGTTCGAAAAGAAGAAGCCGATCGTCTACATCCACGACCTGCCTACGGGCCGTCGTGTGATCGTCTCGGACCAGAAGGGTAATAACAGTGCGCCGGCGTGGTCGCCGGACGGACGCACGCTGGCAGTAGCGCTTTCGCGCACCGGCAACACGCAGATTTTCGCCGTCAACGCTGACGGCAGCGGCCTGCGCCGGCTGACGCAAGGCACCTCGATCGACACCGAACCGAACTACTCTCCTGACGGACAGTGGATCTATTTCACCAGCGACCGCGGCGGTCAACCGCAGATCTACAAGATGCCGGCGCAGGGCGAAAGCGCGGGGGCGGCTCAGCGCGTCACGTTCACGGGCAGCTACAACACCAGCCCGCGCGTGAGCCCGGACGGCAAGGAACTGGCCTACATCTCGCGTGTGGGCGGCGCCTTCAAGCTGTACATTCAGGACTTGCAGGCCGGCACAGCGACCGGCCTGACCGACACAACACATGACGAATCGCCGAGCTTCGCGGCGAATGGTCAGTACATTCTTTACGCCACACAGGTGAACGGCCGTGGCGTGTTGGCCGCAGTATCGACCGACGGTCGCACTCGGCAGGTCCTGTCCGTTCAGGGCGGCATCGTTCGCGAGCCGTCCTGGGGTCCGTTTATGCAATAACACACAAGGAGAGTAACAATGATGTCCAAACTTCGTATCGTATTTGCCGCATTGCTGGTCGGTGCACTGGCTGCCTGCCATTCGGGCGTCAAGCTCGACGAAAACGCCAACAAGGGTGGCGCGGTCGCAACGCAACCGAACCCGAATGCAGTCGCACAGGTGAACGTCGACGAGCTGAACGATCCGAACAGCCCGCTCGCCAAGCGTAGCGTCTACTTCGACTTCGACAGCTACTCGGTCAAGGACGAATACCAGGCGCTGCTGGGACAACACGCGCGTTACCTGAAGGCACATCCGGAACGTCACGTGCTGATCCAGGGCAACACCGACGAACGCGGTACGAGCGAGTACAACCTGGCACTCGGCCAGAAGCGTGCTGAAGCCGTGCGTCGTGCGCTGTCGCTGCTTGGCGTGCCGGATTCGCAAATGGAAGCCGTGAGTCTCGGCAAGGAAAAGCCGCTGGCCGACGGTCATGACGAAGCATCGTGGGCACAAAACCGCCGCGCTGACCTCGTCTACCAACAGTAATAGGTGATGAGCCGTATGACGCAACGTTTCTCCTGGCTGCACTTTGCTGCAGCCGCCTGCGTGGCGGGCTCGGCCTTGTTGGCCGCGCCGGCTCACGCCGGCATGTTCGACGACGACCAGGCCCGTCAGGCGATTCTCGATCTGCGTACCAAGACCGATAGCCTGTCGAGCCAACTGTCGGCCGCCCAGCGGACCATCCTCGATCAGTCCAACCGCCTCGACCAGCTCAACCAGCAGGTCGCGACGCTGCGCGGACAGAACGAGGACATGGCGAACCAGCTTGCCACGCTGCAGAAGCAGCAGAAGGACTACTACACCGATCTCGACACGCGGCTCAAGAAGTTCGAACCGCAGCAGCAGACGGTTGACGGTGTAGAAGGCACGGTCCAGCCGGGCGAGACGGACGCGTTCAATGCGGCTTCAACACAGTTCCGCAATGGCGACTTCAAGAACGCGGCGGCTTCGTTCCGCAGCTTCATCGCCAAGTATCCGCAGAGCCCCTACCAGCCGACCGCGCAATACTGGCTCGGCAACGCGCTATATGCACTGCGTGACTACAAGGGCTCTACGGCGACCTGGGAAGGCGTCGTGAAGAACTACCCGCAGCATCCGCGTGCGCCGGAAGCGCTGCTCGCGATTGCCAACAATCAGCTCGAGCAGGGTCAGAAGGCGGCAGCAAAGAAGACGCTCGAGCAGATCGTCGCGCAATACGGCAGCTCGGACGTCGCGCAGTCGGCGCAGAGCAAGTTGTCGCAAATCAAGTAGTTCAGGCAGTTGCAGTATCACGCGTAGTGTCGGATTAAACGCCACGCGCGCCTCTCGCCGGGAAGCCCGGGGCAGTCGATGCCTCGGGCTTTTCGTTTTGTGGAATCTCGCCTGGATAGGTGTCGCCCGATGGGTTGACAGCGTTAGTGCGCTATCGCTATAATTCCGCTTCTCTTTTGGGTCGTTAGCTCAGCTGGTAGAGCAGCGGACTTTTAATCCGTTGGTCACAGGTTCGAATCCCGTACGGCCTACCAAAAGATTCAAGGGCTTAGCTTCGGCTAGGCCCTTTTTCTTTGCTCCGCAAAACACCGGCCAAGCCAGCGAATCGGCATCGCTACGCCACACCTGCATCGGGCTGCACCGTTACACCCCTACGCCCCTACCCCCGCCACCAACTGCCGCGCAATATCCCACGCCACCATGGCAGACTTCGGCTGCCCCGAAATCTGAGCAGTGACAGTCGCCCCATCGATCAGAATCAGAATTTTCTCCGCCAACTGAGCGGCCACGTCCCGCTCGAACATCTCTTCAAGCAACTCGCTAATCAGATGCGTCACATGCTGCTTCTGGCCGGCGGCAGCGCGATGGATCGCGTCAGTGTGGTCGGGAAACTCGGAGGCCGCGTTGATGAACATGCATCCGCAGAACGTCTCCGTGCTGAACCACTCTTCGTGCCACTGAAACACTGCCTTGAGGCGTTCGAGCGGCACCGTGTAGCGCGCAATGAATGCGCGCAATGATTCCGCCGCCTGCTCTTCGCGTTGGCGCAGCACTTCGAGCACCAGTTCGGACTTCGAAGCAAAGTGGTTATACAGGGTCATCTTCGCGACGCCGGACTCCGCGATGATCCGATCGATCCCGACCGCGTGATAACCCTCCTGTGAGAACAGCTCGGTTGCTTTGGCAACGAGCGTTTGCCGCTTGCTGAGAGTGGATTTCTGTGTAAGTGACATCGATCAATCGGCTACATGCGGTGGGCCGGACAATGTTGCGAGACTCTGGTCACCAGAATCTCGCAAAACCGTCCGAACGGTGTCGCGCTACAGAATCCTACGCGTCGCTACACCAGGTCCCGCCAGCCGGTGCATATCCGGCAACGGCGCCTGGTTTCGTTGCTTGCCGCTCACTTGCCGCTTGAAGCACCCACGACCAGCGCGGGAACCTCGGACGGCGTACGCATCGGCGTCGCAAGCTCGACGATGCGAATCTGCATGTCGATCTCAGCCACGCTAGTGGTCAGCTCGACATCTTTTAACCGGCTCATCAATTCAACCCATTGCTCAATAGACACGAGACACGCAATGGGCCGTTGATGCCGCATCACGATCAGCGGTTGCTCACCTGCATCGCGTAGTGCTTTCGACGGATTCTTGCTTAGGTCGCGCGTAGTAATCGAACGCGCGCTATGTGTCGCCGACGTTTCCATTCAGGTCCCCTGCAAAGACAACCTACGGTTAAGCGCCGTCAAGGTGTGAGTTCGCAGCGCGCGGAAAGCGAGCATTACGAACGCAAACACGAGAAAATATGAAGTAAGGAATTTCCAGACCGACACAGTCTATACAGACCGGTCTATTTAAGCGATAGGTCTGACAACAAAAATTGTTGAATTATTTTTGACATTTACTTACTGAAACATTACAAAAGACTGCAAGGCACTGGAATAAAAAAACCCACCTGACCAGCGCGTCGTGCGCCGGCCAGGTGGGTGAGCGGAAAGCGTTAAATTCCGGTCAGGCGAGTCTAAGCAAGCTTTCGTGCAAGTCGTCGTAGTACTGGGCGCACGTGTTCAAACGCCACTGGGCGCCCACGTAGATGTCGTTCATGCGATGCGGAAACTTGCTTGCAAGCGGGACGATCACGTTCGACAGCCAGCCTTCGGCATGCACCACATCGATACTCACGTGTTCGTCGTAATAGTCCAGCTCGCCGGCGCCGCCGAGGCCAAGGCGACGGCAGCCACGCGTGAGCTTTTCATACTGGGATGGATCCAGCAGTTCCGTCACCGCCATGACGCCGAGCGACTTGAAGCCCTGGCTGCGGTTCAGGCCTGTCATCATGAACAGGTTGTAGCCGGCGAGCCCCTGCCAGTTGAGCAGTGACGCGTGATCGTCCTCGGCCGGCGCAATGCCGGTGGTGAGCAGCAGGTTGCGGAACAGCGTCACGTGACTGCGCACCGGATCGCCCTTCCCCGCTTCGTCCCAGAAATTCTGCGAAAGCTCGCCACGCACCGCTGGATCGGAGCCGAGCAACGCAAGCACGATCAGATCGAAAAAGCGGATGTTGAGCGCGCTGTCGCTGCGGAAGAATTCCGTGAGTTGTCCTTGCGTTGCCTGCGTTTCGAGAAAATCGAACAACGGATGCTTCGAAGCGCGGTGCTGCGCCGACGTCGAGCGAATCGCGTCGACCAGTTCCTGCGCATTGCGTAGTTCGACCGGCGCGCCGATATTTCCCAACGTCGCCGAGCCGAGCCAGCGGCGCTCAATGCCCCCGCGCAAACGGGTCAGATAGGGGTTGAACTGATTGTGGCTGCGCAAGCTTGCCGCCGGCGCGACATGCAGGTCATACAGCGTAAACAGGATCGCATGGACGTCCGCGAGTGCACGTTCATCATACTGCTCGAAGGCCGCATCGACCGTCCGGTCGACCTGTTTCGACAGCGCGTCGAATTCCCCTGGATTCTCGTCGAAGTATGTCTCGAGCGTGGGGTCTTCGATAATCGTCCGAATCGCCGCAGCGACGTTGGTCCATGTGGAAGCGTTTGCCGCGAGCGGCGGTAATACGATATCACGCCCGGGCGATTGACTCGCATTTTCGGACGAGCTTTGCATGCTAAACATAGGCATCCTCGACGTGGATGTGTGTTATGCATCCGCATGCGGGTCACGGATGGCCCGACACAGCAAGAGGCCGCTTTACGCGTGAGCGTCGGTGCTGAAGAATTGTGTGGGCGGGGCGTTTCAGCCGCATGTCGAAAGGTACTGACAATTCCAGCAAAGTCCGGAACGACGCCTCACGGAGCGCACAACACGCCGGCTTCGAGTGTCGCCGCGCGCGGTGCGTGCGCCTGCATCGGTTCGAGCTGCGGCGTGTCGGTAACGGAAAAGCCAACGTGGCTCGCGTCGAGAAACGTCTTGATTGCATCGGCCGATACCGCCACCACATAACTGGCCGTTCCGGAGCGCGCCACGTAAGCTCGCGGATCGTCGTTGGAAGCCTGTGCCCGCTCAATGATCATGCCCACCACGAGGCCCGCCTGATTCAACACCGGAGCACCGCTCGCTCCGTTTGTCGCCGATGAGATCAGCGTGAATTCATCGGCAGCCTGAGCGGGTCGGTCGCGCGTGAAGGCGTTGTAAATGGTATCCGCGCGATCCGGCATGTGCCGCAGACTCTCATAGCCGGCAGCAAACACCGGTTGCGCAACGCTCACTTCATTTCGCATGGCGAAGCTTGCGGCCAGCAGCGGCTTGATCGTACTGGTGAGTACCGCGAGGTCGGCGTCTGAGCTCACCGCTTTGACGCTAGCCGTCGCCACCTGGGCGTCCTTGACGAGGAAGAGCGAGCGGCACCCTTCGACGGCATGCCGCGCGGTCACCAGGTCGCCCGCCTCGTTGACGAAAAAACCGGTCGCATTCGATTCGAGCGTGAAAGCACCCACCTTTTGCGCAGGATCGAGTGTCGCCGGGTCGCGGATCGATTGGGCAAACGCAGCCGTAGCCACGAGCTCGCATAGCCAGATACCCACCAGCAGTTTCATGCTCAAGCAGACGCGCTCAGTGTCTCCGGAAGATCGATCGATGTGCTCGCGGGTGGGTCCTTTTGCGGGTTAGCCTCGATATGCAAACGCACGCGCAACGGTTGCGGCATATCAGCGGGCGGCGGCTCGGAGATCGGGTGCTGGGTAAGCAGCCGACGCAGAATCGCGTCAGCCGCCGGATCGCCCAGCGAGCTGAATTCGACGCGCGACACAGCGCCATCTGCGGCGATCCACGCCCGGATGACGATCGCCGCCGGTGGCTGCTCGCCCTTGGCGTTCATGACCCGGTCTTCCAGAAACCGGTGCAACTGGTTGGCGGCATCATCATCGGCTTCCAGCCACGCCTGGAACTGATGGCCCGTCAACCGTGCATAGCTGAGCCATGGTTGCGGGACACCAGACAGGCCCGACTGCGCGCAGGCAGGAAGCGCCGTCCAACACAAGCTGATGAGCAACGCCCAGGCAAGCAGAGCGCGCCGTTTTCTCAACTTCATTTACCTATCTCCAGGGAAACGTACAGGTTGCGGGTCATTGCCCCTCATGGCGCAATGACCCGCTGTCTGGCCGCGGTGCAGACTCACTGCGGCGACGCCACTAACCGAGGTCGATCGGCACATACTGGCGGCTCGTTCCACGCTGGATCAGCAGTGCCGCATTGCCGCGCGCGAGCCTGATCGCCTCGGCGAGCTGCTCGATCGTCGTCACCGGCGTTTCGTTCACCGACAGCACGATATCGCCCGGCTTGAGTCCGAGACTCGCCGCGCGGCCCGTCACCTGCTGAACCAGCAGGCCGTGATCGACGCCGACCTTTTCCTGCTCCTGCGGCGTCAACGGACGCACCGTCACACCAAGACGGGGAGGCGCCTGCGTCACAGCGGGCGCGGCGCCGTTCTCATCCAGCGCGCCAACCGTGACCGTCATATGCGTCGCGGTGTTCGAGCGCCAGACCAGCAGATCGACCTGGCCGCCGGGTCTGATCTTGGCGACCGTCGTCAGCAGATCGGCTGAGTCGCTGACGGGCGCGGCGTTGACCGCCAGCACCACGTCGCCCGGCTGCAAGCCGGCCTGCGCGGCCGGTCCGCCCGGCTCGACCGTACTGATCAGCGCACCATCCGGTTTTGACAACCCAAACGAACGCGCGAGCGATTGGCTCACTTCCTGCACCACCACGCCCAGACGTCCGCGGCTCACCTGGCCGGTCTTCTGTAACTGGTCCTTCACGTCCAGTGCGACGTCGATCGGGATCGCAAACGACAGGCCCTGATAGCCGCCCGTTTTCGTGTAAATCATCGAATTGATCGCGATCACGCGGCCATCGAGGTCGAAGAGCGGGCCGCCGGAATTGCCGGGGTTGATCGGCACATCGGTCTGGATGAACGGGATATACGCTTCGCCGGGCAGCGAACGGGATTTGGCGCTGACGATGCCCGCCGTCACGGTGTTGGCGAAACCATAAGGAGAACCAATCGCCATCACCCAGTCGCCCACCTCGGTATGGTTCGGATTGCCCGTCATCACCACCGGCAAATCTTTGGCGTCCACCTTGACGAGCGCAACATCGGAGAGTGCATCGCTGCCGATTACCCGGCCCTTGAACTCGCGTTTGTCGGTGAGCTTCACGTCGACCACCGTCGCGTCTCCGACAACATGCCGGTTGGTCAGGATGTAGCCGTCACTGCTCACGATAAAGCCGGAACCGAGGCTCATTTCTTCGCGATTGCCGATCACACGGCGCGCCAGAAATGGGGCCAGCGGGTTGCCGGGTTCAATGCCCGGCGGCAACTGCACCCCCATCTGCGCCACCTCGCGGGTCACGCTGATGTTGACCACCGTCGGGCCATAGCGTTTGACGAGGGAGGAAAAGTTCGGGACAGCGAATTGCTGCTCCGTCGCAGGAACACTCTCCTGCGCGTGCACGGTGACAACCAGAGCGCGACCCATGACCGCCATCGCAATCCAGACCAACGCCATCGAGGCCCTGGTCCACACCACTCGCCTGATGCCCCGCATTCCGTCTTTCATATCGATGTCCAGCATCCTTGCAGATGACAGGCGCTGCGTTCACGCCGCATGCTCACCTTATCGCCCGATCCAGTCGACCGCCATGTTCTCGCGTGCAACACCGCCATCTCCTGTCCATTCCTGTGCATCAGGCCCGCCGTGCACCAATCTAACGTTCGTCCCACAGCGTCACATCCCGATACTGCGGTTCTCCGAACTCCTGGAACACGCTCTTCGCACCCTGCACTGCGCGGTACCGTAGATCACGCCAGCCGCCGGTCGGGCCGCCATACGAACCCCAGATACCACCGGGGAGAACGAGCCTGCCGACCAGCATCGCCGGATTCGGCGCAGCAACGATCCGATGCCGCCCCGACGGTTCTGTCCCATCGACCGCATCCGGCGCTCCGCCCGTCCGCGGTGTCACGCAATAGGCGACTGCGCCGCAACTGACCGCCCCACCCGTCAGTATCGCCGCCCATAGCGCCCCGCTTCCCTCTTCACGCATGCGCTCACCGCCCGGGCGGCACAACCTGTAGCGGTGCCGGACGCTGCGGATAGATTGACTTTCCCCAGTTCGAACCAAACCGGTTACTCTCGGCCGAATAGTTGAAGGTCCCCACCTGATTGGAGGGGCCGGTGGCAAGCGCTTCGGCTGCGTTTGGCGCGGCCGGAGTACCCTTACCGGCGGCCAGTGCCAGTTGCTTGCTCAGGCAGTCATACGACAGGGCGCGAACGCCATCCACCTCAGCATCAACACAGACCCGCTTCGATGGCTCGCCGGCCGCGGCCGACGACTGCGCCCAGGCACCGGGTATCGTCCCGATCCACAAGACACCGAGTAACGCGCACCTGCGCATTCCTGAAGAACCCGCTCCGGCCGCGGGTCGCACCCTACCCGCCAGTTGATCATTCCTCATCGTTGCCCTCCCACTGCAAACGACGTGTCGCCGCGCCGCGCTTCACAAAGCGCTCGAAAACACGCATATCCGCACGGCTGATGCCCCGCCCGGTCAGGTCCTGCAGCCGGTCAACGCGCGCCACCGGCTCCCATTGCAGGAGCTCCGCCGCAGTCGGAAATGGCGTATGAAGCGGGTCCCGGTACACCAGCCGGAACAACTGTGCCACCGGCGCACCGTCACGCCACAGGTCACCTGCATCACGCGCGCGTCCCTCGAAGCAGAAGCGTACCCACATCCGCTCTTCCCCGTCATTGCGCACCGCGATGGGGCCAGCGAGTACCAGCAGGACATAAGGTACGTCATTCAATTCTAGCGGCGAATAGGACCACAGGCTGAGCACATCGGCATAGTCGATCAGCTCGATGAAGCGCTCCACCGCCAGCGACGGCACCAGGCTGCGCGCAATCCTGAAGTGCCGTTTCCAGTTAAACAGGAACCGCGTACGCTGCGTGTGCGCAACCAGCGGCTCCCGCGGCCCCCTGACGATGAGGCCCTCGGGCTGGTAGTTCGAGGTCGCGAGCGGGCAGCGGGCCGCGGCCTCATCGGATTCGTGCCTGAAATAGCCATAACCGCGGCGCTGGTGCGGAGTCGGGACCAGTTCGCCCAGGCACAGGGGACATCGCAACACCGGCGACGTTCCCTGCCCGGCCACGCTGTTTTCATCACGTAACGCGTACGCATCGACATAACGCTCGTCGAGTGGATGCAGGCCCCTGTCCAAGATCACCACGTGCTCTGGCAGCGTCGCTCATTGCGCGGCGCTGAGGGCCTTTTTCAAGGCGCCCTCGTTGATCGCCACCGTGCCCGGCCCCACTGCCTTTGCAAGGTAGGCCTGGGTGTTTTGCTGGGTTCGCTGCTGGCGTAACGTCGCGCGGATCTGCTCCTTCACTTCGGCGAACGGCCGCACGCTCGCCGGGCGCGACTCGATCAGCTTCACCACATGAAAACCTGCCGCGGTCTGGATCGGCTGCGAGATATCGCCTGGCTTCATCGCGTCAGCGGCCTTGCGAATTTCGGGCAGCAGGGCTTCGTCCGGCACGAATCCCATGTCGCCGCCGCGCGCGCCGCTCACCTTGTCCTGCGAGCTGGCCCTGGCGATCGCGGCGAAGTCGGCGCCGCTCGCATGCGCCTGCTTCGCCAGATCCGCCGCCTGCTTGCGGGCCTGATCCAGCGTCGCCTTGTCGGTGTTCGGCGGAGCGGCGACGAAAATCTGTGCGAAGTGCAGCGAATCCGGCACGGTAAAGGCTGCCTTGTTCTGATCGTATGCCGCCTGCATGTCGGCGTCCGAAGGATAGTCGGCCGGCGGCGCCGTGATCGAGGCCAGATAACTGCGCGACACCGCCTCCCGCTGCGCCTCCTCAACGATCAGCTTGACCTGCGGCTGCCTGTCCCAGCCCTTGGCTTTCGCCTCGGAGAGCACCGTGGACTGCGCGAGCTTCGCCCGCACCAGCTGATCCAGCCTTGCAGGGTCCGCTGCGAGCCGCGTGCGTGTATCCGCGTCGAGCGACCTGAGCAGGGTCGTGATATCCGACTCCGTGACCGACGCCTGCCCGGCGCTTGCAATCACGTCGTCCTCGGCCCAAGCCGCGAGCGGGGCGCACATCAGGGGCCCGCACACCATCAGGCCGCTCAATACCATTGCAACTGTCTTCATCGAAAATACTCCCAGCACGTTAGCTAACCACCCAGCCCTGTCCCGACTGCGGAACCGGACCGTCGACTACAACTGCGCAGCAAGGCTCAAACGCACCACCACCGGTTGCCGCATGCCGGACGGCGGCGCGCGCCCCACTGTCTGCGCACCCAGCAACTCCCGCAGATCCGCTTCGGCCTGCGGGTCGCCAAGCGGAGTGAACTCGACCCGGGTCACGCGCCCCGCGGCATTGATCCACGTCCGGATGCTCAACACCACCGGCACGCCAGGCGTGCTGGCCGCCGCGTCAGGCTGCGCCCGCTGCTCGAGAAACGCATGAAAGCGCCGGGCCTCGTCGGTCTGCCCTTCGAGCGCTGTCTGGAAGCGTGTCGAGACGCGCTGCGCATACGTGACCCAAGCCTGCGGTGCCTGATCAGCCGGCACCGTCCCGGCCTGCGCCGGTGCGCCAATGCCCAGCAGTCCGAAGAGTGCCGCGGCGAGCGCCCCGATCCGGCTGCCGCCGTAACCGCGCGTTTTCACTGCAGCGTCGCCGTGTGCTCTGCGTCGCCGGCTCCTGCAGCCTGCGCATCGGCGCTGCGCGCCGCCAGCGCCTGCTGGGTCTGCGCCATCGCGGGGCGGTTACGCAGATGCAGCAGGAATTCCTGGATCAGGCGGTCCCACAGTTCGATCGTCGATGTCAGATAGCGCGCCGTCACACCACCCGCGACGATCACATCCATCTCCAGCACGAGAAATTGCGCTGCTGACGACAGCCGCGCGAAACGCTTCGAGCGATTCCAGCTCGACACCAGCTCGAGCGGCAGTTCGCCTTGCACCTGCAGCGCACAACTGAGCGTGTAATCAAGGTACGCGCCCGGGGTGGCCGCAGCGTTGCCGAAGCGCACCGCAAAACCCACCCCCTGACTCGCGCTCATCAACTGCACGATGCCGTTCTGCTCGGCGGGTGTGACACGGTAGCCCGCCGCCTTGAAGAGATCCGCCAGTTGCTCGACTGCCACCGTATCGATCACGTTCTGCGCGACCGCACCTTGCGCGATTTCCGTCTCTTTGCCTGCCATGTCCGTGTTCCCCTGTGAATTCAAACCCGCTCAAACAAACCGTGTCTCGAGCAGCTCATCGACTCGCTAACCTGTGGCCTGCGCCCCTACTTCGATGCATCCGGCGCGGATGCCGGCACCGCAGCCTGGGCAGGCGCCGCGCGAGGATCGAATTTCCCCGCGTACAGCTTGTCGCCATAGTCCTGCGCAATCTCGTCATACTTCACGCGCGAGCCTTGTGCGAACGGCTCGCGCGACTTGAGGAAGGTCCCGAACCCGACGTGCTCGTAAGCGTCGAGGATGTCGTGGCCCACCTGGTAGAGCTGGGCGTTCTTCGCCTCGCACGTCTGCAACTGCGTGCCGACTGCCCTGAGCTGGCCTTGCGCCTGGGTACGCTCGGCATCCCGCGCACGCGATAGCGTCAACAGGTCTTCATACGCCGACCTGTATTTCGCGAGCTGCTGGTCGTCCTGCGCACGACCTGACTTCTCGGCAGCGAGTGCCCGCTCCGCGGCCGCCTGCCCATCCAGTTTGCCTTTTGCGGCGGCCAGATCCGTCTGGGCCTGCTTCAGATCGGCCTGCGCCTTGTCGCGCTGCTGTTCCGCCTGAGCCTTATCGGCCTGCAACTGCGCCTGCGAGTCCTGCAAATCACGCAGTTGCTGCGTGGTGGTGCGCAGTTGCGAGCGCAGCTTGTCTTCGAGGCTCTGTGCCGAGGCGGAACCTGCAGCGAACAGCAACCCGCAGAGCAGCCCGGCTGCGAGCATGATGCGATGACACGCTTGGGTGGACGTTCTCATGGCGGGCCTCAGAAGCGGGCGTCGAATTCAAGCTGCAACACGTCGATGCTCAGCGGCGGACCATACACTTCGCGTGCGCTCAGGTAACGCGCCTGCAACCACGCGTTCCTGGCCACCGCGTACTGTGCCCCGATGATGTAACCCTTGGCGTTCGTTCCACCCAGGTTGAAGTCCGGATCCGTGAATGCATCGAGCACTGCATCCGGTTCGAGGTACTTGTAGGTGACCGAGAAATTCCACTGGCCCTTCTCGAGCGTATCCGGTTCGCCGATCGTCGCCTTGAACAGGAAACCGTTCGGGCCGCTCTTGTAGTTTGCCTGGGTCACCGTGCTGGACGAACTCGCGTTGTTGAAGTTGTTCACCGGCGTGGAGGCCGCCGAGAACGCCTGGTTCGTGTTGTACGCGAGGTTGCGTACGTACTCGCCGTCGAGCCGCAGCTTGAAGCGGTCGGCCACCTTGGTATCCCACTCCAGCTTGGTATCGAAGAGGCGGTAGTTGTATGCGAGGCCGAAGAGCTGTGGATCAGGCGTCAGCCCGGGTGCGAGATTCGGGTTCTGCACAATGTTGCGCAGCGCGATCAGCGTGTTGCCCTTTTGCATGTTGGCCGGGGCCTCGTTGTCGGTACTGCAGCTCGTCGCGCCCAGATACAGCGCGCACGGCGAGGACAACTGGCCCTTCAGGTTCATGTAGTCATAGTAGGCAATCGCACCCTTGACCTTGTTCTGGCTATCGATCTTCCACTCGGCCCCGAACTGGCCGCCCAGCATCCACTTGGTCGTGCCGGAAGGCGCATTCGAATTTTGCGCGAGGAACCCGTCCGAACTGTACTGGATCGGGAACGCACCGAGCGTGCCGAACAGCGTCACACCATCGTTGCCGGGCAGCAGCTGACGGAAGTTCGCCGCAATGCCATCGAACTCCAGGTCATTCGCGAACAGCAGATCCGACGAGAAGAACGGATTGTCGAAACGGCCCACGGTGATATTCATCCACGGTGCTGGCTGATATTTGATCCAGGTCTGGTTCAGCCAGATATTGCTCTTGCCGAACCCTCCGCCGAGCAGGGCGGTCGTCGACGTCGGTCCGTTGTCGCTGCCGCTCGCCAGTTGCACGCCCGCGGTGAACTGGTCCGAGATCACGGCCGTCACGCCAAGGCGCGCCCGGATACTGGCCAGGTTACGATCCTGGGTCGTGTTGAGCTCGGGGAATTGGCTCGTGTTGGTGTTCGGATTGATGTCGACCGGACTACCGGCATTGATCGCCGCAAAGTTCGTCACACCCGTCTCGTTGCGCGGCGAGAAAAACTCGAACTGCTCGCGCACGCGCACATCGCCGCTGAGCGTGATGCGCGAGACCCAGTCCGGGAACGTATTGGGCTGCGCCCAGTTCTCGGCCTTGGCCTGCGCCACCACTTCCTGCTTGACCTGATCGCGGATCTGGTCGCGCACCACCTGCGGCACGTAGGGCACCGCGACATCGCCTGGCTGGGTCGGCGCATTTACCACGGCAGCGCCGGGGCGCACAGCGGCGGCCGATGCCGCCTTCGCCTGCGCCGCTTCGGCCTGCGCCTGGGCAAGCAGGCCGCTCGCGCTCGCCTTCGTGAGCACACCCTGCTTGACGAGCAGGTTGATCAGGTTGATTACCGTGCTTTCGGTCGGCGCGGCCGTACCGGACGCTGCCTGAGTCTCGAGCGACTGTGCATGGGCCCCGCCGGCGAGTGTCATGCCGAGCGCGCCGAGCACCGCGAAACTGGCTCGCGTGCGTCGCAGCAGCCTGCCTTCCCCCGCCCCGCTGCGGCAGCCCCGTGCCGAATTCATAGACATTCCCATTCTCCACATAACGTGCTGATTTTTTACTGGCGCTGTCCGTTCACGAAACTGTGCGCGAACCTGTTGTTGAATCCGTTGCTGAATCTGGCCGAACGGTTCGCTCACCCCGGCTTGCGTCCCTGCAACCTAACGAGCTTCGGGTACACCGACTTCGGCGGCGGTGGCTCATCCACCCGTCCCAGGGTCTCGACGGCCGCGACGACGGCCTCATCGATCCGCGTGTCGCCGGTCGACTGCACAATCGTCACCTTCGTGATACGTCCTGCCGGGTCCATCCACAGGTTCAGGCTGCCCGTAAAGCGCGCTCCGCCCGCGTCCTGCACCCGCTTGTCCTGCTCAATCGCATGCTGCAGCGTGTAGCCTAGGTACTGCGCGTAGCCGGCATTGCCGAAGCCGCCCGTGCCCCCGCCGCTGCCCGCCATACCTGTGCCATCCCCGGCGCCGATGTTGAAACTGTCCGTGCCTGCCTGGGCGGGCGCGTTCATCGTCATCTGCTTCGGCAGGTTGTCCGAGGGCTTGGGCGACTCCGCCGGCCTGGGCGCAACCGTGGGCTTCTCGACCGGGGTCTTGACCTCCTCCTGAACTTTTTCCGGAGGGGGTTTCTGCTTCGGCGGCGGAGGCGGTGGAGGCGGCAGCGGAATGACCGTGGTCACCCGCGGCGCTTCAGCACGCTTGACGCCGGCTGTGTCGCTCGCGAAATGCCAGACGAGCGCTGCGACACCGAGCAGCACGAGCACCGCGATGGCCGGCCTTAACCAGCGCCGCCAGCCGCCCTCCGGATCGTCGCCGTGCCCGTTGTCGTAGGTCATTTCCATGGTCGTTCCCTAGTGGCCTTGCGGCCCCTTTCCGGTGACGAGCCCGACCTGCGAGAGATCGAGCCGGCGCAACAGATCGAGCACGTCCATTACCTTCTGGTAAGCAACGGTCGAGTCCCCCTTCAGCACGATGGGAAACTCGGGCGTGAGCGCCTTCTGCGTACGCAACCGGTCTTCCAGTTCGGCCATCGATACGGGATACGCATCGAGGAAAATCTGACCCGAGTCGGACACGGTGATCGCTTTCGTTTGCGGCTTGGCGAGGCTGGTCGACGAGCTCGCCTTCGGCAAATCGACCTTGATGCCCTGCACCGAGGCGGTCGTCATGATGATGAAAATGATCAGCAGCACATACGCCAGATCCAGCATCGGCGTGATGTTGATGTCGTCGTAGGGCTTGTCGTCGTCCTGAACTTGCATCGCGCGTTCTCCGGTTCCTCAGTTCCCCGCCAGCGAGTGGTCGGGGTTGCTGTGCGCTTCGGCAAGGCGCGTGACGAATTCGTCCACGAACACCTGCATGTTCGCGGTCACGTTCTTGTTGCGAATCAGCAGGTAGTTGTAGCCAAAGAGCGCCGGGATCGCGACGAAGAGCCCCGTGACGGTCGCGAGCAGCGCGGCCGCGATACCCGGAGCGATCGCGTTGACATTCACGTCGCCGGCTGCCGCAATCGCAGCGAAGGTGATCATCACGCCCACCACCGTGCCGAGCAGGCCAAGGAACGGGCCGCCGGAGATCGCGATCGTGAGCAGCACCATCGACTTCGAAAGCCGCTGGTTTTCGCGTACGAGCGTGGCGTCCATCGTCGCGCGAATCGCTTCGATCGATTCCGCCGTGATCAGCGTGCGACCGCTGCTGTCCATGCGGCTATGGATTTCCTCGACGCCGGCGCGATAGAGCCGGTACAGCGACGACTGGCGCAGGCGCCGCCCGTCGTCCGATCTCTCGTCGACGTGGGCAAGACCCACCAGGTGCTTGCCCGCCACTTCGCGAAAGCGCCGCACGAAGAAACCGTTGGCCTTGTCCACCGCGCCGATGTAGCTCGCCTTGTTCCACATCACGACCCACGAAACGAAGGCCATCACGAGCAGGATCGTAATCACCACCCACGCGTCGACGGTGACCGACTTGACGATCACGCCGAAGTAGCCAAAGCCGAAGCCCGACTGCTTTTCATCGGCGCCGTAGCTGACGAGCTTCGACTCGGCGCCCTCGCTCATGGCGTCCACCGCGATCAGCGTTGCCGGACGGGCGACCTTCGACAGGCGCAGCTCGTCGAGCTCGCCCGTGAATCCCGAGAAACCGGCCGGCGCATTGGCGACATCGCCGCCGACCGCCGCTGGCGTGTTCAGCGCCGGCAGCGCCGCCGGCGCCTGAGCATACTGCCTGCCATCGACATAGAGCGTCACGTTCTTGCCGTCGGCGGTCACCGCGATGTGGGTCCACTTGCTGGCCGTCACGGCCTGCCCTGCCGCGGTGCGCACGGGCGCGCCTGCACTGTCGACCTCGGCAAACGGCACGCCGTTGTCCAGCCCGACCAGCAATGCGTTCGCACCGTCGCGCCGGCTGTACAACAAGGTTTGCGGTGCCAGCACGCCGGGCTTGACCCATGCGCTGAAGGTGAAGTTGCCGCCGGCTGCAACCGCCAGCGATGGACTCGCAGCGAGGTTCAGCGGCGTGGTTCCATTGAATTGCGCGGCCTTGCCCACGATGCCGTCCTCGGCGATACGGGCCGGCGCGTTCTGCGCGTTATTGCCGTACGCGGTGGTGTCTTTCGACGGCGTGCCACTCGCGTCATTGAAGTGATAGACGAGCGTGTAGTCCGGATCGAAGGTCTCGGCGGCCTTGCCCCCGTCGGGCGCCTTCTTGTTGCCGTAGTACATCCAGATGTTCTGCGCTGCGCCGGCTGGGAACTGCGGGATGTCCACCCAAACGAGCGCCACGCCCAGCACCGGATCGTATTGCTGGATCTGGTAGTTCAGCGGCGTCTTGTCGTCCGCGGCAACGAAACGGATGTCCGCGCCGTTGTCCTCCAGCCCGTCGAACTGGAAGTTGCCCGAGTGCAACCGGATCAGCAGCGCTACGCGCCCGGCGGATTCCGCAACGTTGCCGCCCTTCGGGCTGGTATCGATCGTGATGGTCTTGCGATACGACCAGTCGTTCTGCCACCAGGCGTTGGCCACGCCCGGCAGACACCCCATCAGGACCGTCAATAACAGGAATAAAGCTCGCTTCACAATCCACTCCCCCGATTAGGCCGGCGGCATCAGCACATGCCGGCGCATCACATATGAAAAAGCCGGTCAGAAACCCATGCGGACGTAGAAATCGAAGCGCGGGTTATACGCCCTCGTGAACGTTCCGGCCTTCAGCGGAAACGCCATTTCAAGGTCCGCACTTGCGTACTTCATGAACTGGATGCGCGAACCCAGCCCGAGGCTGATCATGTTGAAGCTCGAAATCTGCTCCGGCAGCGGACTCAGCAGCCACAGGTGGGCAGCATCGACAAAGGTATGGAAGCGCCATTCGTTGACGGCACTGCCCACGTATTTCGCAATCGACGGGCTGCGCAGCTCCACCGAACCGATGACGCCGCTATCGGCCGTGTCCTCGGCTTCCAGGTAGCCGCGCACCGTGTTGATGCCACCTGCGGCAAACTGCTCGCTCGACACCAGCGGAGAGTTCGCGAACTGCGCGGTAACGTGTCCGTTGAGCTGGATGTCGTGAGCGAAATCCAGCGTGTGATTGATGTCGAACTTGCCGTAGACAAAGTCGGCCGTGGCGTTGTACCGCTTGTTGTCGAACGCGTTGGCGTCGCTCCCAATGCCGCGGATATCGGTCGTCACCGAGGCGGAGAACGATGTCTGGGAACGCTTGAGGTTCAACTGCCCGTTGTAGGCGAAGGTAACCGGCACATAGGTCAGTGGGGCCTGCGAGGTCTGGCCTGCAATCGTATCGCTTTCGTCAAAGTGCTTGTGATCGATCTCGACGCTCACCGACTCCGAGTAGCTGTCGGTCGAGGGCAGCGCGTAGATCGCCGTCAGGCCGAACGACGTACCTTTGCCCAGCACGTTCGTGCCGCCGAGAGACGCCACGTCGCTGTTCGAGTGGTACACCGTCGCGAGCAGGCTCCAGTTCGTTCCGTGCAACGGTGCCAAGTACGAGAACGAATACACCTCGGCGTCGCGCGGATGCTGGGGAGCAAGCAGGAAGCTGCCCGAAATCACATGTCCCAGTTGCCACAGGTTCGAGTAGCTCAGGGAGGCGACCGCACGGAGCACCGACGTGTCCGGGCTCTGGTCGTTGTTCAGTTCCAGGCTGCCGTGAGCCGGATTTTTATCGTCGACCTTCAGGTCCACGTCGACCGTTTGCGGCAAGGAGCCCGGCTTCAGAACCGGTACCACCTGACGGTCGGGCGACTTGTTCAGGTCGATGAGCTGCTGCTGGGCCTGGGTAAAGTCGGGCACCTGACCCTCGGTCAGCGCAGGCACCGCATCGCGAATCTTCTGCGGCGAATTGTATTGCGCACCTTCCACCCGCACTCTCCCGACCTTCGCTTCGACCACCTGCAGCACGATCACACCGTTCCTGACCTGCTGCTGCGGAAGCTCAACCACTACCGACTGGTAGCCCTTGTCCTGGTACACCTTCTGCAGCGCGTCACGCGCGGCATTGACATCGTCCAGCGTGCGGCCCGGCCCCTCGAACGGGTAGACGGCCTTCTCGATCTCAAGGCTCGGCAACGTCGAGTTGCCGCGCACGATGAACTCGTTCACGTCGAACGTTCGCGGCTGGCCGCCCGCGCCGGGCACAGGTGCCGGAGCACCGGTGGCAGCCGGCGCCGGTGTCGGCGCGGATGCCGCCGCCTGTGCAGCATTCGACTGCGCGTGGGCCGTACCGGCGAGCGTCACGCTGCCCGCCAGAACCACACCGGCCAGGCACCGCCGCCGATTCGATGCTTCCCCGTACATCTTCGGCGTCATTGCCGCAACTCCTTCATTTGCACGATGATCCGGCTCGATGTGCAGCGGCCGGCGAATTTATAAGACGTGGACAATACAAACGTCAGAAGTCCCGTTCATGACCAATGTTACGTACAACGAACAAGATGGTATGGACATCCCTACCGCCTGACCTGGCAGCTTGCTCAATGGAAACGGATTGACGGGTGATCCGCTGTGGACCGCGCGCTGGGACGCCTGAGAGCGACGAGGGGAAGCCTGTTACTGCGGGCAAGCATCATGACAAGACGGCATGATAGCCAGTATGCGTGTCAATTTTTTTCCTGATGTTGCGTACTATTTGTACGCAACATCTGTCACAACAGCGCATACGTTGCAGACTAGGATCGGTGACGCCGATGGCTGGACGAACCGGTTCGCATCGGCCTGAACCGATGGAGCATCCATGCGCAACACGAGCCGTAAGCGGGTATCGCGCCGCGTCGCCTATGCGCGGCCGGAGAAGCCGCAGCGCGGCATTGCGATCGTCACGGTGTTGCTGGTCGTGGCACTGGCCGCCACACTCGCCGCGAGTGTCGCATGGCGTGAACTGGTCGCCGTGCGTGATGTGGAAAACCAGCGCCTGAACGTCGAAACGATGTGGATCGAGCGCGCGGCTGTGGAGTGGGCGCGCGCCACACTGCGAGCCCAGAGCTCGACGTCCAACGTCGCGTACGTGGGGCAGGCGTGGTCGGCGCCTGTGCATGATGTTCAGCTCGCGGACTTTCTGCCGCGCGACGCCGCCGAACTCAATAGCGAACTGGCCAGGGCCTACATCTCCGGGGAAGTGGAAGATGCGCAGGCCAAATTCAACCTCATGGATCTGGTGTCGCGGCCCGGACCCAGTGCCCCCTGGCAGATCGACGGCTCAGGCATCGAGGCATACCGGCGCCTGCTCGGCGCGCTCTCGCTCAATCCGGCGCTCGCCGAGGCCACCGCGGCCTATATCCTACGCTCGCTGGGTATTGGAAACGATACCGGCAACTGGCCCATGCAACTCGTGACGATACAGGATCTGTCACGCGTGCCCGGCTACGATGCTGCTACGGTCAAAGCTCTCTCTGCGTTCGTGACGATCCTTCCCGACTACACGACGGTCAACGCGAACACGGCGGATGAGCCCGCGCTGATGGCGGCCATTCCCACCGTCTCGATGAGTCAGGCCCACACGCTCACCGAGCGGCGCAGGACGGCATATTTCGTGAGCACCAGCGATATCGCCGTGTTGCTGTCTCCCATACTCAACGACTCAGCGTTGCCCGCCGGTGCCATTGTCGGCACCAACAGCGGCTATTTCATCGTGCACTGCCGGGTTCACTCGGCGAGAATCAACACACGTATCGATACGCTGATTGCGCGGTACGGCATCGGCGATTTCGCCTGGACTGCCGTGGTCTGGGCTCACCGCCTCGCCCCCTGAGCGCGAGGCGGCTGCCCTATTATCGATTCATCTGCTCCAGCAGATCACAGTTATGCACCTTGTCCAGCAGATCGTTCCACGACTCGATCGACAGTACGCAGGCAATCGGATGACCGTACTTCGTCACCAGCACCGGCTGCGCGTCTGCTTCCCGCAAGGCCTTCGACGGATTCTTGCTGAATTCGCGTGTGGCCATCTCAATAGCTCCCTGCCCTAGTATCTGTCTCACGTGTAATCCCCATAGCCTGACAGGATATCGCGCATAAGCAAGGCCCTCGGAATAGACGCCATGCCGGACTTAACAATCAGCGCGATCAAATAAAATTTCGTCGCCCTTTATTCACTCGAATGAGCAGTCTATATACAACCCTCAAAATTAACAAGACTCAATATCAAACAAAGTTTAACGACGTGCAACAGATTTCTTTGCACCACCCATAAATACTTACAATTCTGTAATATTATAATATGACGACAGAATATACGTAACATCGGAACCCCTGCAGGAAGCCCACGGAGCAAGCCTCTACCGCAATCCCCATCAGTCTTGGGTCAGCCTGGAAAATGTACGTACCTTTTGGCACAAAATTTTCACAAACCTGCGGTGCGGAATATTATCATCAAGTTAACATTATGTAAGACAATTAAATTACAGCCCCATAACAGCTCCAGATAAAAACGGGCGCGAGACAATATCACACGGAAACCCGGATAAAAATAAACAGAACATATTATTCCAGTCCCGCCAGAAATCCGGAACCGGCGATTTTCGGCAAGACGCAAATTAATCTCGCATTCTCATTCCTGGCGCCCGGACATTGACTCCTGCCCATTGAATTTCCAATCGCGATTCCGGCCGGTAACTGCAAGTCGGAAAGCGCGTCAAACAGATGCAGACCAGTCACCAGTGGCGCTACCTGTGGATTACCAGACATACCCGACATCTCGCCTTCAATCGAGAGCGGAGATTATTGCGATGAAACGGCCACGTGGTCTCCACTGCGGGCAAAACACGCAATCAACACGACCCGAAACGGCGATACCTCCCGACGAGCGGTTGTTAACCCCACTCGTGAGCCATCGTCGCGCGCCGCGCGGTTAGCGGCAAATAGACCCGCTACGCATTATTTCATTCCGTGTGCGTTTAATTTCGGCATGCACAAGATTCGCCCCCGTCCGGTGCATTCGTCTGAATTGAAAAAACGGTATAGCTCGTTTCCCTTCAAGACCGATGAATCGACGGGTGCTACGACGCGATATCTGGAAATCCCCTGCTGCGGGTTCCTGGGATACCCGAACGGGAACCCGGCCCCCCGCGCAACAGCGATCCAGGTGCCAGGCCTGGCGCCGGTCCTACCGGCCGGTGCAGATCGTGGCGTTTCCCACATTCAGGGCTGCGCCCGAGGCATTGCTCAGGAAATCATTGTCGATCGCAGCCACGTAGTCGGCAGGCAGGCTGGCTGCACCATAGCCATTGAGCAGGCGCGCCACGTCCGCGTCATGAAAGTGCGCCCTGAGCGCGTTCACCCATTCTGATGCAGTCGTCGACGCAGCCAGACACTGGGCAAATATCAGGTTTACCGTTCCGGTCACCGGATAGCCGCTGGCAGGATCCGCCGTGCCGGGCACCCACAATGCGGGTTGTCCAGCGTCGCGCGGCACGGGCGGGTGCACGTTCGAACCGCGCAGCGCCAGCGCAGCGGAGCTTGCGTCGGGACGATAGTCTCGGCCGTCGGCTGTATTTCGCAGTAGCGCGATGGGAAGATTCGCGAATGCCTGCGCGGATAGCGGCGCCAACGTGCGCGAGACGAATGACGGCGTCAGATAGCCCAGCGCCTCACGCCCGGCATCGCGCATGCCTGCAAGCGTATCTCGCGCCGCCTGCGCACTCGCAACGCCGACGAAACTGGACGGCACGCCATTCGGAAACAGGCTGGCAAACGTGTCAGTCTCGCTGAATATCACATTGCTGGTCGCCGGGCCGATCGGCTCCGAGAAGCTCGGCACGCAGACCTGCGCCAGGTGCCGCGTCAACAGGTCCGTATCGCCGCTTGCATCGCTTCGATAAACCACCGTCAGGGCGCCGCCCGGATAATGCGCACCGGTTCGTGGATCCGCGACCTGGGACCAGTCCGTCAGCCGCCCCGAAAAAATGCCGCATAGATCGCTGTCGTCGAGCACCACGGGCGCCGCGGGCGCGGCCACCACCGGGATGGCAAGCGGCATCACCGCGAGCGGCAGTTCGACCAGCGGACCGTGCCCGCCGGTCTTTGCGTAGCGGTTGATCTGCGCGAGGCCAAGCGGCGTCTCACTGACCGCATACCCCACCGCGGCCGCTCCACTGGCCGTCGCCGGATAGGCACTCGCGTCGCCGGTGAGGAACGCATCCACTGCGCGGGGGCCGCCGATCGCCTCGTAGGTCACGCCATCGAGTGGCGCATAGACACGCTCGGCCACCCATTGCGCCTGCCACGAACGCGAACCCCCGCCGATCATCCGGGACGCGCCTGCCGCAGCAAAGGCGCTGCCCATGCACGTTGCCGCCGACAGACCCAGCAACGTCACGCCCAGCCACTTCCGCACGTTTTCCGCCACGCGGCGTCGATCACGCTTCACGAAACGCTCCTGCTCGATGTGCTCACGGACGCACGGTCTACCGCCGCGCCTGCCGGCTGTCCCATGCACCTCAAACGGTGACTCCCTGCCAAGTAGAGTAGGACGCGCGTGTGCCGCGCCGGTGACGGGTGTTACGCACTATTTGACAGAATCGGCCCAAACGCATACAAGAAGGCTTGTCCAACCAGTATGGATTCCTTACTGGTCAGAGGCAGGCTGAACCGTCACCGAAACGGTCGCGTGCCCCGCTTGCGCCTCGCCCGTTGCATGCGCATTGACCACACGCACGTGGTCCGTACGGCGCACATCGTCAAGCCACGTCATCCACGCGCCGAAGGGCACGTTCTTCGCCTCGACCTGTACGCCCTTTCCCAGTGCGGTAATCTGCGGCGCAGGGATGCCTGCCTGTATCAGCGAGGTAGTCATGGCATCGCGCAGCGCAAGACCATCCGGTGTCCGGATTGCGGCGTCGCCCTTGAGCCGGCGCGCCTCATCGAGCTGCGACTGCACCTGCGCAACCTGCACCTCCAGCAGCGGCAGGCTCGCCCTGATGTGGCCGCAGCCATCCCACGCGGGCGCCCACAGGAGGCTATAGACCAGCGCCACTACAACCAGTGCGCCGCCTACACCGAGCAGTTGCTTTTCGCGGGGTGCGCGAGCCTCGAACCATTCTGTCAGTGCGGCCTTGATTGCACGGACCTGAGTTTCCATTTGCCTTCTTCCTCCTGTACGGACAGGCCGTTTGTCGCAAGGCGGCGCCTGAAGCCGTCCTCATCGACTTCGGTACCGGGTTTGAAGGTCACATCGAGCGACCCGCCGCTGTAATCGAGCTCCCCGATCGCCGACGACGGAATCGAACCGAGCGCGTGAGCGAGGGACGCCGCCACTACCAGAAAATCGTCCGCCCGCAGCGCCCCGGCCGTGCTGCGCAGACGGGTCAGGTCGAGCGCCATCTGCTCGTGCGGACCGAGGACCATCTGTGAATCCGGAAAAACGCTCTTCACCATCTGCGTCATCTGGGCGTTCAAGGCGTCGCGGCGATGACGCAACTGCCACCATTGCACGTTCAGTGCAACGATCGATACCACCAGCGATGCAGCCACGAATCCGATCGCCACGCGCCATGGCCTGAGCCCACCAGCTCCGAGCCGGCTGGCGCCGGCGTTGGCCAGCTCGAACTGGCAAAGGTTGAAGGGGCAGACGAGCGCCGCGTGCGCGATGGTTGCAAGCGGCAAGGCGCGGTTCTCCACGCGGTTTTCCAGTTCGACCGGTACGCCCCACTGCGGCGCTTCGCCGGCCGTGGCGGCCCTGTCAACCGCTGCCGCCTCCTGCGCAAAACGATGCGCTCCGGCTTGGTCAACGCCCGCTCCGCCCCCAGGCTCAGTGACGGCCTCGACCGTGAGCGAGTAGACCGCAAGTGGCTGACGCTGCGCCAGCTCCACCAGCGTGGCGTCAAGTTGCGCGGCATTCACGCTCATTCCGAAGCCAAGCGAACCTTGCCTGAGCGCGAGTTCCACCCACTCGCTATCGCTCTCCCCCGTTGGCGTGAGCTCGCCGTCAAGCCGGGTGCGTCGCACGATCAGCACGGTCGCCGCCGAGCCGCTATTTACGGCGTCCGGATCGTCGGGCACCGCTTCGGCCGGGTCCGCCGTCGTGGTCACATTGGCGCTCACACCGGTGTCCCCGATCTGCCCTACACCATGATCCGTCACCATGCCGGCGATCGCGGTGTCATCCCCGGGCGTCGCGACGTTCGATTCTGCCGCCCCCGTGAACGCCCCGGGGACCGCGGATGCCTCTGGCAGCGGAATACAGTGAATAAGCGGCACGGCCCGTAACCGCCGATGACCCGAGTCTGCAAAACGCTCGATAACTGACACGAACCACTCTCGATCGATCACCGCGAGGCATCGCTCATCGGCGCCCGGCGACAGCGGTACCGGGTCGACCGCGACGTGGCAGCGCTGCGCGTCCTGAATCAGATGCTCCTCGACGACGTTGGGCAGAATCCGCCGCAGCCTCGGCCCGGTCACCGGCGGCAGCTTCGCGTTCAGGATCAGCGTGTCACGCGCCGCGACGACCAGCACCGTCTCACCTGCTCCTGGCAATGCGTCGAACCGGGCACGTCCTGCGCGCAGCATCTCGCCCTTGCGCCCAAGCAGCGCAAACGGCATGGGTGTCGCTTCCCAGCCACCGGGCGCGAGTACGTCGCTCGACGGCAGCAGCACGATCAGGCTCGACATGCGCGCTCCTTGCCTTGATGAGGGGTGCGAATATCACGGCGGTCACGACAGCGCAGTCCATCGCGCAGCCAACCATAGCGACGTGCCTCGCAGATCGAAGAGTTCATGGTCGACGCACCGCAAAATTGCCGATCCCCGTGCCCACCACCTGCAGACGGACACCGCCGGAGTCCAGCGTCACCGTGACCGGCACGTCAATACTTTCGTCGCCGAAGACGATGCGCGAAGTCAGGTTGCCACTACCCGTGTACCGTATCGATACGCCCGTCACATCGGTGCCCCAGCGATGCGGGCCGAGTATGTCGTCGGTAATCGGATGCCAGGTGCCGTTCTCGGCGCGCTGGTCGAACCGGTAGCCGCCGTCGATGGGCTCCCACGCAATCGAGGTCGAGCGAACCTGTGCCTCGTCGTCCGCGGATTCGAGCATCGTGGCAAGACGTTGCGCCTCCTCGGCGAGATCGGTGCGACGGTTGCGCGTCGGAGCCAAGGCCACGACTGCAATCAGCAAGCCCGCGATCAACAGCACCACCAGCATTTCGAGCAGCGTGAAACCGGCGCAATGCCTGCGCGAAACACGGGATGCGCGTTGCCCGCACAGCGGCCGCCGCTCTTCGAGCTCAGCCGCGTTACTGCCACGATCCGATGTCTGCATCGTTGCCCTCCCCACCCGGCTTGCCGTCCGCGCCGTAGCTGAATATGTCGATCGCGCCATGCACGCCAGGGTTCAGATACTGATACGGGTTGCCCCACGGGTCGTTGGGCAGACGCTCGAGATACCCGCCGTCCTTCCAGTTATTCGGGATCGGGTCGGTGGTCGGTTTGTCGACCAGTGCGTGCAGGCCCTGGTCGCCGGACGGATACCGGCCGTTGTCGAGGCGGTACAGGTTGAGCGCCTGCATGATCGTCCCGATGTCCTGTTTTGCTGCGACACGGCGCGCCTCATCGGGCCGGCTCATGATCTTCGGCACGATCAGTGCGGCAAGAATGCCGAGAATCGCAATCACCACCATGATCTCGATGAGCGTAAAGCCGCGCTGCTGCCGATGCTTCGAACGAAGCTTCAAACAAAGCGGAGAACGATACGCGACGCCTGTGTTCAAATCAGTCATCATGGATTCACCTTTCCCGTCCAAAAATGCGGAGAGTCCTGTAGTTGCAGACGCCCTCCGGTTCCACGCAGCGCACGGCGCCGGAAGGCACGACATCCGTCACCTCACCCAACCCGAGCCGCACCATGACCCGCTCCTTTCTGAGTCCACTGCAGTCCCCGCCCACGCTCGCGTCCATCGCCGCGATCGTCCTGTTCATCGGCGTCGTATGCTGGTGGGCGTGGCTTTTTCACGCACCCGCGCCCACCGCACTCGCGCGTCCTGCGCCGCCGGCCGCCCTCGACGCCTCGGCCGGCGCGACCCTCTTCGGCGCACAGCCTGACAGCGGCCGGCACGACCAGGTCCAGTTGCTCGGCATCCTCGCCTTCGATCCGCGCCATGCCGCTGCGATCGTGAGCGTGGGCGGCGACCCCGCACGCGTCGTCCGTGTCAAGGGCGAGCTCACCGACTCCACCACGTTGAGCGAGGTCCGTCCTCATTCGATCATCGTCGAGCACAACGGCATACAGCGCGAAATCGCCTTGCCTTCCGCGCCCAATCCGGACGCCTTCGTACGCTGAATGCGCGGACTGCACGTCACTGCACCAGGTTGTTCAGTTCGATGATCGGCATCATCACCGCCAGCACGATCACCAGCACCACACCGCCCATGGCGAGAATGAGCAGCGGCTCGAGCAGACTGGTGAGGAACATCGTCCTGCGTTCGAGCTCGCGGGACTCGCCTTCCGATGCTCGGTCGAGCATCGTCGTCACATCGCCGGTCGCTTCCCCGGAGCGGATCAGGTGGACCAGCACCGGTGGAAACGTCTTCGTATTGCCCAGTGCGCGCGACAGCGAGGTTCCCTCGCGGACCCGCACGATGGCGTCCTCGATATTGCCGTGCATCGCGCGGTTGCTCAGTGTCTCGCCCGCCGCCTGCAAGGCACGCAGGATGGGCACGCCCGCCGCAGTCAGGATGCCCAGCGTGCTGGCAAAACGCACCGTGTTGTAGCCCCGCACCAGTTTGCCGAAGAGCGGCGCGGTGAGCGCCCAGCGGTCGAACGCGAGCCGCGGACCTGCCTGCGCGAGAATCTGCCTCACGATCCATATCACCACCGCGACCCCGATCAGGGTTGCCCACCACCAGTGCCGGATGTAATCCGAGAGCGCCAGCATCATCACCGTCAGAAACGGCAACTGCTGCTTGGTGCTGACGAACACGTTGGCGACCTGCGGCACCACATAACTGAGCAGGAAGGTCACAATGCCAAACGCAATGCAGGTCACGACCGCCGGATAGGTGAAGGCGAGCATGATCTTCTGCTTGAGCGCGTTGCTCTGTTCAATGTAGTCGGCAAGCCGCGACAGCACGACGCCGAGCTTGCCGGTGTGTTCACCGGCCGAGACGAGCGCGCGGTAGATCTCGGGAAAATCCCGCGGGTGCTGCGACAGCCCGTTGGCGAACGAATGGCCGCCCAGCACCTCGCTGCGGATCGCCGCCATCAGCTCGCGGACGTACTCGCGCTCACCCTGTTCGCTCAGCACCGCCAGGGTCTCGTCAAGGGGCAAACCTGCAATCAGCAGACTCGCCATCTGGCGCGTGAGAATCGCCTGCTCCCGCTGTGAAAGCCGCCTGCCCGCAGCGAGGCGCTGCGACTGGGTGCCTCGTGCCCGCGTGCCGGCCGCTTCGACCACCATCGGGGTGAGGCCCTGGGTGCGTAACTGGCTGCGTGCGCCGCGCGCACTATCGGCATCAAGCACGCCTTTCTTCGTCTTGCCTGCCTGGTCGATCGCTTCGAAACGGAATGCCGGCATCGTCTTACTCCCCACCTGTCACACGCAACACTTCCTCGAGCGACGTACGTCCGGACTCGAGCCACCGGTTCGCATCCTCGCGCAGCGTACGCATACCCTGCGCGCGGCCGGCGGCGAGAATCTCCGCATCCGCCGCATTGCGATGGATCAGTGGCCGGATCGTGTCGTCGATCAACAGCAGCTCATAGACACCGCGCCGTCCCGAGTAGCCCGAGCGTCCGCATTTGTCGCAGCCCACCGGGTGCCACTGGCTGCGTCGCCCGTCCTCGCCGGCCTCCTCGACGCGCTCCTCCTTGCACGCGGGGCACAGTTGCCGCACGAGGCGCTGCGCGAGTATGCCGAGCAGGGAAGACGCGAGCAGATAGGGTTCGACGCCCATGTCCGCGAGACGCGTGACCGCGGACGCCGCATCGTTGGTGTGCAGCGTAGCCAGCACGAGGTGACCTGTGAGCGAGGCCTGCACCGCGATCTGCGCTGTCTCGAGATCGCGGATTTCGCCGATCATGATGACGTCCGGATCCTGCCGCAGGATCGAGCGCAGCGCGCGGGCGAAGTTCATGCCGATGCGCTCGTTGACCTGAGTCTGGCCGATGCCCGAGAGGTCGTATTCGATCGGGTCCTCGACGGTCATGATGTTGGTCGTCGCGGTTTCGAGCCGCGACATCGAGGCGTAGAGCGTCGTCGTCTTGCCTGAACCAGTCGGCCCTGTGACGAGCACGATGCCGTGCGGCCGGACGATCAGCCTGTCGAACCTGACGAGCGTATCGGCCGCCATGCCCAGCGCTTCGAGATTCAGGCGCGCGGCATCCTTTTCGAGCAGACGCAGCACTGCGCGTTCGCCGTGGCCCGTGGGCAACGTCGAGACCCGCACGTCAACCGGCCGGCCGCCGACACGCAGCGTGATGCGACCATCCTGCGGCAGGCGCTTTTCGGCGATGTCGAGCTGCGCCATGATCTTGATGCGCGAGATCAGCGCGCCGTGCAGCGCCTTCTTCGGCCGCACCACGTCGCGCAGCGTGCCGTCGACGCGAAAGCGCACCACCGACGCATTCTCGAACGGCTCGATGTGGATATCCGAGGCGCCTTCGCGCGCAGCCTGCGTTAGCAGCGCGTTGATCATGCGGATGATCGGCGCGTCGTCCTCCGATTCGAGCAGGTCCTCGACCTCAGGAATCTCCTGCATTAGACGCGACAGGTCGACCTCACCTTCCACTTCGCCGATAACCTGCGCGGCGCCCCCGTCCTGGCGCGAGTACGCGGTATTGATCGCCTGCGCGAGCTCGTCGGGCGCTACCCGTACGAGCGTCAGCCGCCCAAAATTGCGCGCGACCTCGGCGATTGCCGGCAACGGTGTGCGCTCGCTGATCCACACCTCGAGCGTATCCGGGTGCTGGTTCGCAACGAGTATCTGACCTGCGCGGGCAAAGCCGTAAGGCAACAGGCGCAGCGCCGCATCCGCGGAGACCGCCCTGGTTGGCGGGACGGCGAGCACATCGCTGCTCATGGCTGCTCCCCGCCGGACGTCGCCGGCATCGGCTGCAACGTAGTAGAGCCCGCGGGCGAGTTAAGAGGCACTCCCGGCGGGATCGACGCGCCCGCGACGGACCCCGACGCGGCAGCAGCCGGCTGGCTGCCCGTAGTGCTCACTTCATTGCCCGCTTCACTACCCGCCTCACTGCCCGATGCCGCTGCGGAACTGGCCGCCGCCGCGCCCACTGCCTTCTTCGGATCGGGGCGCGTCATCCGGTTCAGATCGAAAATGCCTTGTACCGCCGGCACACCCTGCGCCGGGCTGGGTGTCAACGGTGGCAAGGTCGGCGTGTCGTGATCGCGTTCGATACGGTTGTCAGGCTGGTAGCCCTCGGTTTCCTGACGGACGTAGTTGTAGCGGTCGTTCGAAATGGCGACCGCCGTGCCGTCGTCCCGGATGATCACGGGGCGCAGGAACACCATCACGTTGGTCTTCGTCCGGCTCTTGTTCTCCGCACGAAACAGCGAACCGATCAACGGTATGTCGCCAAGCAACGGTACCTTGTTGTTCCCGTCGGAGTAGTTGTCCTGGATCAGGCCGCCCAGCACGATGATCTCGCCGTCGTCCGACAGGACCGTCGATTCCACCGAGCGCTTGATGATCGTCACGCCACCGGGATTGTTGATGGAGGTCGGGTCGACCGACGAGTCTTCCGAGTAGATCTGCAGCCTGATCACGCCGCCTTTGCTGATCTGCGGCTTCACATGCAGCACGATACCCACGTCTTCCCGGTCGAACGTGTTGAAGGCGTTGACGCCCGTACTGGACGTGGCCGTCGCCGTCGAATATGAGCCGGTCTCCACCGGTACATTCGAGCCCACCACGATCCTCGCCTCCGCGTTATCGAGCGTGATCAGGTTCGGCGACGACAGGATGGTTGCATTGCTCACCGTCGAGAGCGCCTGCACCAGTGCGCCCAGACCGAAGAACTTGCCGAAGTTGTGGATGAGGCCGATATTGATGCCGTTGTTCAGCAGCGTGGTGGCAGCGGAGCTCGACAGGCTCTGGCTCAGCGTCTGGCCCTGCGCGGTCAGGTTGACGATCCCCTGGCTCGTCGAGGTCGCGAAGTTGGTGCCGCCATAAAGCGCATTGTTGCCGCTGCTGGACTGCACTGCGCCCTGCCACTGCACACCCAGATTCGCCGCGTCTGTGGCGGTCATCTCGACGATCATCGCTTCGAGATAGACCTGGGCGCGGCGCACGTCGAGCTCATCGATTACGTTACGGATGTTCTGGTAGACCGGTTCGGGTGCCGTGATGACAAGCGAGTTAGTCGAGGGGTCCGCCTGGATCATGCCCCCTGCCCCGCTGTCGGCGCCGCCTCCGCGGGCAGCCGCAATCAATCCACCCGAACCGCCTGTACCGCCGGCCGTGCCCGAGCCACCCGTGCCACCCGCACTGCCGGTGCCGCCTGGCAAGGGTGGCAGGCCGGCTGTGCCAGTGGAGGAACTGGTCCCGCTATTTCCGCCCGTGCCGCTATTGCTTTGGCTAAAACTCTGCAGGCTTGACTTGTCGGAGTCCGAAGTGGTATCGCCCGACTGGCCCAGCATGCCATGCAACACCTTCACGAGGTCGGCGGCGTTCGCATTCTGAAGGCGCACCACATGCATGTTGCCCGCGACGCGCGTGGGCGCATCGAGCTGTGCGATCAGTGCCTTCGCGTCCCTGATCCGCCCGGGATCGCTCGCGCGCAGGAGCAGCGAGTTCAGGCGCGGGTCCGCCGCAACCGACACCTTGAGCGTCGCGTCCGTATTGCCGATACCGCTCGGGTCGAGCATCTTCTGCACGATCGGCGCGAGATCCACCGCGCTCTCATGCTGGAGGGGCACCACCGTTACTTTCTGCGAGCCACCCGAATCAACACCCGCGATGATCGCTGCGATGCGACGTACGTTGTCCGCGTAGTCGGTCACGACCAGCGTGTTGTCGCTCGCGTACTCGGCAATGGTGTTGTTCGGGCTGATGAGCGGCTTGAGCACGGGCATCAGCGCCGCGGCCGACTCGTTCTTCAGCCGGAAGACCTGGGTGACCACCGTGTCGCCGCGTGCCTGCGGCGCATTGCCGACATAGGTCGGCACACCCTGCAGCTTCGCGTCCGCCTCCGGAACAACCTTGAGTATCCCGTTGTCCTGCAGCAGCGCAAACCCCTGCATGCGCAATACGGCTTCGAGCGTTTTCAACGCCCGTTCCTTGCTGACCGGATTGTCGGACACGAGGTTGAGTTGTCCCTTGACGCGGGGGTCGACGATGATCGTCGTGTCGGTCGCGGCGCCGATCGCCTTCGCGACCTGACTGATATCGACGTTCGAGAAACTCAGGTTGACTTGCGCGTACGCGAGATGCGTCAGCATCAAACCAATTCCGAGCAGTGCCCGGGTTACGGGAGCGATGCCGAAGGGAGTGCGAATCATAGACCTGGGTTCGATGTCGGCATGAGGTATTTGCCAAGACAGGCCCACCGCATACGTGCCGCGATCACTCGAAGCGCGCCACATCGGTAAGCCCTCGTTTGCAACATCGCCCCGCTGCAGTCACGCTGCATGAAACGACAGCCCTAAGATTAAGCATTCAAACCGGTTCGACGTGTGACAGATGTTCAGTACTTCCTCCAGATAACGTATTGCAGAAATATCGATCTGCAAAGAACGACAACGCATACCGGCAGTCAATTACCGGTATGCGCTACTGCTACTCTCCATACCACAACCAGCAATCCTGCTTCCTGCCGGATGCGACCAGGAGTGCCATTCGCCCGTCATTACCCGACGATCTTGAATACTGCCAGCATCATCGGGTTAGATGCGTCCTGTTCGGGGCGAACGGCCACGTATCAACGACCGAGCGTCCCGCAGGATGCGTTGCCGATGTTCACGTTGTGGCCGTTGATGTTGGCGAGGATGTCTCTGGTAATCGAGACGCCAAACTCCGCCGGTACGGCCGCAAAACCGTTACCGGTAATGATTGAACTGAAAGTGCGGCCGTAATGGTCAGTCAGGAAGCTGAGCAGTGTCGACTGTACCGCCGAGCTCAGGTAGCACTTGCTCACGATGATGTTCGTCGTGCCCACGATCGGGTAGCCGACCGAGGGATTCGCCACTTCGACACCCGGCACCCATTTGAACGGATTAGCCTCGTCAGCCGCGCTTGTAGGAGCAACGGCCGCAGAGATCAGCGCAACCACCGCATTGGCAGCCGTCGGCGTAACCGTCGTCCCGCCGGCATTGACCAGGCTCGCAACGGCAAGCTGGTTCGTCTGTGCATTCGTCGAACTCGGCGCGAGCGTCGTGTTCGTGTAGTCCGGGCTCAGATAGCCGAATGCAGCCGTGCCGGCCGTACGCAGCGATACCAGCTTGCTACCCACAGAACCGCTTCCGGTCTGCGCGCTGAAGTTGCTCGGCAGCGTATTGCCGGTGAAGTTGGCAGCGAACGTCTGACCTTCGGTGAACGTCACACCCGTTGCCGTGTTGCCGGTCGTGCAAACCGCATGCAGGTGACGCGTCAGAAGATCTGTCGTGCCGCTGCCTCCAGTCTCAACGACCACCACGATCGGCGCGGTGTTCGACGTATACGAGGCGCCCGTGGCCGGATTGATCACCTCATTCCATGTCGTGATCTTGCCCGAGAAGATCCCGCACAGATCGTTGTCGTTCAGCACCAGCGGGCTCGCTACGCCCGACGGCGGATTCACGACGGGGATCGTGATAGGCGTCGTCAGATACGGCAACTGGATCAGCGGACCATCTGCCGCCGAACTCGCATTCGTTCCGCTATACGAACCCGTCGTATCGGTCTGCGAGGTGGTAAGCGGCGCATCGCTGTTGGCGAAATCGACGGTCGTAAGGCTGGCCGGAACCGGGTTTGCCACCGTGCTCAACGACGACGGAGTGTTGTTCAGAAATCCGGCTTCACCCAAGCCGCTGCCCACGGAAAAATAGTCCAGACCACCGCCAAACGAGGTGATTTCCGACTGGATCGTCGGTGCTACCAGCGATGAGCCGCCACCCAGAAGCGGCGACGTTTGAGCCGGTGCTGCCGACACTGCTACCGTGACCCCTACCGACATAGCCAAAAGCACTGCCTGACAGATCTTACGTTTCGTGGCTTTCATTGCAATTCCCTCAAGAGGACCGAATGGAGAAACTAATCGCGGTGGGTTTGAACCCTGACCTGCGCAATGCGGCTTCGAGTGTTTTCAACGCCCGTTCCTTGCTGACCGGATTGTCGGAGACGAGGTTGAGTTGCCCCTTGACGCGGGGGTCGACGATGATCGTCGTGTCGGTCGCCGCGCCGATCGCCTTCGCGACCTGACTGATATCGACGTTCGAGAAATTCAGGTTGACTTGCGCGTACGCGAGATGCGTCAGCATCAAACCAACTCCGAGCAGTGCCCGGGTTACGGGAGCGATGCCGAAGGGAGTGCGAATCATAGACCTGGGTTCGATGTCGGCATGAGGTATTTGCAAGACAGGCGCACCACATACGTGCGCGATCAATCAAAACGCGCCACATCGGTAAGCCCTCGTTTGCAACATCGCCCCGCTGCAGTCACGCTGCATGAAACGACAGCCCTAAGATTAAGTATTCAAACCGGTTCGAAGTGTGACCGATGTTCAGTACTTTCCTCCAGGTAACGTATTGCAGAAATATCGATCTGCAAGGAACGACAACGCATACCGGCAGTCAATTACCGGTATGCGCTGCTGCTACTCTCCATACCACAACCAGCAATCCTGCTTGTTGCCGGATGCGACCAGGAGTGCCATTCGCCCGTCACTACCCGACGACTTCGATTACTGCCAGCATCATCAGGTTAGATGCGTCCTGTTCGGGGCGAACGGCCACGTATCAACGACCGAGCGTCCCGCAGGATGCGTTGCCGATGTTCACGTTGTGGCTGTTGGTGTTGGCGAGGATGTCGCTGTTAATCGAGGTGCCAAACGCCGCCGGTACCGCCGCAAAACCGTTACCGGTAATGATTGAACTGAAAGTGCGGCCGTAATGGTCAGTCAGGAAGCTGAGCAGTGTCGACTGCACCGCCGAGCTCAGGTAGCACTTGCTCACGATGATGTTCGTCGTGCCCACGATCGGGTAGCCGACCGAAGGATTCGCCACTTCGACACCCGGCACCCATTTGAACGGATTGGCCTCGTCAGCCGCGCTTGTAGGAGCAACGGCCGCAGAGTTCAGCGCAGCCAACGCATTGGCAGCCGTCGGCGTAACCGTCGTACCGCCGGCATTGACCAGGCTCGCAACGGCAAGCTGGTTCGTCTGTGCATTCGTCGAACTCGGCGCGAGCGTCGTGTTCGTGTAGTCCGGGCTCAGATAGCCGAATGCAGCCGTGCCGGCCGTACGCAGCGATACCAGCTTGCTACCCACAGAACCGCTTCCGGTCTGCGCGCTGAAGTTGCTCGGCAGCGTATTGCCGGTGAAGTTGGCAGCGAACGTCTGACCTTCGGTGAACGTCACACCCGTTGCCGTGTTGCCGGTCGTGCAAACCGCGTGCAGGTGACGCGTCAGAAGATCTGTCGTGCCACTGCCGTCACCCCGAACGACTACCGTGATCGGCGCGGTGTTCGACGTATACGAGGCGCCCGTGGCCGGATTGATCACCTCATTCCATGTCGTGATCTTGCCCGAGAAGATCCCGCACAGATCGTTGTCGTTCAGCACCAGCGGGCTCGCTACGCCCGACGGCGGATTCACGACGGGGATCGTGATAGGCGTCGTCAGATACGGCAACTGGATCAGCGGACCATCTGCCGCCGAACTCGCATTCGTTCCGCTATACGAACCCGTCGTATCGGTCTGCGAGGTGGTAAGCGGCGCATCGCTGTTGGCGAAATCGACGGTCGTAAGGCTGGCCGGAACCGGGTTTGCCACCGTGCTCAACGACGACGGAGTGTTGTTCAGAAATCCGGCTTCACCCAAGCCGCTGCCCACGGAAAAATAGTCCAGACCACCGCCAAACGAGGTGATTTCCGACTGGATCGTCGGTGCTACCAGCGATGAGCCGCCACCCAGAAGCGGCGACGTTTGAGCCGGTGCTGCCGACACTGCTACCGTGACCCCTACCGACATAGCCAAAAGCACTGCCTGACAGATCTTACGTTTCGTGGCTTTCATTGCAATTCCCTCAAGAGGACCGAATGGATGAATTAATCGCAGTGGGATTGAACCCTGACCTGCGCATCCAATATAGATTCAAGTTCCCCGAGACCGCATGAATTCTCCATGAACTATAAACGACCTCCGCATAACAGAAATTACGCAACATTCGACATGAAACCGATCGGCATATCCGATTTACAGCCAGATATCCACAATACATAAATCGTGAATAAAAAGTTACGAACTATTCGACACAAAATTGATTTATATGCCGACAATAACAAACCTGTCTAATTGATCGCATTAACTCATGGAGCCGTCCCTACGCGACGATGTCCGTGAGTTCCCCGCTCTCCAACGGGTTTGTGGCTCCCCCTCATACAGCATCGCACCACGGCGCAACTGCGCTCAGCTCTCATTGCGAGGCGTCCGTCACCCGAACCGCGGAACGTCCTGTAGCTCCACGTGAAAGAATGAAAGAACATATTTTTGGCTAGGGAGTACTACCCTGCTGGGGGAATTCCGTCGAGATCAGACTCAGGAACCGGTTCGTGTCAGATATTCTTGTCGCCTTACCGCCTCTTTTTCAGTTAACGACTCATCCTCACGGAGCGATGGTCGAAGAAGTATTTTTACTCATATCTTTTTGAATGGATGCACGATTTCATTCTTCACGGATCAAGATGACAAATTGAACGCAACATTTTCCTTCTCACTGTCGCATTTAATATATTCATTGCGACACGCAAAAGGTGACTGAATCAGGTCAGGACGTTGCTGCGAAACAAAACCAATAGCTGGGAACGGGACGTTGTGGCAATCAGTTCGAATTCAATTAAATTACTTTGGCATCCATATCATATTGCACGGATCTCGTATGAGTGCAAGGCATCGTAAGCATCGCCCGAACGGTGCGACGAAACATCGCGTGGACCGGTGAACAGACCAACGAACGGTCCACGCCTACACTTCGCGAGGAGGCTGCACAATGTTCTATCACGCCGGGGCCACGTTCCGTCCTCGCCGCGGCACCCCCTACCGCACGCGCCTCTTGCGCGAATCATCGGAACCCGACGGGTCATCCGACGCATCGCCAAAGCCCTCGACCTCCACCGTGATAATCCATTGACGCTGGGACACCCCCGAGGCATTGTTCCTGACGATGTTTTGCGCCATCTGGGTGGCCGCAGACGCGGCCGAACCTGCTGCCGTCAGCGCACCTGTGTCGACCGCCGCTGCAACCGGAATACCGGTTGCCTTTCCCTGCACCTGGATGTTGTCGGCATTCAGTACCTGCAGCGCAGCAATATTAATGTTGCCCGAAACGCGAATCCCCGCGGCGCCCGCATCGACCGTGCCGCGCGGAGCAATCAGGTTGATATCCCCTCGCGCCGCACCGGGAATCGTCTGTAACGTTCCGATGCCTGCACCGGTAACTTCACCCTTTGCGTCGAGCGTGCAATAGTGACTCTGGTCACAGACGTATTCGGGCGGCGGCACATCCGACACCGACTTTGAACCCTGACCCGCATTGATGTCGCCATTCGAACTCCAGATCGTCATGCTGCCGCCTTGCTCGGTGAAGATACGGCTTTGCGCAAGCAGGACACTCTGATCGGTGAAGATGTCAATGTTGCCCTGTTCGAGCGTCAGAATCCCCATGGTATTGGGTCCTGCGACAACCTTCCCGGTTGAGCTGATGATCTCGGGCGGTGCAGAAGCGCTGCCAAGCAGTGCCTGTCCCCCGGGTCCGAGAATCGAGACATTGCCACCCTGCTGGGTCTGGATAGTCGAGCTGCGAATGTCCAGGTTGCCGGTCGTCACAAGCTTGTTCGCACCGTTCACTCCACCACTCAGGTCGTTGGACGTATATCCGAGCGAAGCAGGGAACAAGGTGTTGATCGCCTGGTAACCGCGCGCGTATTGCTGAAAGAACGGGCTCGACGCATTGTTGAAATCGTTGCCGACGCTCGTGAGCACACTGAACAGCTCCTGCTGCACGAAAATCTGCTGCACATAAGGCGGCAGGGCCTGGAATTGGCTCCATGCCTGATCGGCTGTCAGTGTCCCGACTTTCGCCTCAGCCGCCGCCTTGTCCGCCGCGAGGCCGGTATCGACTTTCTCATACTGGCCTACATCGTACTGTTCCATGAACGAGATCAGTGCGGGCGTCGCGCTCGGTACGCCGGCGACTACGCTGGCAGGGTCGATATAGGCAGAAATGAATGCCTGGTTGGCGATTCCCGGACCAACGCCGAACAAAACCTGCACGTTCGCGCTTTCATGCGGAAGAAATGCATTGTTGGCATTGCCAACCGCATCAATCCCCGTAACGCTGCCGGCAAATTCCGTCTGGTTCGTGAGTGGTCCGATGTTACCGCCCGCTTCCACGTCGAACGTGCCTGGACCACCCAGCACCAAGGACGGCACTACGGCATTGCTTCCAAGAATCGACGTTGACGGAGCGTCGTCGATATTGCCTCCCGCGACGATACGGGTAACGTCGTCTACACCCAGGTTTTGCCCGGAGAAAGCGACGTTGACGATATTGCTGCCCGCATAAATCTGGGCCGGCTTGTCAACGGCGATGGTTACCAGGTTGCTATACGTTCCCGGAGTATCGATCGCACCGTCAATGATGCTGCCGGCAAGACTGTAGATTCGCACTGGCTGCGTATCAACTGCGTGAAGCGCTGACGCCGCGTGCTGTAACGTAGGAATATTTTCAAATAACCCGAAGAGGAAACCAGAACCCGGTCCGTTGCTGCTATTCAGATCGATCGAGTCCGTCGGCGAAGGCATCGTCGACGGATCCGCATCGATCAGCCCGAAAGTTGTCCGGGTACCTGACCCGGCACCTGCCGATAGATCGATTGACTGATCCGCTATCAGGCTTAGCTCGCCCGTTGCGGAGGGATAGAGTTGGCCTGCGGCGGACACGACAATACCGCCTGAGAGTGCGGCCAGGTCGACGGTGGCCGGCAGCACCTGGGCGGCGTTCGAAGGCTGTCCGGTGAAGTCGCCGACCAGCAGGCGCCCGGACGCATTAGTCGCCCCCAGCGACCCGAAATCGACATTGCCGGTGGTCGATACGACGTTGACCGCCGAGCTCGATGAATAGCCCTGCGAGTCCGCATGCTGACCATAAACGCTCAACTGCGGCCCCTCGATGTACGAGGGGTCAAACACGCCTCCTATATCGACGCCGGAGCGCGCCGTGACGTTCAGGACGCCGTTTTGAGTGGCGAGCAAGGTGGAAACTGGTCCCGCGGACGTGGACGCGCTGACAATGCCGGAGAACACGGTGTAAGCCTGACCGTCGGCGGCGATGCTGCCTCCCGCCGTAATCGAGCCCGTACCGTTCGCAACGAAATAGTCGCCGCTCAGGATGTTTTTGCCCGCCTGAACAGTCAGATTGCCACCGCCCACGATAGTAGGCGTTGTCACGCCGGAACTGTCGGTGGTCAGATACCACGTCGTTGGCAACGAGACGGCAAGATCGGTAATATTGCCACCCGCCTTGACCGACACATTGCCGCCTATGCTCATCACGCCCTGGTCGAACGCACCGAAGTCGATCGAGGTCTGGGTAATCTGTCCGCTCGAATTGACGGTGTTGCCAATCTCCATCCACTGCCACCAGAACTGGCTGTAGTTGGCGTTCTTGACACCCGTAATGCTCCCCGTCGAATCAACGACGTTCTCGATGCCGGTAATATCATTCTGAGCCTGAATGGAAATGTCACCGGCACCTGTCGGGTTGACGGCAGGCGTAACCAAAAGCGAAGGCTCAGCGGAAGACACTCCGCTGCTGGGTTGAGCAATAGCAGCCGTACTCCCCTCTGCCGGCGAGCCGGCCGCCGCTACACCAGCGGTATAGATCACGCCCGGGGCGGTCGTATCGCTCAGGGTGAAGTTATTGGCCGAGGCGATATCGATAAAGCCGGTACCGGTCCGGATCATCGTCGGCTGGAGAATGGCCGGGCCCGTGCCGCCATTGTCGAATCCGAAATGCCCGTCGACGGATACGCTACCGCTTCCATCACTAGCGCCGCCTGCGGATGAAGAAAATGCCGACGCGGGTTGCAGCGCGAGCGGATCGGCACTCAAGAGGTTCGCACCGGAAACAATCCGGAACGACGAACTGTTCCCGCTATTGAGCGATGCAAGCGACAACGGGATGCTATTGTTCGACGCGGACACAGGTGACGGCGAGTTGTCGACCGGCCCAGGCGCGATGGGTCCCGCCACCGGAGCAGGTGGAGACAGTTGCGGCACCACCGGAGTGACTCCCGGGTTCGCCTGCGCAAACTGGACGACCTGGTCAAAATACTGTTTATACGCGACCAGGTACGCCTGATAACTTGCAGGATTGGAAAGTTGCGCTGCCTGCGTCGGAGCAGTAGGCGCCACAGGCTCTCCTGGGGGCGGAGTTCCGTTCGACGCCCATGCGCCGCCGCCCAACGTTGCGCTCCCCCTTGCGTACAGGATCAGCACGCCGGTATCAAGTTGTCCCGCAAAATTTGCCCCGGCGACGGCCGCAACGAGAGGATCGTCCGCCCCGGCAAGAAATCTCCCGTACTCTTGGTATAAACCGTAGTACTGGGCAATTTCCTGCGTGGTCGCCCCTCCTGTAGGGGTCACCAGGGAGGCTTGTGAAGCCGGGGCTCCCGTATGAAGAAGGTTGAGGTAGAAATTGTTATAGTTCCCCAAGTAGCCCATATAGTATTGGGGAGTCGGACTGTCGAAAAGGGCAATTGCCGCGGTGAAGTTAGACCCCGTAATACTGGATCCCGTCGGATTGGCAATCTGGAAAAAGCCATCCGTCAGACTGGCATCCACCTTGACGTTATTCTCTGCGCGGAACGTGATGACCGGCGCCTGATCATTGAAACGAAATGCAAGATCGGTGGGGGACGAACCCGCGCCCAGATTCCAGTTCGTCAGAACCGAAATATCGCCGTTGTTGATGGCCGGGTCCGGGTTGTCCAGCTCGATACCAGGCGTCACCGCGAAGTTCTGGATGCCCGTATTGGCGAACTGGTTGGCCACGCCCTGCGCACCATGCTCGACGAAACCCATGAGCGTGCCGGGCGTAGTGCCATCACTCTGGTAGCCGTAAAAGGCCTGGTGATCGGTATTCGTGGCACCCGCTGCCGGAGTGAAAAAGTCGTTCGCCAGATAAGCTGCAAGCTGGTCCGCCGTGGGGCTGGGCAGCGGATTGCCGCTTTGGTCGGTCCACGTACCCGCGACCATACCAGGCTGGCCAGCGCCGACGACGCTGTCGCCATACCACCCGGCCGGATCGACGACGCCGTCGAAATGCTGCGCGCCGGTCGTGCTGTCAGTCGTGCTCCACACCGCGTAGGCTTCGAGACTGACCTTGCGGGCACCGGTGATCTGGCTCGCCGGATTGGTCATCTTCAGGTCGACATCGACCGTGCCGTCATCGAGGAGCGGCGCGCGCAGATTGATCACGCCCCCTTCCATTCCGGTCGACGCGAGGGTCGCTGCACCACCGCCTGCGACGTTGATGACCGCGTTCGCGCCCAGCGTAATCTTTCCCGAGTTGGCAAGCGCGACGTTCTCGTAGCCGTACTGGGCATTGTAGGAACCGGCAGTGGGGGTGCCAGCGGTTCCAATATTGATCGTGCCGCCCAGTTCGGTGGAGTTCGGATTGAGCGTGGGCGTACCCGCGATATAGGCGTCGGAGCCTTCGGCCAGCAGCGCTCCTTCGACGTCGACGCTGCTCCTGCCGTAGAGACTGATCGTGCCGCCCTGGGCACCACCCGAAGCAGTGGCCAGACCGTTTGCGTTAATCGTACCGTCGATGATGACGTTGCCATTCGCGGTATCGGAAGCATTCCCCGCGCCGCCATTGGCGGTCAGCGATACCGTTTGGGCCGTGAGCGTATTGCCCGCCGACAGGATCAGGTTGCCGGCATTGGTCTGAACGACAATCCCGTCGTTCACGCCGCTCGACGCGAGTTCGGCGGACAGGCTATCGAGGTTCACCGCACCACCCGTGTCCAGCGAGAACGAACCACCCAGGAATCCGGCTGCCGCGTTGCCCTTGATCGTGCCACCGAGTTGTACCGTCTGATCCGGCGCCGAGAGCGTGAGGCTACCTGCCGCACCGCCGCCCGTTGCCCCCGAAAAGTCCAGCGTCGAGCCGGCTCCGACATTGACCGTACCTGTGTCGGCAGTCAGTTTGATCGCGCCCGCCGGCGCATATTCGGTCACGTCAAAGAACGGCAGCGCAACGCCTGCCGAACTGATCACCGAGCCGCTGCCGACCGTCAGATCACCCGTGGTGGCCTCGAGACTGACATTCCCGGCAGGCGCTTCGATCGTCGCGCCATGATCGTTGATCGTACCGCCAACGAAAGACAACGCCCCACCCAACGCAGTCCTTGCAAGGGCGGTACCCGAGGTTGCATTCAGGTTCAGTACGCCTGTCGTCCGGACCGTCTCATCCGAACTGGTGCCCGCAAGGTACACCGGCGCGTTGAGCGTGACCGGCAAGGTGCCGAAGTCGAAGGTTCCCGTACCCTCCCCGACGATACCTCCCGTGGCACTCATCGTCACCGCCCCGAAGCCTGAGACCGTCTTGTCGCCCGTTCCGAAGTCGATCTCGCTCGCGTTGACCGTCAACGTGCCGGCCCCTGCCGCGCCCGTCGGTACAGGGGCGCCCGCTTCGTTAGTGAACTGCACGTTGGGCGCATTGATGGTGACCGCGCCACCGTCGCTCAGGAAGGTGCCTGCGCTCAGGTCCACGTTCTTGCCGAACGACACGTCGACGTTGCCGTCGAAGTTCATTGCGCCGTAGCTGCGCAGGACAACATTCTGCGCGTTCGCGAGTTGCGCGAGTTGCCCCGCGCCCACTACGAACCCCGGCAAGTTCGCCGCAGCCACGCCCGTCTGATCCGTAAACGTAATCGCCGCCGCATCCACCGCAATCGTAGTCCCTGAGAACGTTGCGCCTGGATCAAAGGTCAGGTTGCCCGAAGAATCAAGCGTCAGCGCCTGGCCACCGCCAAGCGTCGCGCCGGCGCCTACCGTCAGTAATCCGGTACCGGTGGCGTTCTGACGCGTCACGACCGAATCCCCACCGTTGCTGACGCTCAGGAATGCCCCGTCACCCGAGATCGTGATCGGCACGTCCTTCGCCGCCGGATACGTGCCTTTGGCCGCGATCACGCTGCCGGGATCGATTTGCAACCCGTTCGCCGCTGCCGGATCGGCACCGCCAGGATCCGTCTTCGTGACCAAAATGATTTCCGGCCCTGTCAGGGGAGCGGAAGGGTCGTTCGATACCACCACGCTGTTGGCGATTGCATCAATCGTGATGCCACCGGTGGTCTGGGTCCGCGTGCCACCCAGCAGCAGACTGCCGGCACCCAGCGCATCGAGCTGGCCCGCTGCGATCTGCAGATAACCTGGAAGCGCTGCCTCCCCCCCACCCACGATCTGGATGTCCTGCGCCGCAATATCCACCTCAGCCGGCGCACCGCCAGTGGCCGGCGCCCCATCAAGCGTCGCGCCGAGCGTCAGCCCCCTGGTAGCGGCGATGACCAGTTGCCCACCGTCAATCGGTAGCTGCGGCGTCACCTGGCCGGCGCTCGCTGCGAGCGCTGGAAAGAAGCTGTTCGCGCTGGTGAGCGTGTATTGCGAATATTGCTGCCACACCGGGCCCGATTGCACTTCGAAGAGCGTCGGTGTCGCACTGCGGCTCCCGGTCAATGCATTGACGTCATACCCGGCCACCATCGCAGTGCCATCGGGCAGAACGTTCGATGCATTCGGCGCGAGCGCGCTGCCCGACGGCTCGGCCACTACGCGGAAGGCTCCTGGCAGGGTCGCGTATTTTGCCGGCAGCAACGTATAGACACCGGCGGGCAAGCCTGGTACGCCCTGCAGGTAGACGGCCTGGCCAACCATTCCCCCCAAGCCCGCCGCGCCCACGCCGATCGACGCCGTCGTCGTGCTCGCCGACCCATTCGAGTTCGTCGAGGGTTCGGTAACCTGCGCAAACACTGGGTCATAGGCGGCGACCGGTGCCCCGTATCCCGGCACGACCGCATACACATTCGCCGCACCGGGATTGACCGGCACCGCGGTGCCGGTGGCGCTCGTCGCGTAGCTGATGTTGTACTGCGACAGCAGATCGCGGCTGCCGCCCGTACCGGGCACCCATTCCTCGGCCTGGAGATTTCCTCCGCCCGACAGGTCGATCGTCGCACCCGCATTGAGCGAGACGTTGCTGCCGTTGACGCTGATGAATTTCGACGGCGGCGCGGTAATATCCGGAGCAGTCGCGCCGGCCACCGAATTGTATTGCCACTGCGTGCCGTCGACGGTCGTTCCGTACGGAATGACCGTGCTGCCGTCGGACACCGAGGTGATGCTCCCGTTGCCCAGCGTCACGGTCTGGGTATTGGTCAGCGGCAAGTTGTCGAACTGCGCCTGGGTCGTCGAACTGGTCATATCGCCGACGCCGAACACAAGACTGCCTGACGGCGCGCGTACGGTCCCCGACTGCACAATATTCGTCGCATCGACAAACAGGCTGCCCCCGGCCGATAACGGCACACCGGACGAGCCGTTCGAGAGGAATGTAATCGTTGTCGGGGTAACCGCGTTCGTCGACGTGTCGACGGGCCCGACCGCATCCAGAATAAAAGTGCTCCCGCTTGCCGGATACACGTCTGCCGCGGTGAACGTCAGATCACCGGCGGTGGCCAGCACGCCTGCCTGCAAGACGAACGATGTTCCGCTGCCATTCGCGTTCGTCGAGGACAGGCGGATATCGCCAGCGCTCGTGAAGTTCGCCTGTCCAAAGTTCGACAATGCAATCTGGTTCTCGATGTCAATGAATGACGCATTGACATTCAACGCGCCATCCGCCAACGCTCCGGACGGCGCAATCGTGCCAGGCGCGCCCGAACTATATTGCGGCCCAACGAGGGCGACATACGGCGCGTTGATGGTGACCGTCGGTGCACCGATCGTTGACGAACCCGGCGCAAGCGTGGGAATCGACGTGCTGCCTGCGGGCAATGCGACAAGCTGGGCCGCATTGATGACTACGGCATCGCCCAGTGTCAGGTCTACGTTGCCTGCGAACGCAATGGGTACCGGTGCCAGGCGGTAACCCTTGCCCCCTGGCGAGCCGCCCAGTACGAGCGTTGTAATACCCGAACCGCCGAGTTCATCGGCCGAGAACTGTAGGATACCTGTCGGATCGCCGCTCGTGAAATCGTCGCCCGGTGCCGCCGCACCAGGTACCAAGGTGCCGCTTTGCTGGATGATCAGTGCGGTCGCCCCCGGCGTCGATGACTGCGTTCCGCCTGGAAGCGTGCTTGTGATCGGAACCTGTTCAGGCAGGATGGTCAAAGTGCCGCCTTGGGCCTGAGCCGAACCTGCCTGCCCGCGCAACGTGGCGTTGAAGTACAGCCCGTTCGCAGCACCAACGGTGATCGAACCCGCGTCGCTCCAGACAGGCTGCGCAGCGTATGTCCCGTTCGCCTGCAACTCGTCGAAGCTGGCCGACGCCCCCGACACGTTGATCGTAGAACCCGCCTGCGCTACCACATACCCGGTGTTGTCCGACAGCACCACAGTCCCGCCCGGCAACACTTTGCCTGTGTCCGGAATCACTACGATACTCCCGCTTTTCACCGGAGCAGCGAGCGGATTGGTCAGCGCCACACCGGACACATCGAGGACGGCGCCCGAACCCAGCCAGACGGACTGGCTGTGGGTCGTGAAACCCGACCCCGACGCAAGAACGGGCTGACCGGTAACGTCAAACCCTTCGTTGTTCGTATCCGCACTGAGCGTGATCGCCCCCCCTGGCGCCACGATCGAGCCCAGCACAGTGACCTGCGTCGCCGACCCCAGACCGATCGTCGCGCCTGCATCCGCGACAATCGAGGCACCTTGCCCGACCGTTACGTCACCCGGTATCCCGGCATAAGACGCGGGGATGAATTGCGCCCCGAGCCCCGGCGCCCAGTTCAGATAACCACCACCGGTCATCGCAAGCCCGGTGGCTTGCCGGTGATAGGCATCAATCGATCCCAGCGTCGTCAACCCTGCCGCCTCGATACCGGTACCGGTGGCCGAACCCTGCAAGGCGGGAACATCCGGAATCAGGTCCTGTTGCGTGAGCCGCACCGTGGCGCCGGGAGCAACGTCCACACCGTACATGGCGTTGAGCACGTAGTTGCCGAAGCCCTGCGTTGCGAAGAAGTCCGCCGGCAGGTATTCATACGAGGTGGGTGCCGACGACGGATCGCCGCCGATCTGGAAGCCGAGCGCCTGCAAAGTTAGCGTGCCACCACCCGCAAAACCGGCGCTCCTGATCGTGCCGTCCATCTCGATCCGGCCACCGGTCGACGGAGGGGTTCCGGGCGCCGAGTATGCACTGTTGTTATACGTTAGCAGCGAAATGCTGCCCCCGGTCCCTTCCGGGATGCCGTTTTTCATCAGCAACTGGCCGTTTGCCTGCAGATAGCCGCCGCTCGATACGTCCAGGACGCTCCCTGGTTGCAGGATAATCGAGCCCGTAGTATCCGTCAGGACCTGCCCGCCCCCACTATCTGTCGACGACGCGACGCTACCACCAATCGACAGCGTAATGGTGCCGCCGTTGATGTATTCGCTACCGGCAAGACTGGTTCCGGGGGCCGTCAATGTATCGTCGTTGACCCATTGGCCGGCCACGCTGACGGTAGCATCCGGGCCGACCACGATATTCCCTCCCCCACTAGCCACTGAGATATTGCCGCTGGGCGCATTGAGGCTCCCCAGCATGGTGATCGACGGTCCGTTCAGCTTGATTGAACCACCCGGCTGAACGGATAGCTGAGTCCCCTGTGCGACCGTGATTCCCTTACCCCCACTCTGATCTTCGGTCACGCTGACGTTGGAAAAGCCACCCGCGTTCAGGGTATCCACCGGGACCGTCTGCCAGGCAAGGATGTTGTCCGGATTCGCGCTACCCAATGCGTTGAGCGCGGCCGTGTCCAGCGGTGTGGCGGCGCTGAAGCCCGGTGCGAGATTACCCAGTTGCGGCGCGCTGCTCTGCAGGATGACATTGCCGGGCTCACCACTGAAGCTATCCGCGCCCGCTATGGTTTGCGAGAGGGCCGATCCGGCCCCCAGCGCGAACGTACCGCCGCCTGGCTGGTCACCGCCCTGCACCTGCTTTGAGCCGCTGAACGCCTGCGCCGTAATGCCGCCGTCGAGCACAAGCGCCTGCGACGCAAAAACGTTCAGTGTGCCTGCGTTACCGCCGACGATGAAGTCCGACTCGTACGTCCCACCTGTGAGCAGCGGGTTATACCAGGTGTCTGTCACGCCCCAGCGTGGGTGGCTCTCGACAAACTCGCCCGCGATGCCCACATACGTGTCGAAGGAACTGGCCTCCCCGATCGGCACGATCGCACCGCTGGAATCGACCAGACGTGTCGTATCGACCACGCCTCCAAGATAGTGAATGTAGCCACCATTCAGATTCATTGACGAACCATTGGCGGTCATCACCTGCGCGCCTGAGAGCGTGATCGATCCGCCGTTCGTCAGCAACTGGTCAACCGTGCGCGGGATCAGGCTGACATAGCCCGCCAGGTTCAGGACGGGACTGCCTACCCATTTCGAACCGTCACTGTTGGTCCCTGAAAGCGTGCTGTCAAAGACAACGTTCTTCAAACCATTGAGGAATCCATCACGTAAAAGCGGTGAATCAGCCAGTTCATTCGCGCCGACAAGCGGGACGGTGACCAGCGTATCGGCAATGGGCAGCTCGACATTGGCCAATCCTGACACATCGATGGTAGCGCCCGAATCCAGGAATATCCGCCCCTGTACCGCGGTATCGCCGGGCGCCGCCGCCGTATTCTGCGAAAGTGCCGCAACTGTCACACTTGCGCCTGGCGCCTCAATGAGCGAACCGCCCTGGAACCAGACCGAGCCTGCAGTCAGCGCAATGCTCCCCGGCGTGAACGTCGTGTTCTGGTCGGATGTCGTCGTCTCACCGTCCTCTTCGGGCATATCCACGGTGAGCGAGCCGGGACCAAAACTCACCAGCCCTGCACGACGATTGGCAGGCTGGTTGACGGAGTCGGCAAAGAGATTCGCCCCGTATTCACCGCCAGCCGGGTTGAGCGCCATGACCTCGTCGACCGTCGAAATCGTGATGCCACCTGGATAGCTGACACCGGTTGTCACCCCAACCACGCCGTTCTGGTTCACATTGGAACCGAGCAGGGTGACGTACCCCTTGTCTGCCTGGACAATGCCCGTGTTGGTCAGTGTGCCCACCGGCGTGACGTCGGTTCCGTTGAATTTCAGTTTCCCGGTCAGCTCCGGCAACAGGACCTGCGGGTTTGCGGCATTGGGCTGCAAGGCTACCCCAATGCCCGCCGCAAGAATCGTCTGGCCATTGGTCGTTGTGATCTCACCCGCATTCGTCACGTTCGGTGCAGCGATCAGCACAAAGCCGCCGTCACTGGCGTTCCCGTTAGCGTGCGTAGTGATCGACGCTCCAGCCGCGATCGTCACATCGCCCGGCTGATACTGGCCCGCTGACGATACAGCTACCGTATTGCCCAGCCCCAGGACCTCCGTGGCGTTCGTGGTCTGACTACTGGTCGACGCGCCCACCAGTCCTCCGGCCTGCAGCAGGAACTGATTGTTACTGGCCTGAACGTCCGCGCTGGTCGGCGTCAGGGCATCGTTCATATTCAGAAAGTCAAGCGACGAGGCGACCAGCGAATGCACGTTGATCTGCGAGCCTGCGCCGAACAGGATACCGTTGCGGTTGATCACATAGACCGCGCCTTGTGCCGTGATGCTCCCCAATATCTGGCTCGGTTTTCCGCTCGGGTCCTCAATGCGGTTCAGCACGACCCAGTTGTTTGCCCCGTTTGTCTGGGTGCCCGCCGACTGGTCGAAATTGAGCGTTGTCTGCCTGCCTACATTCATCGTCTGCCAGGTCAGGATCGCGTCCTGGGCCGTCTGCTGCACATTAACCGTCGTCTGGCCGCTCGCCGCCACCGACTGGGTCGGCAGGTTGGCATTCAGCCATAGCGGCGAATTGCTGGTCGCGCCGGGCGCCACCTGCAGCCCGCCTGCGGCAAGTCCGTTCGGCACGGTAGAAGGCGCGGCGGCAGCCGCCGCGGCGGCAGCCGCCGCGGCGGCTGCCTGCTGCGCCGCAATCTGCTGCGCAATGCCCTGAGCCGCGTGTGCCAGATTCTGGATCGACGGTTGACTTGTCTGCAATGCCTGCTGGGGAGATACGCCGAGATTCGCAACGCCTTGCGAACCTGCTGCACGCAGCGCTGCACTCGTCTGCGCCCCACCATGCGACAGGTCGACGATGCCTCCAGCGTGTGCACCCGAAGCGGCCACCGCTGCGAACATCACGGCAATCGCTCGGCACACGGGCCGCAAGCTGAGCCGCGAGAGATCCGACGAAGACGTCATACCTTGTTGTTCTCTATGTACACGAGCTCTCATCGCCGATTTTTCCTGAGACGCAGATGAAGAGAAAGCCCCGTGCGCAATACCGCTTTGCATCGCCCCTGTACCGGACCTTCTCAATGACGAACCATAACGGTCACTTGAATCGCAGGGAGGTTACGGGGTTCGCGTGGCAACCATATTTACGAAGGTACGCAACATACGGCGGTTCGTCGCCAAAACTGTACGCAACATTTGAAATGCTTCGGACATGTCTGCTGCTGGTATCGGATAGCCCGATCTGTCATTGCCGAAGTGATCGAAAGACCGCGTGACGGTTCCGCTCCAATCCCCTATGTAGAGATTTTTAAATAGTCCTCTTTAACTCAATACAATATGGATAACGAATCGATTAATTTTATAGTTCATTCAAAAATTTCGATAACACTTCAACAATCGGCATCCTGATCATCTAAACCAGGTAGCTCAGATGTGATTTCTCCACCCGCTCGCAACTGCAACGCGTTCCAGCGTCATCACCCGCTAATGTGTGTGGCGGTCCGCGAAACGCAGACTTAATTCCGACGCAACTCGCCTCACCACCGTTGCCCACTCGCCTGGCGTTTGCTGCCTGAATAACCGCGCAGTCGGATACCACGAGGTATCTTCGCGCTCGAGCAGCCAACGCCAGTCGGGCATGCACGGCAACAGGATCCACACCGGTTTGCCCAGTGCCCCGGCGAGATGCGCAACGGCGGTGTCAACCGATATGACAAGATCAAGCGTTTCGATCACCGCTGCAGTGTCAGAAAAGTCGCGTAACGCTTCGCCAAAGTGTGTCGCCGCGCTGGCAGTCAGTGCAGGCTGGTCGCGTTCACGAACGTGCTGCTGAAGGCTCACAAAGTGAACGTCGAGCTTGAACCACTCCTCGAGAACCTCGAGGGGTATGGAGCGGTTGTGGTCGTTGATGTGCTCCGGGTTGCCGGACCAAACCAGTCCGATACGCGGACAACCGGCAGGCGAACATGCGACAAGACGCTCTCGCCATGCTTCGGTGAGGCGGAGGTCGGCCCGTAGATAAGCGATCTCGCCCGGAATCGTTGAAGGTCCGGCACCCGTCGCAAGTGGCAGACTCATCAGGGGGCAGTGAAGATCGAACGGCGGGACCGGTTGCCCCAGTTCAATCAGTTGGCTAACGCCCTGCAGCGTTGATAGGAGTTCAGTGAGCGCTACCGTCGCCTCGAGCATCACATTTGCGCCACGCCCGGCAAGCAGCTTCGCATATCGACAGAACTGCAACGTATCGCCGAAACCCTGCTCGGTGTGGAGAAAAATCGTACGACCCTCGATGCTCTGCTCACCCAGCCACAACGGCTGTGAGAAAACCCGTTTCGGCTGGGCCTCCACCGGCAGATTCCAGCGTGACTCGAACGCTTTCCAACCCCTTTCGAAGTCCCCTATCAGCAACAGACATAGTGCCCGCGCCATTTGCGCTTCGCTATACGTTGGATGCATTTGCACGGCACACTCAAAACATTCCACTGCCTCCGCATGGCGACCGAGATGCTGCAGCGCGGTCGCCCGGTGAAACCAGGCCACCGCCGAATCGGGCTCAGGACCGATCGCCGCTGTAAAACTCAAGGTCGCCTCCTCGTACCGTCCCAATTGCTGCAAGACGTTGCCCCGTGAACCCAATAGGTCCACCCGCTGAGGAGTGATCGCAAGCGCAAGGTCGTAGTGCTCGAGCGCTTCGCCAAAACGACGCAGCTGCTGAAGCGTCGCACCGCGGTTGCCCAGTGCATCGGAAAACGGATCATCCATCGACAGTGCCGCACCATAAGCATCGAGAGCTTCTTCATATCGACCCAACCCGTGCAGCGCATTGCCGCGCACAAGCCATGCGAGCCTGTCCGTCGCCTTTATCCGGAGTGCACGCTCGCATCGATCGAGCGCTTCGGCATAGCGTTGCAACCGCTCCAGCACAACACCGCTGCCAAACAGCGCGTCGAAATGGTCGGGCTCAATACGCAGGGCTGCGTCGTAGCTCTGCAACGCGAGTGTGTCGCGCCCGAGCAGCAGCAGCACCCTGCTTCGCGAACACCACACGCCTGCCGATTGTGGCTGGATCTCCAGTGCGCGGTCGTACGCCCGCAGCGCTGTCTCGCGCTCGCCCAGCTCATTCAGGGCATTGCCGCGGTTCACGTGAGGCGCAAACGCACGTTGATCAATCTCCAGGGATCTGTCCAGACTCGCCAGCGCGTCGGCCGGTCGCCCAAGCCGTAGCAGTGCCTTGCCACGGTTTGACCACGCCGCAGCGCAAGCAGGGTCAACCGCCAGCACCCGCTCATACGCCCGACTGCATTCCTCGTAGCGCTCAAGACCAAGCAGGGCGTCCGCACGATTCAGCAGCGAAGCCGTGCACCGTGGATTAATACGCAGCCCGCGTTCGGCCCGCAAAAGCGCCTCGTCAAAACGGCCCAGAGCGGTCAATACCTGGGCATGGTGAGCATGGGCCCACGATTGCCGGGCGTTCGCCTTCGCCACCTGCCGCATCGCTGGTTCGGCCTCCGCAGCGCGGCCCTGGGCGAACATGGCGAACGCAAGAACATATGTTGCATCGGAATGGCCCGCTTCAATCGCAAGAACGGCGCGGCACTGCCGCTCCGCTTCGGCAAAACCGCCCGCCTCATAGCTGCGCCGGGCGCGTTGCATACCTTCCTCGATCGCGCGAAGCCGAGCTGATATCTGCGCTCGCCTGTCGAAGTCTGGTTGAGCCGATTTCATCGCCATCGTTCCACGATTGTGTTTTCCACGCATCCTGTTGCCGGAGCGGCGCAGAAAAGATTGAACGTATTAAACCGCTTTCGACTGGATATCCAGCGCCACCCTGAGTGCGTCGACGACAGGTGCCCAGTCTTTCGGCGTACGCTGCCTGAAAAGACGCGCCTGCGGATACCACGGCGAGTCTTCCCGCTCGATCATCCAGCGCCAGTCACAAGGAAACGGCAGCATGATCCACACCGGCTTGCCTAGCGCACCGGCAAGATGTGCAACAGAGGTATCCACGGACACAACCAGATCCAGCGACTCTATCAACGCGGCGGTGTCCGAGAAATCGCGCAGATCGGAATCCACCAGCCGGACCGGCAACGCGGCAAGCGTTCCCTCGTCCTCTGCCCGGACCTGTTTTTGCAAACTCACCCATTCGATATCCAACCCAAACAAGGGTTCGAGGACCGCGAGCGGGATGGAGCGGTTCTGGTCGTTTGTGTGCACTGGATTGCCCGACCAAACAATACCGACACGCAACCGCGCGGGAGGGCCAAGTCGCTCACGCCACGTCTCCACCTTTGCAGCGTCGGCTCGCAGATAGGCAGTCTGATCCGGTATCGTTGCGAGTTCCGTCTGGAACGCCAGAGGCAGGCTGAGTAACGGACAATGGAAATCAAAGGGAGGCAGCGTATCGCCTCGTGTCACCACCTGCTCCACGTTCTCGAGGGTCTCCATCAGCGATCTGAGACCCGCTGGAACCTCGAGCACCACGCGGGCACCCTCGCGACGCGCCAGAGCGGCATACCGGCAAAACTGCAACGTATCACCATAACCCTGTTCTGCATGGAGCAGGATTGTGCACCCGCCAATCGGACCCTTGCCGAGCCACAACGGTTGGGTGAAGCTGCGCGCAAATTTCGCGACCTTCTTGTCGCGCCAACGCCACTCATATTTCTCCCAGCCTGCCTTGAACTCACCAAGACTCAGGAGAAGAAATCCGTACACCGCGTTTGCCTCGACATAGTCCGGATCGATAGCAATCGCACGTTCGTATGCGGTACGCGCATCTGTCGGCCGCGTCATCTGCAGAAGGAGATTGCCGCGATTGAACCATGCCAGCGCGTGGTCCGGACTTGCTGCAAGGATCTGGTCGCTACATTGAAGCGCCTCGTCGAACCGGTTCAGGTCCTGCAGCACGTTCCCCCGGTTAACCATTGCCTGTATGAAGTCAGGCTCCATCGCGAGAGCGGCATCGTAACTTTCCAGGGCCTGTTCGTATTGACGCATCTGGCGCAGCAGGCTGCCCCGGTTGCAGAGGACGGCGACGGAGTCCGGTTCGATTTCGAGCGCCAGATCGTAACTCGCCAAAGAGTCCGCCTGACGCATCAGATGTTGCTGCGCATTTCCTCGTGTCGCCAAGGCCTTGGCGTGCCTGCCGTGCAGCGCCAGGACGCGATCACAGCGAACGATCGCGTCCTCGTAACGCTCCAGTTGCTCCAGCGTCACCGCACTGTTGTACAGCGCTTCGACAAAATCCGGCTGGCTGGCGATGGCCTCATTAAAACTCGCCAGCGCATCCTGCGGGCGCCCAATCTCGACCAGCATCATGCCTCGCAACGACATCAACGGCACGCTATTGGGAACGATGGCAAGAGCCCGCTCGTAGCTTTGCAGGGCCTCATGGTATCGATTAAGGTCTCGTAGCGCATTGCCCCGGTTGTAAAGTGCCTCGAATGATCGTGGATCCACCTTCAGTGCGCGGGCGTACGTATCAAGAGCCTCCTCGTGGCGCCCCAGTGCCCGCAACGCCGCCCCGCGGTTGCACAACGCATCCAGGACGGTCGGAGCCATCTCCAGTACGCGATCATAGGTCGCGAGTGCTTCCTCATGACGGGCGAGTTCAACCAGAGTGTTCGCACGTCGCACCAGTGCATGAAGATGGTATGGATCAATCGTCAGCGCGGCGTCGAATTGCCGCAATGCCTCTTCTCTGCGTCCCAGGCTCGCGAGGACGGCGCCCAGGTTCGCGAGCGGCAACGGCGCAGGAAGAAGCGAAACCGAGCGTCGTAACAATGCCTCTGCCACCTCCGTGCGGCCTCGTTGGGCTTGCAGGACACCGTTCAGGTGCAATGCTTCAGGAAAAGCGGGAGCGTCTGCAAGGATCGCACCATAGAGGCGCTCTGCATCATCGAGACGACCTTGATCGTGAAGCGCCCTGGCGCGACCGAGCAAGACTTCAGGTGACGAAACGGCTGCGTCCGTCTTCTGTGACTGTCCTTTGTCCAAGTCGGCATCCCTCGCGGTGAGCGTGAATTTGCGTCGGACGCAAAACATGGCCGACTCGCGCGTCCGTCGCTCTGGAACCGGTCAGTCCCAGCAACACAAGGTTAAGGGTGGGACGTAACGAAACGGTGACCGATGGTACGCACTATTCGTCTCATTCACCCAGTTGAACGGTTCGGGTATAGATGGTGAGTGGGTTTCCGATCGCGACCGAAAGCTGGAGGCCGGTTGGCAACGGCACACGAAGCGTACTGGTCGTACTCACCGCATACTGGGCGAGGAACCTTGCGTACGCGTCTGCAATCACCGACTGGCTCGAAGTCCATCCGTCCGGCGGCACCCAAACGCGCAGGGTCATGGAGCGAGCGTCAGCACTCGCCACCACGCTCGCGAACCCGTCCATGTGGTGCAGTGCGTCCGTCAGTTGCGACAGCGTCGATAGTGGTGGAGAGGCACTCCGGATGAGCTGGTTGCCTTTGAGCCGGTAGCGCACTACCTGCAGCCCGGTTGAACCGCTTCCGGCCCCGACATGCCTGACCAGCACCAGTTCGTTGGGCATGACGCGCAACGGCGGTCCGAAAACCTCGCTGGGCGTCACAATGTTCTGTATGTCGAACTGCAGTTGCGAGAAGTATCGGCCCAGCATGCGAGTCTCGGCCAGGCTCGCGACCACATCGTCCCGTCCACGTATGGTCGCATCAAGACCGCGCCAGGACAGGAGCGCGACCACCGCAAGTAACGCGATCGCTACCAGCATTTCAAGCAGCGTGAACCCTTCGGCGCGCGTCTTGCAACGCGTTCTAGCGGCGCGTTTCATTCTGAACCACCGTAACGACCTCTGCGAGCACAGGCCCGCCCGCACCGCCGGGATAGACGCTGATCGACACCTGTCGTATCAGCGGACTCGATAGTGCCGTCACGGTCTGCCGGCACACGAACCTGTAGCGTCCTTGCGGACACGCAAACACGGTTTGACCCACGTCCGGCCACGCCTGCGAAATACGCGTTGCGCTCAACGCGTTGTCCGCGCTCCACAACGCCAGCAGGCGGGCGCGGGCCGTTTCCGTGTCTGATGCCAACGCACCAATCGCGCGCAATACCGCGCCAAGCGCAATGGCCACGATCGCGAGAGCAATGAGCACCTCGATCAGGGTGAAACCTCGCACGCCCGAGCGCCGGTCCGCCCGCGCCATGACACCCTGATGCTCCAGCGAACGAGAAAGCGGCATCGCAAACGATCCTGTTTACCGCGGCAGTTGTGTGACCTGGATGTACGTCCGGCCGTCGTTCGCCCGTTGAGGGGTTTAATCGGGGTTGCCGGTCGCCACTACAGTAAGCCACAGGGGCAACGTGAACCGATCGTAGCGATAGTCCGCGGCGAATCCATGTCGAATGTTACGAACATTGCATCGAGAAAACCGGTGAAGCGCAGCGCTTCAGAAATTGCCTCCCGCATCGGCACGAATACGGGTAGCCAAATCGTTCAGCCGCCCGCATTTACCCGCCTCCAGATTTGTTGCCGCCGCTCGGTCTTCCGCTTCCAACGCTGCATTTTGCGGTCGGACAGAACCGCGGAAATACCCAGTTTTTATCATGATCCAGGGCCGTGGCACCGGGGCCGGACTCACCAGGCGCCAACCTGCGAGCGAATGTATGCAACCAGATCAGTCACGGATGATGCAGACCGGTTGCTCTCGCTATCAATCATCAGATCCGGGCAGACGGGTATTTCGTAGGGTGAAGAGATGCCCGTGAACCCGGAGATTTCCCCAGCACGTGCCTTGCGATACAGGCCTTTCGGATCGCGTGCTTCACATGTGGCGAGACCCGCTGAGAGGTAGACTTCGTGAAAGCTGCGGCCTACGATGCGCCTTGCGAGTTCGCGGCCCGGGCGCAGCGGCGAAATCAGTGCGACGATCACGACCGTGCCCACCCCGGCGAACAGCGCTGCGACCTCGGCGACACGGCGCATGTTTTCCATCCGGTCGGCCTCGCTGAATCCCAGGTCCTGGTTAAGACCCGCGCGCAAGCGGTCCCCATCCAGCACGCATACCTGATAGCCCATCGCCGCCAAGGTCTGCTCGGCCCCGAAGGCCAGGGTCGACTTGCCCGACCCCGACAGTCCGGTCAGCCAGAAGACGGCACTGCGATGAGTGGTGGCACGCCCGCGAACAGATACTGCGCTAGGCCCGTCCTCAGCCATCACCCTCACCCTCGCCGCTTTCTTCCTCCGGCCGCTGCTCCCACATGCCGCCCTCCATCGTTACCAAGGATGGCGTCTGATACCACTGTTCCGGTGCCAGGATCTGCGCGCGCTTCACGTTGGGAATCACCTGAATATCGAACACCTCCTCTACGCCATTGAAGAAGTGAAGGATTCCGAGTACCTCTCCGGACGCGGCGTCCAGCGCCGCCACACCCGCCATCAGTTCGCCATCCGCCTCGATCGGCAGGCCCTGCGGGCCGCGCCTCTCGCGCAATTTCGACAACCCGACAAACAGCACGCCACCGTAGGCCGCCAACCCGTGCGTAAAGCCAGGGAGCTTCGCGATCACGGTGCCCTCCCCCGTCACCGGATCGATCCGCAACACCTGCCCGCGGCCGCCCTCGAGGACATAAAGCTGACCGTCGATGATGCGTGGCGAATGGGGCATCGACAGGCCCGACGCGACGACCCGTCCCGAGGGCACCTCCATCACCACCCCGTTGGTGGCCATGCCCTCACGCCAGCCGTACGGCGTGTTTGTCGTTCCCAGTGCGGTCACGAATCTGACCTTGCGATCGTGAAAGGCCATTCCGTTCAGATGACAACGGTCGTCGGCCGTGAGGTCTGGAACGAAGGGTGGGCGCCAGATGGGCGTGAAGTTGAAGTATCCGTCAATCACGCAGATACATGAATACCGCGTATTCACGGCCAAAACGAGCTGGCCGTCAAAAGCCATATCGTGCAGATCGCAATAGGCGGTGTAAAAGCAATGGCGCGGCACGAATACCGCGTCGTAATAATCGGGCTTCCCGGGATACTGGGCCGCGATCGAGCGCACGTTAGCGAAGATCATCAACTCGCGCGCCGTCGCAATTGCGATGCGATCCTGGGTTACCGCCAGGCCCATTGAACGCGGCAACAGACACGCCGATAGTGTGGGCACCCCGTTGTCCACACCCAGCAAGGCCACGCCTGAAGGTCTCCGGCTAATCGCGAGTGTGCATCCCAGCGCCTCCAGTACTTGCAGAAAGCGTCCTGTGTCCCGCAAATTGATCAAGGGGGACCACGCATCGGACAACTCGGCTTCTGGCTGGTCGGTCTGTATGCTGGCGTCTGACATCGGATGTCCAGTTCGGTCGCGCCGTATCTGGAACGGCAGCGGCGGTAGCGCATAGGGAGGGATGTGCCTCGCAGCACAAGCCCGCGATTCTATGAGCGACTTGTGGCACCCACGTTTCCGATGCTACGTACAATCTGATGTTGACGCGGTCGATGTGGCTCGATAGCGGATGTGAAGTCAGAATGGCCGTTGATTGACGTGCACTAAGCGCCATCTGGAACCAGCGGCAGCCCGACCGAGGTGAGGTACGCCTCCAACGCGGAGAGTGCGTCCTTTTCAACAATGGCGCCAACGTAACCGTCCGGCCGCACCAGCACCCATGTACCAACGACGAGGTCATAGGCATCGCGCATTTGCCCACCATCGTCCAGAAGGTCGCCACGCTCGCCCACAATGTAAATCCTCAATCCGGCGCGGGGCGCCACCGCCGCACGGTCAGCCACTTCGTACCCGAGCAGGGTCCAGTGCGCCCCCTGAAACAGGTTAAACAGCCGGACAGGCTGCCCGGCTGCACCTTGCATTGGGGCGTCCGGTGCCCGATCGCCCGCGCGAACGGTGTCGTGACGCCCGGGTTGCTCCATGGAAAGCGAGGACTCCGGATAACCTATATCGAGTTGACCGACTTCGCGGCCACGGCGTCGAACGCCGCGCTTTGCACTATCGAGCAATCTGGTCGTAAGACCGAGCATCTCTGCCGCAACCGGACGCCGCTCCTCCTCGAACGTATCGAGCAGCGACGCTGGTGCGCCACCAAGCACAGCGGCCAGTTTCCAACCAAGGTTATAAGCGTCCTGCACACTGGTATTGAGGCCCTGGCCGCCGGTCGGGGGATGCACATGCGCGGCATCGCCCGCAATGAAAACACGTCCGTCGCGGTAGCGATCCGCAAGACGGGCGTTCATGTTGAAGACGGACGCCCAATGCACGGCTTCGATGACGATGTCCGGCCGGCCGGTGCGCCCGGCGATCAGCGCCGTTAGCCCTTCGGCTGAGACGTCGATCTCGCCTTCAAACGGTACGGGGGCCTGCAACTGGAACAGGTCGGTTCCAGCCAGCGGACACAGCGATACCTGCAATTCCATTGAACCTTCGTTGAAGTGGTGCCAGATGTCCCGACTCAGACCACGCAGGTGAATATCGGCAACCACGGCCCGCACCCCGAGCGTTTTGCCGGGAAAGTCGATCTCTAACGCTTGCCGCACAAAACTGCGGCCGCCGTCGACACCGACCAGATAGCGCGCCCGCACAGATTCTTCTCTATCGCCTTTTTTGATGCGAGAGGTTACGCCTTCGGAATCCTGCGCAAAATCCAGCAATTCCGTGCCGAATTCGACGCGATGGCCGAATTCGGCAAGACGACTGCGCATCACGCCCTCGGTCAGGAACTGCGGAACCATCAGGCGGATGTGATACGGCTCGTCGGGTGTGGGATCGACCACCTCGATGACTTCGGAACGCAGGACACTGCCGTCGTTGCCATATGTGTGCTCCGGCGGATAGACGCCCCCCACTGCAACCAGCCGATCGACGATCCCAAGGTCCTCGAAGATTTCCTGACTGCGCGGCTGAATACCCTTGCCACGCGAGCCGCGAAAGGGGCCCTCGAGCTTGTCGATCAACCGAAAGGCGACGCGCCGGCGCACCAGCTCGATCGCCAGCGTCAGACCGGCCGCGCCGGCTCCGCAGATCAGCACTTCAGTATCGAATTGTTCGGTCATGACAGAGGCCTCATTGTGTGTATTTTGCACATTATTGTTCAACACCCGAGGCCTGGTCAATAACTATGTGCAAAATACACAGATAGACGTGTCTCGGGCGATGTTTGGCGCCGTGGTCGATCTGGCCGGAGACAGTTCAAACAAGTCCCCTTTCGCCTATGCACCGGTATGGCGCGTCGAAAGGTATACACATTCCATTCATACATATTTTTGAAACGTTTTCTTGTGACAGTTTTGAGTCCAAAGTATTAAAAGCTGCTTGATACCGGCTCGCCGTCACCTTCGTCGAGCCCCTTTTTCAGGCCGTTCCGGTCATACGCATAATGCGAACTTTCCCGTCATCGGGTAAGCGACGGAATACTCACGTCCTTAAACAGGCGTAATTCGTCCGCAATAAATCAGACGTCGTCGCCATATGTAACGCTCCATTCTCTTATTGCCTCGCATGCGCGCTGGAAAAGCTATCTCTATAGATCAATGCATTAACGCTGGGTATCTCAAGTTGTCGCAGTCCTGGCAACCTGCCACGCACGACTACGGAGGTTTCAATGCGACTATTGCTTTCGAACGCTTTTCTTTCGATTGTCAGCAACACGGCTGACCCAGCCACACTCGTCGTTCGCGCACGTCGCGCTCGCGATATCAAGACCATATTCGGTAGCGGCTTCGAGGTCGTGACGCTGCCGGGCCACGTCTATCCGTTCCGCGCGTTCATCCCTCGCCGGATCGTCGCCGACACGATCGCGGTACAGGTGTTCCACATCAACTATGCCAGGTTCAAGGACTCGGTCGCCGACGCACCGTTGCATGACGTCTACGCGAAGGTCTGCGACGTGATGGCTGATCTGCAAGACGCACCGTCGCTCGCGACGGTTCCGCGCAACGGGTTCCGTTCGCCGTGATGGAGTCGGTCATGCAAACCCCGTTGGCTCCATGGTCGTCGCGCAACAGGAACACGCACCGGCGTAGTCACCATCTCCGAATCATGCATCCTGCATGTTTTTAGCACTGCAGATATTTCCTCACGCGTCCTCCATATTTCACCACCCAGTCATTACCCGCCTAACATTCGCCTCTCTCCGCTCATCACACCCCTGTCATTTTTTACGCTGCTAGCATCCTGATCATCTGTGGAAACCGGCTTGTCATACGCATCTGCCTCGCCAGGCGATTAATCGATCAAGCCGAACCTCAATTTCCAATACTTAGCAGTCGAAACAACTTTGAAGATCCATATGTGCACAGCAAATGGCAAGCGTTCGTCGCACTCGCCAGGACGCGTCATGTGCGGATTTAGTGCCGTCGTGTGACGCGCTCCCCGTCGAGAATCACGTCGTTTCCAGCAGCGCCGGGCCGACGCACAAAACTGATGAGGGCACCATGAGCGATGCACCGGTGGCGCCTGGCGGTACATCGTCGCGGGCAAAGCTTACGGTGTTTTATGTCCAGCCTCTGGTCACACGCTATCGTATCGAGGTCATCGACACGCTAAGCCGGCTGTTCAAGCTCAAGGTATTCGCCAGCTCCAGTGAAATCGAGTCGCGCGGCTTCTCGCGGGAAGCGCCCGCCTGCGACGAATTCGTCGAGACGGGTATCACGCATGTCTTTACGCGGCGCATCAAGCTTCAGGCGCGAGTTTTCGGGGAAATCGTGCGGGTGCGTCCCGCCGCTGTCCTGATCTTCGCCGACATGTCCTATCTGTCGCTATGGCTCGCCCTGCTCGCCGGGCGAGCATTAGGCGTGCCCGTGGTAATCCACGGTCAAGGGCTCTACCGTCACGCGAAGCCGAGGCTGGTCCGCATCGCCTGCTGTCGCGCAGCGGTCGCCCTGTCGAGCCGATACGTCTGCTACTCGGAAGCATCGAGACTGTCGCTCGAGCGCATTGGTTGTCCGCGCGCCAAGCTGATCGTCGCAGACAATTCGCTACGCGTCACACGAACCGTTAAGCCCGAGGAGAAAAGCGGCGGCGAGCAAGGGGTGTTGTTTCTGGGGCGGCTACGCGACGGTTCGAGTGTCGAATGCCTGATCGAGGCGGTCGAACAACTGCACCGCAAGGGGCATGGGATAGTTTTGCATTTGGTGGGGGACGGAGAGCATCGCGAGTGGCTGCAACGCACTTATGCAAATAGTCCGTACCTGATCTGGCACGGCGCCATTTTCGATGACGAGGAAATCGCCTCGATTAGCCGTACCTGCCGGATCGGCTGCTATCCCGGCGACGCCGGCCTGAGCGTGGTCCATATGTTCGGGCTGAGTTTGCCGCCACTGGTGCACGACCAACTCGAATTGCACATGGGCCCGGAGCCGGAGTATGTGGAAGACGGCGCAAACGGATTCCTCTATCACCGGGAGGGCGGAGCCGGAACACTGGCCGCAACGCTAGAACGGATCTGGGCACTACCGCCGGAATCGATCCGGGCGGTCGGCGCTCGCGCGTTTTCGAAATATCAGCAACTCAACACCCCCAGCCTGGGCCAGCGTCTTGCAGCAATCGTCGACAGCGCGATACAGCGGTAACAGAGAACACAAACCATCGCGTCGAAGAGTCCCCTCCACCCATTCTATCGGAGTCCAAATATTCTCATTTATTGAGATATAAAGACATGCAATGATCGCGCACGGCTCGCCAGCAATGTGTTGCAGTCTTCATAGTCTGTCTGACACATGCATCGGCGCAGCCGAACAACCCGCGCAATCACTCCACCATCATCATGAGCAACTTTCTGTTCGTTCTGGCTACGAACCTCGCCATTCTTGCGACGCTGCTAGTCGCATGTCATCTATGCACTGTTGCCAGGCCGGAGCTTGCCTTGAACGGCGGCTATGCTTACCTCGTCCTCGCAATGGCCGCCCTGGTGTTCGACGCGACGCTCACGTTTTGCGTGTTCGCCGACGCCCCGAGTCGCTACGGAAAGTTCAGCTCGCCTGACGAGTTTGTCGAGCGTTCATGCGCCTGTGCACTAACATGCGCACTCGCACTGTATTGCGCGTGGCACATGCGCCTGCGCAAGAAGAAAGCCAAAGCCAGCGACGCGCTGGTCATCCGGACCTCGCCGTACAGCAAGTCCCATTTGCCAATGTGACAATGCGCCCCCACATCTGTCGCGGCGGCGTCAGTCCGGGCCGTCTTCAGCCCGTCGTAATCACACCGGACCAGCCGGGCAAATAACGCGCCTCAGGCGTATGAGCGAGGGTCTTCGCGAGAGCAAGCGCCTTCGTAAAGTTTTTCGTGATCTTGCTCTCGGGCACCCGCGGACGCAGAAAGTCGGCCCACAGGAATTCGCTGAAAGGCGTCGCGTCCTTGGCATAGCCGCCCACGTTGCGCAGCTCGCCCGCAAGACTGCGATAGGGATCATCGCTCATTTCAGTGACCACCTTCGGCAGGTGTTCGTAATCGTAACGCGAGCCGTCGGCGCCGAACGGATGGACCCACTGGTTGTGCTCCATCATGCGCCAGAAGATGGTGAAATCAAGCCACGACAGGTCTTTCAGCACCATTATCTTCACTTCCTTGACATCCTCTTCGATTAGCGCCCGCCCAAGGTGATGATGATCGACGATGTAGTAACGGTCCTCTGGGCCCAGCACCGCAGGGAACGAATGCGCATCAATCGCGGCGCTGCGCTGCTTCTTGTTCAGCGTCTTCCAGTGCGCGCGCTTCAGAGCCACCTCACGATAACCCACGGTCATCTGGGTTGGGCGCAGTGCCGTGAGTTTTGCCGGGATAAAGTGAACGTCTCTATTCGGAACCATGGCTTACCTCATCAAATCGTTAAATTAATTTAGCGAAAAACAATAGCGCGAATCAGGGACGCCGTTAATACCTGCCAATACATTTTGCATAGGTTCAGGAATGGTCCTTGCGTAGGCGCGAGCCGTCGCCTATAACTTGCGAAGACCGAGAGTGAGGCACTTCGTCCCTCGTCAGGTTTTGCTTTTACTATGTTGAATCGAAGCTGTTCGTCATCAGTCAAACGCAACCGATCCGAGCGAGGGCACCTTGAATTTCGAAACCATCCGCATCTTTCTCATGACGCGAGGCATCGACCTCGGCACCAAAGTGCTCGGTGCGATTGTCCTATGGATCGTCGGCCGATGGGTGATCGGCATCATCACGGGCCTGTTGCGCAAGCTGCTGGAGCGCAACGGTCGTGTCGATCCCACGCTCGCGAAGTATCTCGGCTCGATCCTCGGCGCCTTGCTGAACCTGCTGCTGATTCTCGCGATTCTACAGGTGTTCGGAGTACAAACCACTTCGTTCGCGGCGCTGCTCGCGGGCCTCGGTCTCGCCATCGGCACTGCGTGGGGTGGCCTGCTCGCCCACTTCGCCGCGGGTATCTTCATGCAGGTGCTGCGCCCGTTCAAGGTCGGCGATTTCGTCATGGCCGGCGGGGTGACCGGCACCGTTCATGAACTGGGCCTCTTCGGCACCACGATCATCACACCGGACAACGTCACGACCATCGTCGGCAACAACAAGATCTTCTCGGACACGATCTCCAACTACAGCGCGTTGCCGGTGCGCCGCGTAGAGCTGACGGCAAAGATCGCCAACGGCGTCGATCCGATCGATGCGGCCAATCGCCTGCGCGCTGCCGTCGTCAAGATTCCTAACGTCGCCGAAAGTCCGGCGCCCGATATCGAGGTCCTGTCGTTCACACCGGAGGGTCCGTTGCTTTGCGTGCGCCCCTACACGCATACCAACAATTACTGGCAGGTCTATTTCGACACCAACCGGGCCATCATCGAAACCTTTCGGGAAGCGGGCTACCCGACGCCGGAAACGCCGCTCGTACGCCGCGCGGCAACCTAGCAGCGGCGGGTGGTGGGTGCGTGCCGTGGCATTCGCCACGGCAGCGCGCAGCGGCACGACGACGACCCAATAGCGCCAGTTGCTCATCGATGGCAAAAAAAAGCGGCGCCGCGAAATCTCGCGGCGTCGCCCTTGTTCCCTTGGCCTGGCCCAGCCTCACGTCTGGCCAGCGACAGTGTCGTCGCCGGCTCCTCGCTCGCGAGCCTAGTGGCTGCCCGGCCTCGGCGCAGGCTTGCGCATCATCTTCCACAGCGCGCCCAGCACCACCGGCACGATCGCAGCGCCGGCGCCCACCAGCACGATCACGTTCAGGTACTGGCGGATAAACGGAATGTTGCCGAAGAAGTAACCGAGCAGCACCAGCAGCAGCACCCACAGCGCCGCGCCGACGAAGTTGAAGAACTGGAAACGGCTGACGCTCATCTGCGACGCACCGGCGACGAACGGCGCGAATGTACGCACCACCGGAATGAAACGCGCCAGCACGAGGGTCTTGCCGCCGTGCTTCTCATAGAAGTTGTGGGTCTTCTGCAGCGCCGCGCGGTCCAGGAAACGCTCGAGCACTGGGATATGCGAGTTGAACACCTTGGGTCCGATCGCCCTGCCGATCAGGTAATTCAGCGTATTGCCGCCGACTGCAGCCACCAGCAGCAGCACGATCAGCAGACCGAGGTTCATTTCACCGCTTGCGCAAAACGCGCCGCCGATGAACAGCAGCGAGTCACCCGGCAGAAACGGCAGGACGACCAGACCGGTTTCGCAAAACACAATCAGGAACAGTACCGCGTAGACCCAGGCGCCGTACTGATGAATGAAAAGCCCCAGAAACTTGTCGATATGCAAGACAAGATTCACGAACTGCAGCAGCGTGTCCAAAAGCGTCCCTTATTGAGCGAATTGAGCAAATGGCGTAGACGGTCGAAGCGGCAAGCCGTCACGGCACGGTGAAATTGGCAGCGATCTCCGGCCCGAAGGCGCAGAAATTGACCGCGCCATGATACCGAAAGTGCCCGACGCCGATAAGAAATCTGCGTGTACGAGCGCACCGCGTCCGCCTGTGACGGTCGCGGGCGACCCACACACCCTCCGTCTCGCGGGCGCTCCGCAGCGAGTTCACAGCGAATCGCTATAATTTCGCCATGTCCGAATTCTCCGAACCGCCTGTCTCCCCCACCAGCCAGCCTGTGGCGCCCGCCCTACGTCCGTTGCGGGCGATTCAGCCCTTGCCGGACCTGCTGATCAGCCAGATCGCCGCCGGCGAAGTGGTCGAGCGGCCGGCCTCGGTCGTCAAGGAGCTGCTGGAGAACGCGCTCGACGCCGGCGCGAACACGCTGCGCATCCTGCTCGACGAAGGCGGCGTCAAGCGAATCTCGATTACCGACGACGGCTGCGGCATCCCCGCAGGCGAACTCACACTCGCCCTGATGCGCCACGCCACCAGCAAGATCCGCTCGCTCGCCGAGCTGGAAGCGGTCGGCACGCTCGGGTTTCGCGGCGAAGCGCTGGCCTCGATAGCGTCGGTATCGGAAATGTTCATTACGAGCCGCACCGCCGACGCGCCACACGCGATGCGCATCGAGGCGCAAACCGGCGTGCTGGGCCCGGCAGCCGGTACGCAGGGCACGACCATCGAAGTGCGCGAGCTGTACTTCAACACGCCTGCGCGCCGCAAATTTCTGAAAAGCGAGCAAACCGAACTCGGCCATTGCCTCGAGATGATCCGCCGAGCCGCGCTGGCGCGGCCGGACGTGGCGATTTCGGTGCTGCACAACGGCCGCGCGGTCGAGCACTGGAACGCCACGGATCCGGCCACACGCGTCGGCAAGATCATGGGCGAGACCTTTGCGACCGCCCATCTGCCGCTCGACGAGTCGGCCGGGCCGCTCGCGGTCTACGGCTGCGCCGGCCTGCCGACCGCGAGCCGCGGCCGGGCGGACCAGCAGTATTTCTTCGTCAACGGGCGCTTCGTACGCGACAAGCTGCTGACCCACGCCGTACGCGCCGCCTACGAAGACGTGCTGCATGGCGAGCGCTACCCATCGTACGTGCTGTTTCTCGATCTGCCGCCCGAAGGCGTCGACGTGAACGTGCACCCGTCGAAGATCGAAGTGCGCTTCCGCGATTCGCGCTCGATCCACCAGTTCGTCTTTCATGCCGTCCAGCGGGCGCTGGCACGGCACGCCGGGGCGTCTCCGGAAACCACAGCGGGTGGGCACGCGGCGCATCTCGAGCCGGTTTCGGGCAGCCCGGCGTCGTTCGCGGCTACGCCGCTCGGGGGCGCGGGCGTGGGCGGTGGAACTGGCGGTTTCGGCGGAAACAGCGGATTTGCCGGCAGCAACGGCGGCGGCTTCGGGAACAGTGGTAGCGGCGGAGGCGGCTTCGGCAACGGCGGTAGCGGTAGTAGCGGCGGTGGCGGTTTCGGCGCCCAGGGCGGCAACACCTGGCTGCGTCAGGCGCGCATGACGCAGGGTACGCTGCCGGTCGCGCAACCGCTTGCCCTCTACGACGCGTTGTTCGGCCGCAAGGATAACGGCGCCGGCACCGCGCAGGGGACGACCACGCTGGAGGCACGCGATTCCGCGGCCGACACGCCGTCGTTCTTCGCCCCGTCGGCGGACGGCAACCCGGCGTTTCACGGCACGGACGAACAACCGCTCGGCTTCGCCCTCGGCCAGATTCACGGCATTTACGTGCTGGCGCAAAACGCGCAGGGCTTGGTGATTGTCGACATGCACGCGGCGCACGAGCGGATTCTGTACGAGCAGTTCAAGAACGCGCTGGCCGACCGGGCGATCGCGGTGCAGCCGTTGCTGATTCCGCTGACGATGCAGGCTGACCCGGTCGAAATCGGCACGGTGGAGGAAGAGCGCGACACCCTCGATGCCCTGGGCTTCGACCTGGCGGTGCTATCGCCGACGACGCTGGCAATCCGCGCGGTTCCGGCCCTGCTCAAGGACGCCGACCTGCAGGCATTGGCCCGCGCGGTGCTGACCGACCTGCACGCATACGGCGGCTCGCGGGTCCTGACCGAGCGGCAGCACGAACTGCTTGGCACGCTGGCCTGCCACCACGCGGTGCGCGCGAACCGGCGCCTGACGCTGGACGAGATGAACGCGCTGCTGCGCCAGATGGAGGCCACCGAACGCGCGGACCAATGCAACCACGGTCGACCGACGTGGTATCAACTGACGCTGTCGGACCTCGACCGCTTGTTCATGCGCGGCCAATGAGCCCGCGCGCCGCCCCGATACGACCGCAGCCACCGGCGCTGCGGTCACGCCGATCATGACGCCACGCCCCGCTACTCCGGTCGCCTGCCTGCTGGGCCCGACCGCCTCCGGCAAGACCGCCGCCGCGCTTGCGCTGGCGGAGCGACGGCCGGTGGAGATCATCAGCGTCGATTCGGCGCTGGTGTACCGCGAGATGGATATCGGCACGGCCAAGCCGACGCCGGAAGAGCGGGCGCGGGCGCAGCACCATCTGATCGACATCGTCGATCCGGCGGAGGCTTACTCGGCGGCTGAGTTCCGCACGGACACCTTGCGCCTGGTCGCCGAGATCACCGCGCGCGGGCGCATACCGTTGCTGGTGGGCGGGACGATGCTGTACTACAAGGCGCTGACCCAGGGCTTGAACGACCTGCCGGCCGCCGATGCCGAGGTACGCGCGACACTCGATGCCGATGCCGCGCGCGAAGGCTGGCCGGCCCTGCATGCCCGGTTAGCGGCGGTGGATACGGTCACGGCGGCGCGGCTCGCACCGAATGACTCGCAGCGGATCCAGCGGGCGCTGGAGGTGTTCATGTTGACGGGGCAGCCGATGTCGGCCCTGCTGGCGGCGCCTGCGCGAGCGGACGAAGCGGCGCTGCCGTGGCGGTTTGTGCCGGTGGCGCTGGAGCCTTCGGATCGCAGTGTGTTGCATGAGCGGATCGCGCAGCGGTTCGATGCCATGCTGGCGGCGGGATTTATCGACGAGGTCGAGCGGCTGCGCGCGCGAGGGGATTTGCATGCTGGGCTGCCGTCGATGCGGTGTGTCGGGTATCGGCAGGCCTGGGAGTATCTCGATGGTGTGGGCGATTTTGTTTCCATGCGGGATAAGGGGGTTTTCGCTACGCGGCAGTTGTGCAAGAGGCAGCTTACCTGGTTGCGGGGGATGTCGGAGCGGGTTGTGGTGGATTGTTGTGCTGGCGATGCGACGGAGCGGGTGGTGCGGGTTGTTGAGGATCTTATTGGGCGGTGACTCTTTTTGCCCTTCAGGCTGGGT